>CAUZRD010000245.1:0-2515 GCA_963582255.1 Alphaproteobacteria bacterium | reverse complement strand
AACAATGGCATCGGCCTTAACGCTAGTGGCGATACGTTCAATCATTTCAATCACATCATTGTCTTTAGAGACGCAGGTAATGATGAGTTCGCATTCTGCGGCGAGTTGCTCCGGCGATCCGCATAAGATGACGCCAGTTTGCGCAGCAAGATCTTCAGCCTTGCATGCGGTACGATTCCACACCGCATGCAAAACACCGGCTTTATGAAAATTTAAAGCCATGCCTGTGCCCATTGCACCTAGTCCGATTACGCCAGTTTTCATATTTTAATCCTCAGCAGCTTTGCTGCGTAGATTTATAATGTCGTGCAATCACTTCAGCTACACAACAGGTTAGTTTTTTCGCGGTGGGTATATGTAAGAATTCGTTCGGGCCATGGGCATTGGAGTGCGGGCCGAGTACACCAGTTATTAAAAATTGCGCTTCGGGAAATTTCTCACCGAGCATGGCCATGAAGGGAATGCTACCACCTTCGCCCATGTGCACCGCCTCTGCACCAAAATAATTCATGGAGGCTTCATTGATGGCCTTTTCCAGCCACTCGTCCATCGGTGGGGCATGCCAACCCGATGCATCCCAGTCGGGTTTGAACTTTACCTTTGCGCCATACGGGGGATTATTTTCCAGCAGTTCTTTTAATTTGTCTGTTGCTGCTTTTGCATCACAGCTTGGCGGTATACGCAGAGATAGCTTTAGCGATGTTGTTGGTCTTAAGACATTGCCGGCGTTGTCGATGGAAGGCAAACCGTCTGCGCCAGTAACTGCCAGAGCTGGACGCCAGGTTCGATTCAATACCAGTTCTACTTGATCAGATGAGGCCGGCTGAGCCTCGCCAACAAAAGGAAATTTTGCGTAGACTTCGTCTTGTAAAACTTCAGCGGCAATTGCAGCTTGCTCGATCCGTTGTCGCGGGATTTGAACATTAAATTCGTTTGCAGAGACAACGCCAGAGTTGGATTCTTCGAGACGTTCGAGGATCTGTCGTACAATTCGAAAGCTGGATGGTACCACACCACTGGCATCGCCAGAGTGAACACCTTCTTCGAGGATCTCCACGGTTAGATCGCCACCGATCAGACCACGCAGAGATGTTGTATTCCAAAGTTGATCATAATTGCCACAGCCGGAATCCAGGCAGATGACAAGATCAGGGTTGCTGATTCGGTCTTTGAGTGAATCAATATAAAAAGGTAAATCAAAACTGCCGCTTTCTTCACAGGCCTCGATAATGACGACACATCTTGCATGCGGAATCTTATGTGCCTGAAGCGCCTGGATCGCAATCAGCGAAGAAAAAATCGCATAACCATCATCTGCACCACCACGACCGTATAATTTATCCCCATCAAGCACCGGTTCCCAGGGCCCCAATCCTTCGCGCCAACCACTCATTTCCGGTTGTTTATCGAGGTGACCATACAACAACACGGTGTCTTCTGATTCACCTCTGATGTCCATGAAAATTAAAGGTGTTCTGCCTTCGAGACGCACAACGTCGAGAAGCATGTCAGGAATTTCTTGAGCTCGACACCAGTTCTCAAACTGTGTGACTGCGGCTTCCATGTAGCCATGCTTTTCCCAATCGGTATCAAACATGGGTGATTTGTTGGGAATGCGGATGTAATCGACAAGTTCTGGCAGGGCTGATTCCTGCCAACGTTGCTCACAAAACTTTTTTATCTCATTAGTATTCATAGCAAATGAATAAATCCGCGTGTTGTTTATTTGAAATTAAGTTAAGATTTTTTGCATAATAAGCTTATCAGATTTGTGCGGACATTGGGTTGTGTCAGCACAGCTAAGCTCCCTTAGAGACAAGCCCGACCAAGAGAACACTGAATATGAATATTCGAAGCCTGCGTGGTACTAGCCCTGAAATCGCGGAATCAGCCTATATTGATGAAACGGCGGTGCTCATTGGCGATGTGAGCATTGGTGAAGACGCGTCAATCTGGCCGATGGTAGTGATTCGTGGCGATGATCAGGCCGTGCATATTGGTGCACGTAGCAATATCCAGGATGGCAGTGTGATTCATGTTGCCAGTGATAATGAATTGGTTCCCGGTGGTCTGCCTACCATCGTCGGTGAAGATGTTGTGGTCGGACACAAGGTCCTTTTACATGCCTGCAGTATTGGCGATAGATGTCTCATTGGTATGTCATCGACGGTACTCGATGGCGCGGTGATCGAGGATGATGTGATGTTGGGCGCGGGTTCGCTGGTGCCTATGGGCAAACGCCTGGAGAGCGGTTTTTTATATGTTGGCTCACCCGCGAAGCGGATACGTGAATTGGGCGAGAAGGAGAAGTATTTTCTGAAGTATGCGGCGAATCACTATGTTGAGTTGAAGGATGAGTATAAGGCGGAGATGTAGGTATTCGTTTTTTGGCTCCTGCTAGAGTCCAGCCCGGCTAATAGTGACACCTTGTAGGTGACTTTTTTACTGGCAAGAAATGTGTTCCATACATTTCTTAAGCGCTTACTTCTGTGTAAGCGATACTGGCATGCGCCAG
>CAUZRD010000244.1:0-2532 GCA_963582255.1 Alphaproteobacteria bacterium | reverse complement strand
TCTGCAGTCTGGGGCTCACCCATTGGGATAAGCTGAGAGGCACGCGTATCAAAATCGACAGGGGCATCGCTCGCGGCATTATTCTTGGGGATTAAATGATCCAACCACATCGCCGTTCCTACAATGCCCGGACAGATCGCATTAACACGGATCTTGTCAGCGGCTAGCTCCATCGCCATGGATTGAGTGATGCCAATCGCAGCGAATTTTGAGCCGCAGTATGCGGCCATATTCGGCACCCCCTTTTTTCCAGCGATCGAGGCAGTATTCACAATACTGGCATTTTCGGAAACTCTTAAGTGAGGAATGGCGGCCTTTGACATCAAGAAAATACCTTTGGTGTTAACGGCAAAAATTTGGTCCCAGGCGGCCTCGCTGAATTCCGTAATGGGACCTGAATCAACGATACCGGCATTATTAACCAGGAGGTTGAGTTGGCCGAAGGTCTCAATCGTGCATTGAACAGCTCGCTCGCAAGCTGCAGCATCGGTCACATCCACATTGCAAATGTCGTATAGAGGCGCATTATCGCTAGTGGCATCCGTGGCTTGCAGGGCTTGCGCGATGTCTCCGGATTGTCCGAGTTGATAGTTCCATGCCTGGTCACTACCAAGGTCGGCCGCCATGACGCGATAGCCTGCCGCGATCAAACTTTGGGCAATCGCAAGTCCAATGCCTCGGGCCGCACCGGTGACCAATGCAACGGGATGATCGCTCATGTTTGTAACCCTTCAAATGCCGTTTTCAGTGCCAGAACGACTTCTTCAAGCAAGGAGTGACCATCATCGGTCACCGGCGCCAGTTGCATCAGTAAATGAGTTTGGCCTTGCCAAATTGAAAGCTCCACTGATGTTCCGAATTCAGTTAATCGAGCTGCGTAGGCAATGCCCTCATCTCTGAGTGGGTCATACTCGCAAACTGCGATGTATGCAGGTGCAAGATTTGAAAGGTCTTCAGCAAGTATTGGGGAAAGGCGCCAGTCGCTGACAGTTTTCTCTGGATCTAATCCGGAAAGCGTTTCGCGCGCAAAAAAACGCATTGTTTCCAGCGTCAATATAGGGCTGTCAATATTTTCATTGATCGATGGGTATAGAAACGTGTCGACACCATCAAGATAAGATCGGGCATCGGTGACGGGATATAGCAGGATTTGCAGCACAAGAGGAATGGATTCTTGCCGCGCACAGATCGCAAGGTAAGCCGCCAGGTTGCCGCCCGCTGAATCGCCACCGATTGCGATTTTTCCTGGATCAATATTAAAGCTGTCGGAATTGTTGGCGATGTATCGAAGCGCATCAAGGCTATCGATATGGCCAGAGGGGAATGGGTGCTCGGGTGCTAAGCGGTAGTCGACACTAATAATTGTCGCTTGGCTGAGTTGAGCAAGTTGCCTGCACTGGTGGTCATGGGTATCAAGATCACCGATGACCCAACCACCCGCATGGTAATAGATAAGGCATGGCGCCATGGCCTTATCATGGTCTTGATAAATTCTCAGGGGTATTGACCCTTGTGAGCCTGGAATCGTGACATCACGAACACTTTGAATATTGGGCCCAGGGCCGAATGCCGCTGCAATGCCGAGGTAACCTGCTCTGGAAGTCTCCGGAGATAGCGGTATGGGGGGTGCCTCGGGATCAGCACCGGCGGCAAGTTGTGCTAAGAAAGCTGCGGTTTGGGGGTTAAGCGCCATAAGTCAAAATCCTACCTGCAAGGCTTCAAGCATCGCTGAAGTCTTGCTGCAGGTCAACCAGGCAAGCGAGTTACGCGACCTTTGTCAGTGGCGCTTGGCGACCAATTAGCGAAGCGAATTAACATAGCCATCAACAATGGTGAACTACCTGACGATACCGATGCAAAACTGATGGCCTAGCTTGCTCAGGTGCTTTATGACTCAAAGGTCGATGATCTGATTCGATAGTCCCCTGGCGAACATCCTTGCCATGATTTGAAAGCACGCCGAAAATTAGCGGCGTCCTGGAAACCCATTTGAACAGCAATCGCATCTACTGACAGACGAGTATTGTCCAGAAATCCACAGGCACGGACCTCCATAATATGGTTAGATATATTTCTGTAGTTGGTTCCTTCTTCTTTAACTTTCGGCTTAAACTTCTTCGGATAAGCACAAACGTTTGGCAACTTCGGTGAATGAAGGAAGCGGCAATGGATAAGAGCGAAATAGTGCGGAGCTGTCGCATCAGCCAACGAGCTTAATGATTACTATACTCAGCAGTTTTGGGGTTATTGTCGTACACTCTGTCTGAAATACGTCATACCGCCCTTCTATGAAACAACGCTCTTGCAAAAAAGAATAGTCGTCCTGGACTTTGAAACCACCGGTTTGTCTGCTGGCGGTGGTGACCGCGCCATTGAGGTCGGCGCCGTGGCGCTGGAAAACGGAAAGATCACAGACAAGTACCAGAACTTGATACAACCGGGTTTTAAGGTCGACAGTTTTATTGAGCACTACACCGGCATCACTAATCATATGCTGGACCAGGCACCCCAACCCGACGAGGTGTTTCCCGA
>CAUZRD010000243.1:0-2579 GCA_963582255.1 Alphaproteobacteria bacterium | reverse complement strand
CCGCGTCCCCTATCTGGGCTAAAACCCATTCGTTCGGTAAATATGCCGTCCTGTTCAACCCGCCGATAGTCGGGAACGCGGGGTATAAATTCGTTCAACGGAATAGCGAACAGGGCGTCTGGAGGAATGCGGCTGATCAACTCGGTGTGTTGATTAGAACAGGAAACGACCAAAAAAATGAGTGGCGTTGCTAAGATGTGGATGAGAGTTCGCATAATTTTATGTTTTCGTTACTCTTCAAATAGGTCAAGAACCTTGCAGATAATATCGGGGGAAATATTATTACCCCTTGCCGGCTACGCCGCCAAAAACATATCTAACGAAACCAAATAGGTTACGTTGGAGCAGGATCAAGTTAAAGGGGTTAAAAATGGCAGTGGAAACCCGCGCATTCGAAGCTGAAGTGGGCAAGCTTCTCGATATTGTCGCCAATGCGCTCTATAGCCAAAAAGAAATTTTCCTTCGTGAGCTGATATCCAACGCAGCCGACGCCTGCGACAAACTTCGCCACGAATCTCTCACTCAGCCAAATCTTATTGACAATGATGCAGGTTTTCAAATTCGCATCGCATCCAATGCGAAGGAGCGCACCCTAACAATTTCCGATAACGGCATCGGCATGGACCGTGAAGAACTGATAAGCAATCTAGGCACGATCGCCCGCTCCGGAACAGCTTCTTTTGTAGAGCAACTAACACAAGCCGTGCCTGCGGCCAAAACCAAGAAGGGAAAGTCTCCGCGCGCTGATGTATCGCAAATCGGTCAATTTGGCGTTGGCTTCTATTCCTCTTTCATGGTCTCCGATACTGTCGAAGTTACCAGCCGCAAGGCAGGACAAACACAAGCTTGGATGTGGCGATCAGACGGAAAGGGTGAATTCACGGTGGAGGAAGTTGATAGCCTGCTGTCCGGTCGTGAAGGCCGTGGTACTGATATCCGCCTCACTCTGCGTAAGGAGCATAAGGAATTCCTAGAAGACACTCGCTTACGACATATCATCAAGACTTATTCGGATCATATTGCCCAACCTATATTTTTATCTGAAGTTGGAGGCAAATCTAACGACGATGCCGCCGTCAATAAAGCGACGGCGCTGTGGACCCGGCCTAAATCTGAGGTGACGGCGGAGCAATACCGGGAATTCTTTAATGACGTCGGTCACACATTTGGCGATCCTTGGGTTACCTTGCATTTCAGGGCAGAGGGTCGAATCGAATACACTGCGTTGCTCTTTGTGCCTTCGAATCAACCCTTTGATCTGTTCAGCACAGAGCGCAAAGCAAAAGTGAAGCTATACGTCCGCAGGGTGTTCATAACCGAAGATTGCGAGGATCTTCTACCGCCATACCTTCGGTTTATGCGAGGTATTGTCGATTCCGAGGATATTTCTTTAAATATCAGTCGCGAAATGCTGCAACACGATCCCGTCATTGGACGCATCCGTAAAGCGCTGGTAAAGCGTATTTTTACAGAACTAGGACGCAAGGCAGAAAAGGAGCCGGATGCCTATAAAGCATTCTGGACCAATTTTGGTGCTGTCCTAAAAGAAGGCCTCTACGAAGACCCTGAACAGCGCGAGACAATTCTAGGCCTTGCTAGATTTAACGGCACGTTTACTGATGACCTAGTCAGCCTTAATAGCTATGTCGAGCGGATGAAACCGGGGCAGGACGCCATCTATTATATCCCTGGAGACTCAATGGAAGCCGTCAGAAATTCACCGCAGTTAGAAGGCTTTCGAGCGCGCGGCATTGAAGTTCTGTTCATGACTGACCCCGTTGATGAGTTTTGGTCAACCTCGGTCGAGTTGTACAAGGAAAAGCCGTTTCGATCCGTGACACGCGGGCAGGCAGAACTCTCCAACATTCCGCTGTCTAGTGATGATAACGAAAAAATAGATGAAAATGAGGCTCAACCGGATTTGGCCCCGCTTATCGAGCAAATTAAGTCTGCGCTTGAAGGCCGGATCAAAGATGTACGTATCTCCCAGAGGCTGACCGACAGCCCAGTCTGCCTTGTAGCGGATGAGGGGGATATTGATATGCATCTGCAACGAATCTTAAAACAGCACCAGCGTTTGGATGCAATATCGACAAAGGTTCTCGAAATCAACGGCAAGCATGCCCTGGTTCGCCGCTTGGCCGAGGCTGCGGTCGGGGACGGTGATAAGTCAGCGGTCGACGAGACGGTGCGTCTCTTGTTGGATCAGGCATGCATCGTTGAAGGGGAGCCATTGGCCGACCCATCTGAGTTTGCACGGCGCCTAACCGCAGCAATGGAACGGGGTCTTATTGTTTAGCGTAGTCATAACTTACAATAGTTTAGCGCCAATTCAATGATACCTTATGTTATTACAATAGAGTCAATTTCTTTTATTTACCCTAATCTCCCAGGGCGCAATCATTGCTAATTGGTATCTCCGCTGAGGACTTCCTTCGAAAGAAGGGCTTGCTTGGGAGTATGAATTCGTCAACTCACATCACTAGCTTCTTACCCCTGCCTTTGGCTGGTTCATTTAAAAATTAACTAAATAATATCCGGACAATAGCTCGCAATAAATCTTCTTCACCGCTTCCGTT
>CAUZRD010000242.1:0-2616 GCA_963582255.1 Alphaproteobacteria bacterium | reverse complement strand
GAAATAGCGGGCAAAGGTCTTTTGATGAACCTTGACGCGCTTGTCGAAGGCGATCCAGCCGCAAGCGCTGTTTTTAACGAAATCGAACCCAATCTATTGGCCGGCATGCGTTCGCGAGTTTCAGGTGACTTGAACTATTTCCCAACCGAATGGAACAACATTGTTGTTTATTACAACATGAACATGTTTGATGAAGCAGGTATCGATTACCCGGCTGACGATTGGACTTGGAAAGACTTTGCAGCAACTGCGCAAGCACTGACAGTCAAAGATGACAACGGCAATGTAAGCCGCTTTGGCTTTGCACTGCCCGGTGGTAACTTCGGCCTTCAGCCTTGGTTGCTAACCAACAATACTGGCTATCTTGATTCAACATGGACCAAAGTCACTGTGTCGTCTCCTGAATTCCGCGAATCGCTTCAGTTCATTTCCGATTTGATCCACGTGGACGGTTCCACTGCGAGTTTCGCAATGACTGGTTATCAGGATGACAAACTGGCTGCTGGCCTAATTGCGATGTCAACTGCCGGTCACTGGCCTGTACCCAGCCTGCGCGCAGCTGGTAACGAGCGCATTGGTGTAGCCAACTTCCCACGCAACAAAGTTGCGACAACCGTATTTGGTATCGGCGGTGTTGGTGTAACTGCCGCATCGGAGAACCCCGATCTGGCTTGGGAATTTGTTCAGGAACTGACAGGCGAGTTCTATCAACAAGAACTAGCCGACTCGAACGTTTCGATTCCTTCCTGGCGCAGATTTGCTGTATCAGACGAATGGACTGCTTGGCCTGACCACGCAGAACGTTTCTATGATTCTGCAGCAGTTGCTATTCCTGTTCCATCACCTGGCAACTTTGCCGAAATGGAAGAGATCTTTATGCGTCATCTCGAGGCGTATCTAACCGAAAACCAAGATCTGGATACCACGATTGCGGCGATGGAACGCGAAATGACCCGCTCTATGGAGCGCGCATCGAAAAAACAAAATTAACTAAACTTTAACAGGAGAAAAAATGATGAAACGAAGAACCCTTTCTGCCACTCTTGGCTTGCTCGTCATGGCATCAATGGCATTTGCAGAAGTTCCAGCGGGTATCACGGCGACTCTCACAGTATATCAATGGGACAACCCCCAAATTATTGCATCGACTGATAAAGCAATTGAACGGTTCGCTGGGCGGTTTCCAAATGTAACCGTGAAAACACTTTTCGGCACACCCGCAAACGGTTGGGGTGAGTATTCAAACGGTTTCCTCAACGAACTCGCCACCGGAAATAAGGTTGACGTGTTTGCGACAGCTATTGAAGGTTTTGAAGAAATAGCGGGCAAAGGTCTTTTGATGAACCTTGACGCGCTTGTCGAAGGCGATCCAGCCGCAAGCGCTGTTTTTAACGAAATCGAACCCAATCTATTGGCCGGCATGCGTTCGCGAGTTTCAGGTGCGTTGTTGTTGAACCATTACAATCACTACATTGACATCTCTTTGGAAAGATTCGAATGTAAGTTTCCTTACCTAAAATCGATAAATGACGAAGGGTAATCGCTTGATCATGCCCATGAAACTTGGTAGTGATTTTTCCGCATTTATGACAATTTGTTTCCTCAATGCTACTTCTTACCGTAATGACAAAGTCACCTCCTTAGCGTGGTTTCCACTTTTTCAATCTTAACCTCTGCAATTCCTAAAGGTATCTCAAATGTATCCATTTCCCTCTCCTACGCTGATGAAGAATTCATGTAACCGATTGATTTCACAATACTTCAATACCACGAAAAATACAAGAGAGCCCTTAATCGATACACAAGCCCCAGCCCGCGATATTGTTGGCTGGGGCTATTTTTATTGAGGGGGTCTTAGAATGTCGGTGCTGTCTCGAAGAGAGGCGCGAGCAGGATATCTTTTTCTGACGCCAGCCTATGTGCTTTATGCACTGTTTATTGCGCTACCACTCGCCGCAGCGCTTGCGCTGTCGGTATTGGACCTTGATCGGTTGACACTTGATATGACCTATGTCGGTTTTAGGAACTACGATTGGGTTCTGGGTGATCCGCGCTTTTGGACTACTTTCCGTAACACCTTTTTATTCATTTCCATGTCTGTCATCGGAAATGTGGGCGGGGGGTTGCTGTTGGCGGTATTTATGGACCGAAAATACCCAAAATTCATTCTCTATTTTCTGCGCTTGGCCTACTTTCTTCCAGTTTTGACCTCTTTAGCGTTCGTATCCTTTATCTGGAAATTTCTTTTTGCCACCGACCTTGGGATCCTCAACTATTATGTTCAGTTGCTCGGATTTGAAAAAATTGGCTGGTTGTCTAATGGCGATATCGCAATATATTCGATCATTTTGGTCGACGTCTGGAAGAATATCGGTTTTTTTATCATCATCATTTTAGCTGCTTTGCAGGGAGTTCCAAAATCACTGATTGAGGCTGCCAAAATTGACGGCGTAACAGAGTGGACCATGTGGATTAGAATTAAAATTCCTTTTATTTCTCCTGTACTTCTCTTCCTTGTCACATATGCAACAATTGGTGGTTTGCAAGTCTTTGACTCCATTAGAATTCTTACAAATGGAGGTCCGGGCGATGCAACGCGCTCTGTGGTCATGTACA
>CAUZRD010000241.1:0-2641 GCA_963582255.1 Alphaproteobacteria bacterium | reverse complement strand
GTCATCACTGGCATGTCGATTGGCAAATTTGCTTTTTCAATCAGATCAGCACGATAATATTCGCCGCTCATGTTTTCTTCACCGTCTTCTTGGTGGAACTTAAAGAAGAATGGCTCATCGTTGATTGTCAGAAAGCCGTTGAGCGAGTTCAACGAATATTGATCTTGGTTTATGGACAGATCGTCGATTTCTACATCGAAGACATCCCCCAAAAATTTGACTAGTTCTGCTTCGGCAGCACGGGGATCCCTACTTGCCAGCGTTCGTATAAATGCTGTCCGAGAAGTTGGATTTCCTGCTTCAGCTGTGTTCACGGGGGATCTCGATCATTGTTTTGATGCCTGATGACTGGCCCTTTGAGAGCTGAGCATAACTCGCGGGTGTAGCTTCAAGCGAGATATAAGGACCAATGACCCGACTAAACTGATCTGGGTACTTGGCCAATAATTCTACTGCTTGTTTCAACTCGTCCTTGAACGCGTGAACTCCTAACAGAGAGTTTTCTTTTTCTACAAGCTCGACCGGATCAAGCTCTATCTTGCCCGCACCGATGCCTACCAAGCAAATCTTGCTACCCGTCATTTGGCTGATCAGTTGTGAAATCACTCCAGTGTTTCCGGTTGTATCTAGCGCATTGCGTATGACTTGCCTTGTCAGGTTTTGAAATTGATCGAATTCCTTTAGAGACACGGGCTGCGCGTTTGCTAACTCGGCCACAAGTGATTGGCGGTCTTGATTGATGTCGCTCACCAGGAGCTTCCGATTTGATGTAACAGCGGAAGCAACAGCAGACAGCGCCCCGATGGGTCCACAACCCACGATCAACAGCGGTTGGTCATCGTATAAATTCATCCTCGAAAGCGCGTGAAGTCCAACGGCAAGTGGTTCAGCGAGTGCTACAATATCTAGTCTGGCATCCTGCCCACACTTAAGAACGAGCTTCTCTGGAAGGATGATGTACTCTGCAAAACCACCGTCGATTGCCTCTCCAATGAACCCAAGATTTTTACAAAGATGTTGGTCTCCAGCCAGACAATTTTCGCATGAATCGCAATAGTATCGAGAGTCCGCGACGATCTGATCACCTGCTTTTAGATCTTTGACATTACTCCCGACCTTGTCGATGACACCAGAAAACTCGTGGCCTGCGGTAGACGGGGCACGCGATATCCACTGTCCCGTCTTATAGTTATGAATGTCAGACCCACAAATGCCCGCAAAAGCTACCGCAATCAGGACCTCATTCGGTCGAGGTTCTTCCGGAAAATCAATGTTTTCGAACCTAATATCACCTGTTTTGTGAAGCCTTACTGACCGCATTATAGTTCCCTATAGATACTTGTTCCGGATTTCAGAGACAGCATTCGCATGTGCGTCGAAGCCTTCATATTCAGCCAAAATTTTCGCGTTACGTGCCATTTCTGGATAGGCAGGTTTCGTGACGTATCCAATTGAGCAACATTTGACGAAATCATGCACAGAAAGAGGTCCGTATGTACGCGCGCCTTGGCTGGTCGGCAAAACGGCATTCGGACCCAAAGCGAAGTTACCGATGGAAACAGGTGTATGTGGTCCCATTAGAATTTCAGACGCTTCCGTGATGTGCCCTAAGTGTTCAAATGGTTCTTTTGACAATAGTTCGAGATGTTCAGGAGCATAATCGTTTATGAATTTGTAGCTCTCCGCCAAGGACGACGTAAGAATAATGCCCCCTGTCGGACCGGTTAGTACCGCCTTCGAGAACTCTACGCGCTGTTCGCTCATATTTGCCCAGTGTTCGGGAAGTGCTGCCATCGCCTCTTCTGCCACTTTGCGTGAATGCGTTACAAGATATGCTGAGCTATCTGGGCCGTGTTCAGCCTCAATGAGCAAATCAAGCGCTGCCAGTCCACCATCAACTGTCTCATCCGCAAAAATGATTGCTTCTGAAGGACCTGCTGGAAGGCCAGGATCAATAATGCCTGAAAGTTGGCGCTTTGCTGCGACAACCCATGGGCTCCCTGGGCCAACAATCTTTAGTGTTGGCTTTATAGTTTCTGTACCGTATGCCGCAGCCGCGACCGCTTGAGCGCCGCCACATTTGTAGACAGTTTCAACACCAGCAATTCGAGCCGCGACGAGCGTCGCGGCATCTACAGATCCATCGGTCGTTGGAGGGGTGAAGATTGCCAAGTTTGGCACTTCAGCAACCATCGCGGGAACCGAGGTCATCATCGTCACAGAAGGGAATGCACCTTTCCCGCGTGGTACGTAAAGAGCAACGGACTGTATCGGTGAATAGCGATCGCCTGCGAAAGCCCCAGGTTGAATTTCCTTGAACCACATGGCCTTAGGTTTTTGCTCTTCATGGAAGCTCTTGATATTCTTAATGCCATGACGAATGGCTTCGATAACCTCGTCATCTAAAGCTTCAAATGCGGCTAAAAACTCAGCCTCAGATGCCTTGAGTGTCTCCTTCGTTAGAGGCTTTGCACCATCAAAGTCTTGTCCGAACCGAACCAAGGCCGCGTCGCCTTCAGTTTTAACAGCCTCAATGATGGGCAGGACCTTTTCCATGAAGACAGAAAGGTCCGCTTCTGATCGCGCCATCAAGGCGGTGTAGGCTTCTTTGGAGAGCTTTGCTGTTTCATGAAAAGAGATA
>CAUZRD010000240.1:0-2689 GCA_963582255.1 Alphaproteobacteria bacterium | reverse complement strand
GCTACGGGTGCACAGACGAGAAACGCAGTTTAACGTATCTGAAAGTAATATCTAGTTTAAAACTATCTATCGTTCTAAATATTGAAGCTTATTTTCAACTCCATTCCACTCATCGGCATCCGGAGGAGATTCTTTTTCCTCAGTGATGTTTGGCCAAATTTCGGCAAGCTCGCTATTAAGGGCTGCAAATATTTCTTGGCCTTCAGGTACCTCATCTTCTGCGAAGATTGCATCTACAGGGCATTCGGGTTCGCATAAGGCACAATCAATACATTCATCAGGATGAATAACTAAAAAATTAGGGCCTTCATAAAAGCAATCGACAGGACACACTTCAACACAGTCGGTGTGTTTACACTTAATGCAATTGTCACCAACAATAAAAGTCATTCGATGCTTCTCTTAAAAAATACTTTGATGATTCATTTGGGCGGCAGTATACCAGTATGCTATGACCAATTACCGTCACGATAGGCATTTTTATGGGCCTTTTTGATCATTCTTGGTTACGTTACCTTAACCTTTTTAGCTCATAAATTAGATCAAGCGCCTGTTTAGGTGACAGTTCATCAGGCAGCATAGTATCTAGGCGTTTTTGTAGGGCTGAATTAATAGGTGCTAGCGGCAGTTCACTCTGGCTAGGCAATGCATCAGCAAGAATATTATCGCCTAAAGCTACAGTTGACTGAGCCCCTGTTTCTAACAGTGCTAATTCTGCTCGCGCAAGATCAAGAACAGGGCTAGGAATACCTGCAAGTTTCGCTACTTGAATACCATAACTTTGACTTGCTGCCCCATCCTGCACACTATGCATGAAGACAATGCTGTCATTGTATTCTGTCGCATCTAGATGCACGTTAATTGCACCCTCGACTTTTTCCGGTAACGATGTCAACTCAAAATAATGAGTGGCAAAGAGTGTGAATGCCTTGACAGTTTTTGCGAGATAAAATGCGCATGCCCAGGCTAAAGATAGCCCATCAAAGGTACTTGTCCCTCGGCCAACCTCATCCATAAGAACGAGGCTTCGGTCCGTAGCATTGTGGAGAATGTTAGCGGTTTCCGTCATCTCCACCATAAAGGTAGATCGTCCACCAGCGAGGTCATCAGACGATCCTATACGGGTATATAGTCGGTCAGTTAAACCAATAATGGCCGAGGTCGCCGGCACAAAACTGCCTATTTGAGCCAGCAGAACGATAAGGGCCGCTTGACGCATATAAGTCGACTTACCACCCATGTTGGGCCCAGTAATAATAAGCATTTTTCGATCGTTGTTCATAACAAGCTGGTTGGCGACAAAGGGATCACTAGAAACTTGCTCTACGACAGGATGCCGACCACCTTGAATATCGATGCCAGGTTCACACTTCAGCGTTGGCTGGCAAAAATTAAGGCTGTAGGCTCGCTCTGCAAGTGTGGCTAAAACATCAATTTCAGCGATGGCTGCCGCACATTTCTGGAGGATGGATAAGTCTTTGTTAAGTGTTTCAAGTAGTTGTTCATAGAGGTACTTTTCACGCGCTAAGGATCGGCTCTTGGCACTTAACGCCTTATCTTCAAAGGTTTTTAACTCTGGAGTGATAAAACGCTCCGCATTTTTGAGCGTTTGACGGCGAATATATTCTACCGGTGCGTTATCGCTCTGCCCGCGAGAAATTTCAATATAGTAACCATGAACACGGTTGTAACCGACTTTGAGGGTGGATATTCCGGTCGCAATCTTCTCTCTTTCCTCCATCGCCAATAAAAACTCACCGGCATTGGTGTTCAGTGCACGAAGCTCGTCGAGCTCCTCATCATATCCGTCGGCAATGACACCGCCATCACGAATCACCATTGGGGGGTTTTCTTTGATAGAGGTACTAAGTAGATCAACCAGATGGGGTAATGGTCTGGCTAACTTGGCAAGGTTGGTTAGATGCTCTAATTTGCAAGAGCTGAGCGCTGAGGCAATCTCCGGTAGTGTGGCTAGCGACGCATGCAATCGTGTTAAATCGCGGGGTCGTGCTGAGCGTAGAGCTACTCGGGTGAGAATACGCTCCATATCACCCACATGCTTCAGAGACTCGTGCAAGTTCTCATGCAAAAAATTGGCTTGAAGTTCGGCAATACTATGTTGTCTGTTTTTTAATGTATTTATATCCTGCAGTGGCCGATTCAACCAGCGGCGAAGAAGTCGACTGGCCATAGTAGTTGCTGTTGTATCTAGAACTTCAAGCAAGGTATTTTCAGACCCGCCCGATAAATTAGTATCAAGCTCAAGGTTTCGTCTACTCGACGGATCCAGTATTACGGCATGGTCACGATTTTCTGCTGTAATGGCTCGTATATGGGGCAGATTACTGCGTTGTGTATCTCGTGCATATTGAAATAGGCAGCCGGCAGCACCTATTGCTAGGGTGAGATGACCGCAGCCGAAACCGGTGAGATCATGGGTTGCAAAATGTTTGTTAAGCTGCCTTTGTGCCGTATCTAAATCGAATTCCCACGGGCCACGTCGGCGCAGACCAATACGTTTTTCTAAGAAGTCTAAACCGCTCAAATCTTCGGCAATTAATAACTCAACCGGATTTAAGCGTTGAAGTTCACTATGCAGTTCTTCTTGACTACCCACTTCCATCACTTGAAATTGGCCGCTGCTCATATCAAGGGTAGCAATACCGAATTCGTCACCGACCCGATTAAT
>CAUZRD010000239.1:0-2694 GCA_963582255.1 Alphaproteobacteria bacterium | reverse complement strand
TCGAGCACATCTGCAAAATCGCTAAACAGTTTTTTGACCGCGGCATCTTTTTCAGGCATCGCCCACATTTCGATTGCCGCCGGTGCACCAGTGGGGGTGACAACATCGATCTCAAACCCAGCGTTCAAAAGGTGCAGCATCGGCAAAGCCATCTCTACAGGGTGATTGCCGGTCGAAAACTTCTTTCCGTTGGCCATGACCATGTTGCGTTCTTCGGTAAGGATCATAAGAACGCGCAGCTTCCCTCCTCTGTATGGGTTTGGATAAGCGCCGCCATCATAATTCGTAGTGGGTGACGTGGCCAATTTCAATGCAATTGGCGATGGGGTAAAAGTTTCATCTTCTGTTGGAATTGGCGCAATGCCTAGAAGTTTTTTTAACATGATAATTTTTTCATCCTGATTTACAGTTGTTACAAGTTCATCCGTTGGCATCATCCCGTCGAGATAAAAGCCAGGACGGTACTTATTTGATCGTAACCACAATCTTGCCGACGGTGTGTCCAGTTGCCAATCGATCATATGCTGCCGGGGCCTGTTCCATGGGGAAAACGCTGTCGATGACGGGTTTGACGATACCATCGCTGATCAAAGCACCAAGCTCTGCCAACATATTGCCGTCTGGCGACATAAAAAACGCCTCGAACCGGATACCATATTTTTCGGCAAGCCCGTCGGTGTCCTGACCTTTGATCGAAATGAGGGTGCCTCCCTTCTTGAGTACCTTAAAGGAGTTGGCCATCGTTTCGCCGCCCAACATATCCACCACGAGATCGTACTCGGACAGTTCATTTTCTATTTTTTTAGCTTTGTAGTCGATCACAAGATCCGCACCAAGGCTTTGAACAAGTTCGGCGTTCTTGGCACTTGTTGTGGTGGCAACATAGGCACCCAAATGCTTGGCGATCTGGATCGCGTATGTGCCTACACCGCCGGAACCGGCATGGATTAGAACCTTATCACCTTCTTTGAGATTTCCTTTAGTAACTAGCGCCTGCCAGGCAGTCAGACCTGCCAACGGGACAGAGGCGGCGTCCGTATAACTTAAATTTACTGGTATGATCGCCAGTTCATTCTCTTTAACGCGAGCAAATTCGGCAATCGCGCCGGCGTCATCTTGATTTGGGCGCGCAAAGACAGCATCGCCAACTTTGACGCTTTGGACGTTCTTGCCAACTTCGACCACATCGCCCGACACATCGTAGCCCATCACATGCGGGAAAGTGAGCGGGAGAAAGTCTTTCATATAACCTGCTCGCAAGATGTTATCGATTGGGTTTAGGCTTGCAGCATGCACTTCGATCAGAACCGAGTCATCTTTCAGAGTCGGTTTCGGGATCTCGGCAATTTCAACTGGGGCGGCGTAGTCTTGGAATAATGCAACTTTCATGGTGTACCTTTAGCTTTCATTCATTTATTAACTTGCATATAGCATTGGGGCACAAACAAAATAAGGGCTAGATTATCGAAATCATTTATGCCTAATAGGCAACAATAGAGATTGGTTGAGGTAATCATGGATCGACTTCGTGCCCTGCGGTACTTTGTTAAACTGGCTGACACTTTGAACTTCAGCGAAACTGCCGATCACTTTCGGGTGCCGTCTTCTTCAGTCTCGCGCCGCATCAAGAATCTTGAAGGTGAGCTTGGCGCTGCACTGTTCGAGCGAACGACGAGATCAGTACGGCTGACAGATTTGGGAATACTCTACCTTGGTCAAGTCACCGGCGCGCTACAGTCACTCGAAATGGCTGACGAATTAGTTGGCGCCCAATCGAAGGCGCCGTCTGGAATGCTGAGAATTACGGCGATGCCGGGGTATGGCGAACGGTTTGTCCTGCCAGCATTAGAAAAATTGCATCACCTGTATGAGAGTATTGATTTTGATGTGAACTTTACCGATCAGGTGATCAGTCTTTCCACTAATGATGTAGATATCGCGATCCGCGCAGCTTCAACGTTACCTGATCAAATTGTTGCCCGTCACCTTAGTGACAACAAGTTCGTTCTGGTAGCCTCACCGGATTACATCGCGCAAAACGGTTCGCCGAGCAATTCAAGAAAGTTAAGAGATCACCCCGTTTTTATGTATCGTACACCACACCGCATTCTAGACTGGCTTGTGCTTCGGGACGGCGTTTGGAAGGGGATTGATCTGACTCCAAAGTACGTCAGCAACAGCGGGCAGTCACTGCTCGACAGAGTCACCGCCGGGCGCGGTATTGCGTTTCTTCCCAGGTGGGGGGTGGCCAGAGATATTGAGAACGGGCGATTGCAGATACTGAATCTTGAAGACGGACCTCTTTCGGTGAGCGGTAATACAAAAAGCGGTATCTACTTGCTTTATCACCCACCAAAATTTCGGCTGCAAAAAATCAAAGTCACAGTCGACTTTCTCGTCGCGGAACTGCGGCGTGACCCGAGCGAAATTTGATATCATTCTGAGGGACTCGGTCCAAGGCGCACGGGCCCTTGATCCGAGGGGCTCGGTCCGTGGTCCTGCGTCTCAACTGTAGCGATTGGGCTCAGTAACCCCTGCTCCTAGGCCACCACAGATCTACACATCAGGCGCTACTGCGTTGGTATGGAACGAAACACGACTACAAGTTGAAATTAGATATGAGTTTCAAGGCTTATATGAGCACGAAATAGGGGTAGATTAAGGGTCAAACAGCGGTGTTTTGTAACCCATTTG
>CAUZRD010000238.1:0-2756 GCA_963582255.1 Alphaproteobacteria bacterium | reverse complement strand
ATTTTAACCCAAAAAAAGGGCGCTTAAAGCGCCCTTTTCCCTATTATCGATGTCGAGAACCTCTTAAAAAGAAGCCGACAACGTGACCCCATAAGTCGCAGGCTCATTCCACCAGCCACGAGAGGTTAAACCACCAATCGTGCCCCAGCGCTGCTCTCTTTGATCCGTCATGTTTCGACCCCAGACCGAGATGCTGTAGTTTTCCATATCGTAGGTGATATTCCCATTTAGGTTCGTGATGCTGTCCAGATGCCCTAACGGGTTATTCGACGAATCAGCTTCCATCTCACCCCGATATCGGTAGGACAATCTTGCTTTAAGATCGCCATTTCCGACTTGCGTTGTGTACGCCGCCGTTATCCCAAGCGTGTTCTCAGGCGTATTACGGGGCACTAAAGCGGAGTTGTCTGTGATCAAATTATCACCGTTCAGATCAGCAAGATAATTGGCATACTCAGACTTCAAATAACCGTACGTGATCATCGTGTTCCAGGACTCGGTCATCTGATACATAACTTCCAACTCAAGGCCAGTCATCTCAAGAGACGAGGCATTTCGTACAACCGTTGCAACATTTGAGAGATCGACCGGAATCAAAATTGATTCTTGCTTATCATCGTAGTCCGATCTGAAGATGGCGCCATTAAAGATCATTCGACCCTCTTGGAGCGTGGTCTTCCAACCAAACTCGTAGTTTTTGACATACTCCGGTTCATAAGACGGATCGATCAGATAGTTGGCTTGACGCGCAAAGAACCCACCACTCTTAAAACCTTCACTATACGACGCGTAGTACATCGCGTCATCCGTTGCTTGGAATCTTAAGCCCAATTTTGGTGTGGTTTCGTTCCACTCTGCTTTAGCGAAATACGGGTTAAAAATACCCGGCCATGCTTCCCCTCTTAACGGGTAGTAACCGGGCGCCGAGGCACCGCCCACAAAATCTTTTTCTTCTTTCGTTTTGCGAAAGCCCAATGTGGCTGTCCACTGGTCATTCAAGTACCAGTCGCCTGAGAAGAAGAGTGCCGTAGAAGTGGTAACCTGAGTCTGACCATTATTGCCCGCCACGTCTGATTCCCAAGGAAAGACATCAGAATAGCCTTCAACACCCTGTCTACCGGTTCCCCAAGGCGGAACGCCTAAGCGAGACAGCTGATAAAACAAGTCATAAACATCCCAACGCTGTTTGAAGTCCGATTCCCAATCATAAACGCCTGCAATGAATTGGAAGGTTTCCGAAAACTGCGACGTGATTCTAAATTCGTGACTCGTTTGTTTCCAGTCGTTAAAGAAATTCATGCTGAGCAGATCCGCTGCAGAGCCGTCAAAATCTTGCAAATTTTCCTCATCCATATCACGTTGTGAGTAAATATAGGTATACAGGAAGCTATCAGTATCGTAATTCGCCGTTAGAATCGTCGATTTATAGCTATTATCACTGTAATTCGCGCTATCCGATTCTGTGATATCGGGCCCATCATTGGCATCTTTTTCACAGCCGTTGTCGGGATCAAATCCGATTGCGGTGATGGTACAGGCAAGCTCGCCAACAACATTTCGGTTAGTGTAAACACCTTGCTCACTCTGATCTTTCATCACTTCGTAATGCAGTTTCATATTAAAACTGTCGCTCGGCGCCCAGAGTGCAGCAAAACCATAGTTGGCCTTGTCATCGCCACCCGCATCCCTTTTAAGCGTGGTGTTGTACACGTGCCCATCATGTTGGACATTCGCGGCAAACAGCTTTAACCCTAAGGTATCTTGAATAATCGGCACCTGTACGACCGCCTTCATATCTTGACGACCATAACTGCCAGCCGTCGCGCTTAGATCTACGCTCATATCATTCAGCGAAACCGGCGTCCGAATCACGTTTAGAATCCCGCCGGTCGTGTTCTTTCCGAACAACGTTCCCTGGGGACCACGGAGTACTTCGATCCGTTCAATATCAAAGTTATCCAGGAGCACGCCGCTGGAGGTGCCCAAGAACATACCGTCCATCACCACACCAATCGACGGCTCAAAGCTCTTATCACTTTCAAGTGACGCCACGCCTCTAATCGTAATCGCGGCACCACTGGCAATACCCGGGGTGCGGTTAATGAACAAGTTCGGCGCGAAGGCTTGGATATCTTCCAAACGACGCACGCTGCCTTCTTTAAGTTGCCCGGTGATCGCCGTTACCGCTCCCGGGACGTCCTGGATCGACTCATCTTTCTTTCGCGCAGTAACGATGACCTCTTCTAGCACCAACGATCGCTCACTGGCATACACTGGCGCGCCACTTAAAAACGCAACACTGCTCGATAGAATCCCGATCAATCCTGCGCGACTTAAAGCCCCCGCATTCAACCGCCTCACCCTGTTTAGAAATCCCATAGATATCCCCTGTTTTTGGTCCCTGTAACTTGCCTGCTTTCCTTAAAACAGTCAAGTGTGCTTTTTTGTTGCATTGAGACGGCTTTTTCGACTTATTCCGCACAATGAGACGGTCCTTAACACTGCTCCGCTATAAAATAGCAACACGCTGAGACTAAAACCCACAACCTCTGAAATCGCTATTCAGCAACAACGGTTTAGACTTTGGAAAAAATCGAAACCGAAACAAATTATTACGACACCTAGATACGACGACAAAATAACTAGAACGGGAAATTGGCCAAGGCGGCAGGACTTCACTCGCCGAGAATCGGCTACGACCACTACACCCCTAATGCAGTGAGATAACGCGTTGAGTTATTGATAAATTCCAAGTG
>CAUZRD010000237.1:0-2777 GCA_963582255.1 Alphaproteobacteria bacterium | reverse complement strand
GACCTGATTGTGGCGGCCCAACACCACGGCGAGGCGGTCAAGTCCGTCGAGAATACCTAGGCGGTCCATCCACCAGATACCGGTTTCGAAAGGCGGGTGATGCATAAAAATCAGTGTCGGCTTTTCGGGCGCAGCCCCGAGCACCTCGTCCAACCATGCAGCACGGTCTTCTGGAAACACTCCGTGATGGTGCTCGGCGATAGAGGTATCGAGAGCGACGAGCCTGAGTGGGCCGTCATCGTTAACGGTGCGAACATAATCATAACCGTCATCGACGAGACCATATTGCCCGGCGAACGCATGAAGCAGCGGCCGGCGCTCGTCATGATTTCCAGGAAGCAGGTAGAGCGGAATTTCGAGGGGTTCGATGAGTGCCGCAAGGGCCGCGTATTGGTCCGACCGACCGGCACTGGTCAAATCGCCAGTTGCAATAACCACATCGGGGCGTGGCGAAAGGCCGTTCAGGCGGGCAATGGCGAGCGCGATATTGCTATTATTGTCGCACCCTAGAATGACCCCGGCCCCTGCTTCGCGGCAGTGAAGGTCAGATATTTGCGCAATCAACATAGGCTGTCCTCTCGCCACCCATTAGCCGACAAACTATGGGTAAGCACGCAACTCGTTGGCACAGTGCGAGGCGCCCTTGATTATCACTGTCAATAACCGTCGCGTTGCGTTCAGCGTGGGTGGCTATGGTCTTGATTATAAAGTAAACCCCGCGAGCGGAGCATCAATGAAAAAAGATGGATTGAAGAAGCCCCAGTGGAGGCCCGGCCGGGGCATAAGCCCTGACAAGGCCTCCAAGGAGATAGAAAAGTTTTCTGCTTTCCTGCCGAACCTTACTTCGGCAGCATATCGCCGATTTCTTCTTGCAACTCAGCCTGAAGTTTCTTCATGTCGGTATGGTCACCCAACAGTATTCCCTCCATGGCGTCATAAAGCACCTGAGTTACCGCCAAGCCCTTATCACCAGGATATGCCTGCCACTCACGCAGTAAACCTGCCTGACGAACAGCCGTTTGCTTGTTTGGGTTCGCAGCATAGAAATCCTTAAGGATAATATCGTTTGCCGCTTTGTTAGGTGGCATGTAGCCAGTCGTTTCAGCAACTGCCGCAGCGCCTAGGCCCGAGGTGATGTACTTAAGGAAAGTCCAAGATGCAGCCAGAACTGCTGGATCTTTGGATTGTGAAACCATCAATGCAGAGTTGCCACCTGCTGGCAGCCCCATTGGTCCTGCTTTAAAACCAGGGAATTCATAGGTTTTAAGTTCGAAGTCACCCTTGGCACGCTCAACAGCGCCAAGTGCCGAGGTTGACCAGTACATCATGGCGATTTTACCGGCGGAGAATGACTTGAGAGCCGCTTTCCATTTGAGGTTCTTCATCTTGCAGCCGTCAAAAATTGCCTTCATTTGCTCAAGTGCTTTAAGGCCAGCTGAACCACCAAGGTTGATCTTTCCGTCCTTGATGATTGGTGTGTCCTGAGACCACATTAGGGCCTGCAAGAACCAGTTACCAGTGATGTTCCAGCCCCAGAAGATGGGGTTTTTGATACCACCGGCACGCAATTTCTTGCAGGTGTCGATGACTTCGCCCCAATTGGTCGGCAGCTTGGTGATACCGGCCTTCTTCATCAGGTCCATGTTGTAGTAGCCAACCGGAAGGGAGACTGAGAACGGCAGTCCATGGACTTTTCCATCGAAAGTTCCAAGATCAAGCATTGCCTTGTGATAACCTTCTTTTGCAAAGTTAGCTTCTTTGGCAATAAAGGGCTCTAGAGACTTAGCAATACCCTTTTCTACAAATATTGCCTGACGGTTCAAACCTTGCATGGTTACATCGGGCAGGGTGTTGGATACAGCCTCACGTAAGACCACCTGAGTAGCGTCCTCGTAATCTTCGTAGGTGGCGCGGAACTTGACTTTGATGTCAGGATGCTCCTTTTCAAAGCTCTTCATGATTTTTGTATAAGTAGTATCAAAAAGGTGTGCGTACGGATATCCAAACTCAATTTCAACCGCTTGCGAAGAGGTCGCGGCAAACATAGATATGGATGCAGCAGCTATGACAGTAAAGATACGTTTCATAGTTAACTCCTAGGTTTAAGTTTATGTTGCCAAGGACCGCCCTGGCGACTTCTTAGTCTTATTTTTGGGTAAGCAACAAGAACTTGTCGCTTGCCCCCCGTGCGGCCACGGTTGTTTCATATCTGACATGATTATTTCATACCTGATAATGTAATCCCTTCAATAAACTTTCGCTGAGCCAACAAAAATGCGACGATCAATGGCGTCACTATTATGGTCGCCGTAGCCATCATTGGCCCATAAACATCCCCGTCGCTGTCGCCCTTGAACATGCGCAATCCCAGAGGTGGTGTAAAATAATTACGATCTGAGGTGATGGCTATACGTGGCCAGAAGTAGTCGTTCCAATGCGCCACTACTGAGAAAATCGCAAAAGCCATCAACGCCGGGACGGCGCAGGGCAGCATGACTTTCCAGACGATGGAAAACTCGCTCATCCCATCAATCCGCGCCGCGTCGATAAGATCATCGGGAATCGTCATAAAAAACTGACGCATGAGGAATATGCCGAATACGGATATCGTCCACGGTATGATTAGTGCCGCATAACTGTTAATGAGCCCGACCTTAGACAGCATGATATAAAGCGGCAAGGCAATGGCATGGACCGGAATTAATAAACAGAACAAGACCAGCATAAACACTGCGTCCCGGCCCCAAAATTTCAACTTGGCCAAGGCATAGGCGCAG
>CAUZRD010000236.1:0-2844 GCA_963582255.1 Alphaproteobacteria bacterium | reverse complement strand
CCCACCCGAAAACCTAGGGCAGTCCAGCGCCAACCCAGCACCAATGACGGCAGCGCCAATATCCTGGCCCTCGCGATAGCAAATGCCAACCCAGCGATCGTGGGACTTAGTGCCATCTAATTTGCAGCGTACCCGCTTGTCCATGACAAGGTTGGACATGAATGCCTTGGACTGCGGGCCAAGCGCCTCTTTCATTTCAGGTGCGGAAACTCCGTTCAGACGGATGGGGATCTTGCCAACCTCGATGGTGTCGCCATCACGTACCTTGGTGACGTTGCCGGTGAGGATTGTCTGAGCTGCCAACGCTGGGATGGTGCTCAACAAGAGAGCGAACAAGAAGAGTAATTTCAATTTTCTTGCTCCATACGAAGCCGTGTTCACCGCATACGATAACAGCCGCAATGCACTAGGGGCTCGGGCATTGGCCCTTAACCCAAGGACCACGCACCACGGCCCAGGGACCCGACCCTACGCGAAACGCGTGAGCGAATTCTGCTCGAGGGTGACATCCCGAGCCCCTCCAATCCACCGTCTGGATGCAGATTTAGGACTCGCTGCTGGAAGGTAAAGGAAATCTGCGCTGTACAGGAGCCCGATCTCCTCGATCGATCGGGTATAGGTCATCTGAGCGCATGCCACTTTGCTACTCCGCTCTGAGGTACTTAGACCGCCATCTGGTGTAAAGGAGTTAGCGCTTAACCTTTGCTAATATCTCTTCCTCACAGAACTTCGCCAGTGAATACGTCCGAAAAAAAAGGATGTTGAATAGAAACTCAAACCTGTAACACGCATAAGACTCTCGATATCAAAGTCAACTTCTCAGCATAATTATTAAACACCCTTCCTCACTAATATTTATCTAACGGTATGTAGATTTCGACGAAAATGATCTGTGCTTCATCGTACAGGATACTTTTTGCTCACTCGCCGTCAAATACTGTTCTGTAGGCCAATTTGCAGAATTTTTTTTTTAGCTTCAGTAGATCTGCTAAGAAAGTGACATTAGTGGCTTGTTTAAACTATCAGCTCGCTCTTTATTGGTAGATTAACACTTGATTTAGCCAACCCCTTGACCATTTGTCGCTAACACCGAAGAGTACAAAAATGCGGTTAGCGTTCTACATTGCTTCGATTTTTGTATTGGCGCTCATTTTTCTTGGCGGCATTTTCTGGTGGCCGTTATTCTATCTGCTGATCGTCGCGCTCCCTCTAGTAGCTCTTGGGCTTTACGACATATTCATCAGTACGAGCAACGTATTGCACAACTACCCAGTACTAGGGCACCTGCGTTATATGCTCGAATTTATCAGTCCAGAAATCCAACAGTACTTCATTGAAACCCCACAAAGTGGTCGTCCATACAATCGCGAACAGCGCTCACTTATTTACCGTCGTGCCAAAGGGGTGTCTGACACAATACCGTTTGGTACGGTGCGTGATCTTGACGGCGATGGTGCTGAGTTTGCCTTCCATTCGATGTCACCGAAGCATGTCCCCGAATCGTTTGGCCGGATAATCATTGGAGGCCCGCAATGCAACCAGCCGTACAACGCTTCTCGGCTTAACATCTCGGCTATGAGCTTCGGTTCACTTAGCAGCAATGCCATCGAGGCCCTAAATAAGGGTGCCAGACGTGGGGGGTTCGCTCACAATACCGGCGAGGGTGGATTAAGCCCCTATCATCTCAAACATGGCGGCCACATTATCTGGCAGATTGGGACCGGTTATTTCGGCTGCCGAACTGCAGCCGGGCGATTCGATGCTGACGCCTTTGCTGAATGTGCGACGCTTAACGCTGTCAAAATGATCGAGATTAAGCTGTCGCAGGGTGCAAAACCGTCGCATGGAGGCCTTTTGCCGGCAAAGAAGGTCTCGGCTGAGATTGCTGCGATTAGGCTTATCGAACAAGGAAAGGACTGCCTGTCACCACCATCACACCCGGAATTCTCGTCGCCGCGAGGCCTGCTCGAATTTGTCGACAGACTGCGCAGCCTTTCGGGCTTCAAGCCAGTTGGTTTCAAGTTGTGTATTGGTGTGCGTCGCGAGTTCATGAGCATCTGCAAGGCCATGCTAGAAACCGGTATCCTGCCCGACTTCATCACCGTCGACGGCTCCGAAGGCGGCACTGGTGCGGCACCGCCAGAATTTAGCAACAGTCTCGGTACGCCGATCAACGAAGCACTGGTTTTTGTTCATTCATGTCTTGTTGGCATTGGCCTACGGGATAAAATTTGTGTCATCGCTAGCGGCAAGATTGCCACTGGCTTTGATATGGTAACTAAGCTCGCACTTGGCGCTGATATATGCAATGTAGCGAGGCCGATGATGTTTGCCGTTGGCTGCATTCAAGCGCGTCAATGTAACAACGATTCCTGTCCTACTGGCGTCGCGACTCAGAACCCACGACGCGCCAGCGCCCTTGATGTCGAAGCTAAGCATGTACGCGTCGCTAACTATCATGAGGCAACGATCCGCAGCTTCCTTGAATTGACAGGGGCTATGGGCATGGACGATCCGGATAAGCTCACGTCCGAGCATATTTACCGCCGGGTCAATGATGGTCCGGCGCAGACGTTTGCTGAACTCTATGAGTGCATCGAAAAGAATGCTTTACGCGATGGCCATGTGCCGCCAGGCATTCATGCGTTATCCTGGGCCGCTGCCTCCGCCGATAAATTCTGACTGGAAGCACCGCTGTTTCTGCCGATCAATGATGACTTGATCAGACGAGCAAAACCAATTTATCATCGGTCGACTGAATAAACTCAGCCAAGTGTCTCTTAACCGTGCCGCAATACAGATTGCTATTAAATAATGTCTGTGACGATCAAGATTGCTGAAAGA
>CAUZRD010000235.1:0-2889 GCA_963582255.1 Alphaproteobacteria bacterium | reverse complement strand
TCGCATTCCTCCAACCTCAGTGTTTAGGCGCTGTAAATTTATCGTACCAGCCATTAACTTCACAAGTATCGATGCACACCTACTTCTCTTACCTAAGATTCCGCGTTTCAAATCACTAATGACCCCTTGGTTCCGCGAGATCAACACGGCAATATGAAAAAAATGAGCGAGGGAACCAGCGATGAATGTTAATCGGGCAGTCAACATAAATGATTTGCGGGAAATGGCGCGGCGACGTATGCCAAAAATTGCCTTTGACTTTCTAGAAAATGGTGCCGAAGACGAAATTGGCATGTCCCGAAATATAAAGGAGCTGCGCGAGTTCTGTCTGCTACCGCGCTATCTAGTCGATGTGACTAATTGCAAGCAGAAAACCGAACTGTTCGGCAAAACGTATGCCAGCCCCTTTGGTTTTGGTGCGACCGGAACTGCTGGACTCTTCCGCCGAGGTGCAGAAAGTTTTCTTTCAACCACCGCACGCGACGTCAACATTCCCTATGTGATGTCCGGCGCAGCTAACGCCTCAATTGAAGATATCGCAAAAATAGCCCCCGACCACACCTGGTATCAGATTTATGCAACTCTTGATCGCGAGATCGTACTGGATCAGATCGCGCGCGCACGCGATGTCGGATTTCAAGGCCTCGTCGTTACAGTGGATGTTCCTCAGCGTACGAAAAGAGAAAAAAATATTCGAAACGGTTTTTCACAGC
Source organism: Alphaproteobacteria bacterium (assembly GCA_963582255.1). Lineage (GTDB taxonomy): Bacteria > Pseudomonadota > Alphaproteobacteria > Rhizobiales > TMED25 > CAUZRD01. Next base: position 2,176 of record CAUZRD010000235.1, on the reverse strand, counting down.
GTCAGAGCATGAAACCACATCTGTTTCTAGAAGCCCTTACCCACCCAGCATGGATCATCGACTATTTCAAAAACGGTGGCGCGCCGAGCTTAGGATCGTGGATGAAATACGCTGGCAAGGATGGCCGTATTAAAGATCCGGTGGATCTATTTATTGCCAATGTCCCTGCAACCAACCAGACTTGGGAAGATTTGCGTATCTACCGCGATATGTGGCCCGGAAAAGTGATTGTGAAGGGCATCCTCCATCCAGAGGATGCAATCAGATCAGTGGCTGAGGGAGCCGACGGGATTATTGTTTCAAATCATGGAGGTCGTCAGCTCGACCGCGCTCCAGCAGCTATCGAAATGTTACCCCAAATTGTTACCGCTGTTGGCGACAAGACAACGGTTATGTTCGATAGTGGCATCCGTCGCGGTGCAGACGTCATAATCGCATTGTGCATTGGAGCAAAATTTACCTTTATAGGCCGTGCCGGCCTCTACGGTACATCGGCCGGTGGCCTTGCTGGCACCCGGCGTGCCTATGACATCCTATCTGAGGAGATCTCCTTAACATTGGGACAGATAGGCTGCACTGATGTAACTAATTTAGGTCCCGACTGGCTGTGGAAGCCTTGAGCACAGCACATCGTCAAGCTAGAAAAAACTTCGTCGCACCAAGAAAAACCATCGATAGCTGTTGATCTGCGACCAAAGCATAAATTTCTTCCAGACCGGTTTCTTATGCGTAGTAATTGCGCTCCGCCCATTGCCTACACTTCTCGCAATAGCAAGCATGTTGCTCCATCTCGACTTAAGAACCGTTAGAGCTCACCACGCTCAAAACCCTCGCTCATTTACTCGCCTCATCGATCTTACCGATGTCCTCCGCATCAAGCGACAACTCGACAGTCTCTATTAATTCCACAAGTTGATCCATATTGGTGGCGCTCGCAATCGGCGAGGTCACACTCGACCGCGCCATCAGCCAGGCCAATGCCACTTGACCCATCTTAGCATTGTGCTTCATGGCCACTTCATTCAAAGCGTCAAGCACACGGAAGCCGTCTTTGGTCATGTATTTCTCGACACGTGGGGCGCGGATACGGCCTACCATGTCGTACTTCGAGCGGTACTTTCCGGTAAGAAAGCCACTGGCAAGAGAATAGAAGCCGATCACGCCGATATTTTCTGCCAAACAGAGCTCTTCGAGATCACCTTCGAACGTGTCACGCTCGACCAGACTATAGAGTGGTTGCAAGCTTTGGTAGCGCGGCAGTCCCTGCTTCTTACTAGCATCGAGTGCTTCCTTCATCCGTGTTGCCGAAAAATTTGACGCACCGATTTCCCGCACCTTGCCCTGCTCAATCAGTTTCGCATACGCCTCAAGCGTCGCGTCCACCGGTGTATTCTCGTCATCCTTATGGGATTGGTAGAGATCTATATAATCAGTCTTCAGACGACGGAGTGAATCTTCAACTGCCCGCACCATATAGTCCGGTGACAGGCCGACCTTGCCCTCTCCCATATCCATGCCAAACTTCGTTGCTAGCACAATTTTGTGCCTACAACCGCGACTCACCAGCCATTTACCCAAGGTGGTTTCTGACTCGCCTCCCTCATTGCCATCATGCCAGCGGGAATAGACATCTGCCGTATCGTAAAAATTGAACCCGGCATCCAGCCATCCGTCGAGCAGCCGGAACGATATACCCTCGTCCACCGTCCAACCAAAGACATTGCAGCCAAAACAGAGTGGTGAGACCTCTAGTGATGAAGTTCCAAGTTGGCGACTTTGCATGGAAAAGTGTCCTTATTCTGCAAATGAATTATTGCTTTCAATGTGATCCATTCCCGAGAGAATGTCATTCTCAAGCTATTGTTCCGAGACAACGGTAGCCCAAACTCAAAATGACAAATCCTGGAGGGTATCTCCGCACTTTAGCATCCGCGGACTATCCAACTAGTTTGCACTACTCACGAGCAAGTCGGCAACCTTCGCCACTCCCTCATGTTGTCTGAGATGGCCGATAGAATGAAAGTTGAGAAGAAATTTTTCCCCCGGCTACGCGCGATTCGCTCAGCGATAATCGTGGTTTCAATATAGCTTAGACAAACCCCATTGACTCTGAAACCCGCCATTCCATAGGCGATGACAAATTGATGACGTGGTCCGTTCCTAATCTTTGCAGGCT
>CAUZRD010000234.1:0-2951 GCA_963582255.1 Alphaproteobacteria bacterium | reverse complement strand
TGAAGATCGGAGCCAGTGCCTGGCTCGGTCATAGCGATAGCAGAGACGATCTCTCCGCTCGCCATTAGCGGCAACCATTTCCTCTTCTGCTCTCCACTCCCGTAAGAATTAATGTAATGGGCAACAATGCCAGAATGCACACCGTTTCCAAACCCGGTAACGTTGGCGTAGCTAAGCTCTTCGACCAATACCATCTCGTGCTTGAAGTTGCCGCCTCCGCCGCCGTATTCTTCTGGTATTGATGCACAAAGTAGACCGGCCTTTCCAGCAATAAGCCAAGCATCTCGATCGACGAAGCCTTGCTTCTCCCACTTATCCATCTTCGGTACAAATTCTTTCTGCAAGAATTTGGCGACTGCGTCGCGCATAATATGCAACTCTTCATCCATCCAAGGGGAATCATAGGAATCAATCATGGCATTTTCTCTTAGGCTGTAACCGAATCCATACGTTCGATGATCATGGCGTTTGCAGTACCGCCACCCTCACAGATAGCAAGCAAACCATAGCGCTTCTTCTGCCGCTCTAACTCATGTACTAACGTGGTCATGAGCTTCGCTCCAGTAGCACCTAGCGGATGGCCTAAAGCCTGTGCGCCACCATTTACATTTAACTTGTCTAGGTCCGCACCCACCGCCTTTGCCCACGCTAGAGGCACCGACCCGAACGCCTCATTGACCTCGTACAGATCGATATCATCGATGGTGAGCCCTGCCTTGGCTAGTACTTTGTGTGTCGCTGGGATAGGGCCTTCTAACATGATCACCGGATCTGAGCCAACTACCGCCAACGAGTGGATCTTCGCACGCACCGGTAGATTGTATTTCGCTATCGCCATCTCATTTGCAATCATGACAGCTGCTGAACCATCACTAATCTGGCTCGCCGTACCGGCTGTTATCACTCCGCCTTCTCGTAGGGTTTTTAAAGATTGCATGCCTTCTAAAGTTGCGCCGCCACGAATACCTTCATCGACTAGATGCACGTCAGCCGAACCATCTTCTAACTTAATATTTAGCGGAACAACCTCTTCTTTGAAGTAGCCATTATCAGTAGCCGCTTTTGCACGCTGATGACTCAATAGTCCAAAGGCGTCGAGATCGGCACGAGTAATCGCATACTTTTCCGCCAATAACTCTGCGCCATCAAACTGACTAAACTGAATACCAGGATACTGAAGCTCCAAACGTTCTCCTTTGGGAATGCCACGGCCATTCGGTAGGCCATCACGTATATTAGAGCCGATCTCTACCGTACTCATCGCTTCCACGCCGCCGGAAATAATAACGTCCTGAGTGCCCGACATAACCGCCTGCGCACCAAATTGAATGGCCTGTAACGACGAGCCACATTGGCGGTCTACCGTTGTTCCTGGCACAGCAAGATCGAGCTTGGACGACATAGATACATTGCGACCTAGATTGCCCGCCTGTGAGCCGATCTGCACTACGACACCGAATATCACATCGTCCACAGCATCGGTAGGAATACCCGTTCTATCGACCAATTCATCAACTACGATTGCGCCCAGATCCACAGGGTGGATAGCACTCAATCTACCTTTCTTCTTTCCTGTTGCAGTACGCACTGCTCCGACTATATATGCATCAGCCATTTTTTTGCCCCCTGGCAATTAGTGAATTAGTTAGATAACTATAAATCTTATTTAAAAAATAACTATCAAAGTGCCGGCATACGAATGCCCGCGTCTAGCCTGATTGTTTCGCCATTAAGATATGAACACGTCACGATATGCGCCACCTGATCTGCAAACTCTTCAGGGTTACCAAGACGCTTTGGAAATTGAGTTATAGCTATGAGTGGGTCTCGCACCTCGTCCGGAGCTGATGCCAGCAATGGCGTCTCAAATACTCCTGGCGCGATTGTATTAACTCGAATACCTCGCTTCGCTAGATCTCGGGCAATCGGTAATGTCATCGACACGATGCCTCCCTTGGATGCCGCATAACCTGCCTGGCCAGTCTGACCATCGAATGCGGCGATGGAAGCCACATTGATGATGACTCCACGCTCATTGTCTGCTGTCACCGGATCGTTAAGCTGCATCACTTCAGCGCACAGACGCAGCACATTGAAGGTGCCGATCAGGTTGACCCTCACGATGTGCTCGAATTTCTGTAACGGCATCGGGCCATTCCTTCCAACGGTGCGCGCAGCTCCACCGATTCCTGCGGAGTTTACATTGATGTGTACCGTGCCAAATTTTTCTTTAGTCATTTCGAGTGCCGCCGCTACCGACACTTCATCCGCAACATCACCTGCATAATAGATAGCATTTTCACCCAGCTCGGCGGCAGCCTTTTGTAACATCTCCGCGTTCAGGTCGAACAACATGACCTTCGCGCCTGCATCAACAAAATTCCGTGCGGTGGCCAAGCCTAGACCTGATGCTCCACCGGTGATAAATGCTGTTTTATTCTGTAGTTCCATAATCGCTTGGCGCCGTGAGTTGGTAACTTTCATTAAATAGGGGACGCAAAAGGATAATGTATCCATTGCAAAAGTGAAACAGCTAATGAAACAACATTTACACGCCCTACATTACGAAATTTTTCCCACATTGGTTTTATTTCCTCTACACAATCCCCTATGATCCGTAGCAATTGCATTTAATGATAGGAATAAAAATGGGACCGCTACAGGGATTAAAAGTACTGGAGATGGCTGGGATTGGCCCAGGGCCCTTCTGCGCCATGATGTTGGCCGACATGGGTGCTGAGGTGGTTCGCATCGACAGACTGAACCAGAAAGGCACAGGGCACAGAGCGAACGTGCTAAACCGAGGACGCCGCTCGATCGCACTAGACCTCAAAAATCCAGCCGCTGTTGAGACAGTACTGCGGCTGGTAGAAAACGCTGATGCGCTTATCGAGGGATTCAGGCCAGGGGTGATGGAGCGCCTGGGCCTAGGACCGGATGTCTGTCTCGCA
>CAUZRD010000233.1:0-2970 GCA_963582255.1 Alphaproteobacteria bacterium | reverse complement strand
TCACCGTGATCTTGCCACCATATGTTGATGCCATTCAATTCTGATATTCGATCTTCTTGATCTGCGGCAAAGCAGAAAGTGCTAAGAAGGGAGACTAAAAATAATATCTTTTTCATTTTAGGTTTTTACTATTTTGACAATTTTAGTAATCAAGACTTTGCTCGAAATATCCTGGAGCCCTATCCTAACCCAAACCAATAGTTGCTGATTGTCAAACCATTATAGGTAAAGGGCTACAAGCACGAAAATAAAGGTATATAAATGCCAGATAGCTTTTTTATCAAATACAGAAAAATTTGAAATTTGAAATTTAAAGAAACTATTCTTTGGGTATCAACAAATTAACTTCTTGTGGCCGCATAAACCTGGTGTCTTCGTTCAAACAACCAACCTACGCCATCGGTTGAACACACCGACCCTGAGATCTCGATAGTGTTCAGCCCGAACCAGGCGCCTGCCCTGATCAAATAAATTGTTAACCGCTGCATATGCAGCCAAAAACCGCTGCGCCTGAAAAGGAGGATCGCTTCGCGGCTGACGGTGATGCCGCGTTCGGCTAACAAACCCTCGATATCGCGATGGCTCAGATTGAATCTATAATAGCGCCAGACAGCGTAACTGATGATGTCGGGTGGGAATCGGTGGTGTTTCTATGTATTCACCCACCGATGTTACCAATGTCAGAGAGTTATCCCGGCTAAGCCGGTCAAAGTGCTTGGGACGCTCAGCCAAAGAAGTCAAAGTCCTCAGTACCCAGGAATTTGAAGTCCTGATCGACGAAAGTATTTTCCAATCCCAGGTGGCGTCTTAGCGCTTTGTGAACATGCTTGGGGTAGATGTGAGTGCCGCCGGCATCGTCTTGTTCCAAGGTGCTTGAGTTGATGTTGTGGGCATTCTGCCCCTCGTCGGTAGAACCGATCACACGATTACCCCACGAGGGTGACTTCTCCATGACAATGACCGAGCCGGTGGGCCAGTGATCTTTGCCGTTGTCTGCGTTGTAATAAGGCGTTCTGCTGAACTCAGAGCCAATAACGACGGTAAGCCTGTCCGCAATGTTGGCGTCTTCTGCCAAGGTCCACAACAGATCGATGGACTCGTTGAGATGGGTAAACAGCCCCTCGTGAAGTACATCATGGTTACTATGCGTGTCGTACCCCCCGGCGGAGAGGTCGCTGGCGCTCGCGAGGCCCGAATCGAAGGCGGCGATGGTCAACTGTATTTGCCTTTGCAGATCGCTGTCGGTCTCGCTGTTTACCTGCTGGTATTCAATAATGTCACTTTGCGAGGGAAGGTAATTAGTGAGCTCCGCCAGCGAGGACCGCGAATTCAATGCTTGCTGGTAGGCGCTCATGTTATTCATCTTTCTCGGTGTGAGGTAAACATTGTCTAATTGTCTCTCGAGGCGGGCCTGCGCGGCTGCCCTTATTCGCGCCAGGTCGTCGGCGTTTCTTAAGGTATCGTCCCCGATTGATTCTGGCCTTATTATTTCCTTTAACGCGTCTATATTGTTTAATCGGCTGTGTCTGATGAGCCCCGCGGTTTGGGCGTGGCCGCCAAAGTTAATGTATGACAGGGGTTGTTCGGGGGCGTTTTTCGCGGCGAACATTGCTGTCAGTGTTGGGTAACCCTCGGCGACGCGACCACTCCAGTTATGTGTTGTGCCTGTATCGTGTGAACCGGTTTGCATATCCACGCCATTGATGACCAACATGTCCCGATGGTATTTTTCGAACAAAAAGGCGTTGTTCGCGAAGGGTGCAAAGGGAATATTACCGGCCTGTTGAATATCTCCAGCTTCGGACCAGTGAGTAATCGCTGGTTCACCCGGCTGATTAACCTTCGGGTCACAGTAGCTGGACACATCCCAACCGCCGCCGGCTTGCAGCTGTATCAGCAGCCGGCCCGTATAACCACCGTCGACGGCGCCATAGAGCCTGGCCGCGGGAAGCATGAGGCCAGAGGCGCCGATAAGCGCTGTCTTTTTGATAAATTCGCGCCTGTTCATGGTTTTTACTCGTGCAGGTAATTGAAATCCGTCATAAGGTAGGCGATCACCGACTGCCAGCTGCTCTTCATTCCAGAGGTGTCGTCGTGACGAATACCGGCGCCGTCTCTATGCTGCCCCGGAACAGCGTACCAGGGACATCCTTCGTCCGGCCCATTGGCCCAGGTGCCACGCTCGACCATCCAACTTTGCCGCGCCTGCCAGGAATCAACTAAAAGTTGATACGTTGCCTGAATCTCTGGGTCGTTCACGTCCAGTGACTGCCCCAGGAAACGCTTATGCAGGTCGACAATAACTGCCTTCGCCGCTTTACCGCCGTTTGAGGCTGCGAAGTCAGGATTATTGTCGTTTACTGAAACCACCAGGACAGGTGCATCGGGGCCAGCTTGCTCACCGTAGGCGACCACTGAAACGGTGTGATTGCCATCGAGGTCGGCAGAGAAGGGGATTGAGAGGGTGCAATTGCTCCAAAGGAGGAACCTTGAACCGTTAGGGTTTCCGCAGTTTCCCCAGGTCGCCTCGCTGATTGAATTGAGTTGGTTGAGTTCCAGAAATAGGGCTGTGTCACCCATCCGATCAGTGATGGTGAGAGTAGACAACGCCAGGTTTCTATCGCCGCTACCTTCTTCAAACCAGTCGTTCGTGAAGGATAAGGTGATTGTCTTTTCGCCCGCTGTAATGTTGCCGCTGATGGAATAGGTTTCTGCGGTTTCTGCGGAGGCCGCTTCGACATCAAACTCGCCGTGTGCTTCCAAGCCAGGCGATGTACTGGCATCAATGCCATTAAACAGAAGTCGTTCGCCGTCTGGTCGCTCAAAATCAATCATGACCGCGGCGCAGGCCATTTCAAGTGCATGCCTTTCTGCCACATTGGCCATCAGGGCCGTCAAAGCGCTGCTGCGATCCACAATGCCGTCTGAGTCTATGCCGCCGTAATAGATGTGGTAGAAATCACCGAGCCG
>CAUZRD010000232.1:0-2988 GCA_963582255.1 Alphaproteobacteria bacterium | reverse complement strand
TGAGGAAGTGGGTGCGCGTCTTCGCGAAATGATGCCGTGGATCACCGCAGGTAAATTGGTCGACAAGGAAAAGAATTAGCCTGAAATCAGTGAGCGTTTGTAAGAGGATAGAGCTACATTTTGGTCAGTTGATACCGCAAGGTGCTATGTCGATATCTAATATGGCACCCCTGGAGATTACGTTAGCTATCAAAGATTAGCCTTTGCACGCGAGCAACGTTATCTGATTAATCAATAAATTTCCGTACTTGAGTACTAATTATCTAACTTGTCCAACTGTTCTATCTGTTTGCTTGCCGCACACCAACAATGCCGGATTGAGAATGTTTCTTGGATTATACCAGAGATTCCCGAGGAACCGCTCGATCTGGTGCCAATTCTGCCGCGCTTATGACAGGTTATGAGTGATGACCAATGTATTGCTTTATAGTGCGCGGATAATTTCAGAGTGTATTCAGCCTTATTTTTGTATCTATATTAAGCATACATTTCCAATACATTTGATACATACAGCGGGTGCGTTCAGAAGTAGTTAGTTAATGCGAGCTGTTGCCGGCCTTGCGTGATTAGCCTACACCATGGTCATCGCAGAGCATTGATCGGTGGTTATGGATGTGTGATCACCACACTGGTGCCACTGAATCTGAATGGATTAGGGCAGAGCGGTTGTTCGGATGACCTATACGTTAAAAATTGCCGATGATTTGAGTGCAAATCTATGTCTGCTTAGACTAGCGGTCAGGACTAAATTGCTCGTGGAACACCTCCTTATCTGCCCCTGAGTTTTGATGTATCCGAGAGGGATAGAACTCAGGGGAAAGTAAAAAAAGGAGAAACCACGTATCCGAACGCGTCGGGTGATTGATTCAAGGACCGTAAGATGAGCGTTAACGACAACAAATATATTCGAATTTTCGATACCACACTGCGCGATGGTGAACAATCACCGGGCGCAACCATGACCATTGAGGAAAAACTCCAGGTTGCGGAGGTTCTAGATGAGATGGGTGTCGATATTATTGAGGCAGGTTTTCCGATCGCTTCGAATGGTGATTTTGACGCGGTGGCAGCGATTGCTGAGCGAACTAAAAATGCTGTGGTTGCGGGGCTAGCAAGAGCTATTTCCTCTGATATTGAGCGAGCAGGTGAAGCCGTTCGTAATGCTAGGCACGGGAGAATTCATACCTTCGTTTCGACTTCTCCGATCCATCTGGAGCATCAGATGCGTAAATCGGAAGACGATGTGCTTGAAATCATCTCTGCCACGGTGACACAGGCACGAAATCTCGTCGATGATGTGGAATGGTCGGGTATGGATGCGACACGCACACCGATCGATTTTTTATGTCGGTGCTGCGAAGCGGCTATTAAAGCCGGTGCTACTACAATTAATATTCCAGATACTGTCGGGTATGCGGTACCAGATGAATTTCGAAATTTGATCAAGACTCTTCATGAACGAGTGCCGAAAGCGGATGAGGTTTATTTTTCGACCCACTGTCATAATGATCTGGGACTTGCGGTGGCCAATTCACTGGCCGGAATTGATGCCGGAGCACGCCAGATTGAATGCACGATCAACGGTCTGGGCGAGCGGGCAGGTAATGCAGCTCTGGAAGAAGTAGTAATGGCCATCCAGACCCGTAGTGATGTTTTGCCCTATACAACTGGTATTAATACGACGATTCTAGCGCGAGCATCTAAGCTGGTTTCCGCTGTTACAGCTTTCCCAGTCCAGTATAATAAGGCGATCGTGGGCAAGAATGCCTTTGCCCATGAGTCGGGTATTCATCAAGATGGTATGCTGAAGAACAGTAAAACCTACGAAATTATGACGCCCGAAAGTGTTGGTTTAAAAAAGTCGACATTGGTTATGGGAAAGCATTCGGGCCGACATGCATTTCGCGAGAAATTAGCCGAACTTGGCTATGTATTGGGTGATAATGCGTTTCAGGATACATTTGAAAGATTCAAGGCGCTGGCAGACAAGAAAAAACACGTATATGACGAGGATATTGTCGCACTAGTTGATGATGAGATGGCTGGTGCGCATGATCGGTTGAAACTAGTCTCACTTTCCATTGTGGCGGGGACAGGTGCACCGCAGCGTGCGACTTTATCGCTGGAAGTCGATGGCGAGGAAAAATCCCATATTTCAACGGGCGATGGCCCGGTCGATGCGATTTTCAACGCCGTTAAGGCGCTGTTTCCTCACCAGGCCTCGCTAGCGCTTTATCAAGTTCATGCGGTGACAGGAGGAACCGATGCGCAGGCGGAAGTCTCTGTTCGATTGAAAGATGGTGATTATTCAGTCACCGGGCGGGGAACTGATACCGACACACTGGTTGCATCCGCAAGAGCTTATATAAATGGGCTTAACAAGATGATTGATATGCGTGAGAGGATGAATAATGGTCATTTAATTCGTCCCGAAACTAATGCAGGATAGTGATTTAATTGGTTCTATTACAGCAGGATATTAAAAACTAAGCTACGCAAGGAACTCGATTTTTGGTTTGGATGCCTGTCGATGAGCCGGATGAATACCTTTTGTAAAATAGTGGTGTTTGTGAAAGGCATAAATATTCCAGCATAAAGGAGAGACCACTCAGGCTACTCCGCTGCTTGTGCTGAGAAAATGGGTGGGAAGGCCGTCGTGAGCGTGCTCGTCGTCCTGGTAGGAAGAGCCGTTCAAGTAAGCACTCGCCAAGACGAAGTTCAACCTCAGCCGTGTTGATGAACAACGCCGGTGTAGCCTGCAAAGATTAGGAACGGACCACGTCATCAATTTGTCATCGCCTATGGAATGGCGGGTTTCAGAGTCAATGGGGTTTGTCTAAGCTATATTGAAACCACGATTATCGCTGAGCGAATCGCGCATAGCCGGGGGAAAAATTTCTTCTCAACTTTCATTCTATCGGCCATCTCAGACAACATGAGGGAGTGGCGAAGGTTGCCGACTTGCTCGTGAGTAGTGCAAACTAGTTG
>CAUZRD010000231.1:0-3002 GCA_963582255.1 Alphaproteobacteria bacterium | reverse complement strand
CAATCTTCACATCCTTTAGTTTTGTATCACCGCGCTTACCAGCCGCTAAGGTCATCGCCCCGCCGCGCGTTTGATAGAGCCGCAAGGTGCCTTCCGTGCCGAAGATATAGATATCCACTGGATAGGTCGAGAGGCCCGCCACAGTGGTGACATTCAGTCGCATCTGCCCCCCTTGCTCCATCTCGCCACTAACATCCACATGATCCGGGATGACCATCGCCTGGCGGCGGCCTTTCTCGTCCTTACGGTGTTGAACGACACTCTGCCCAAGCGCATGTACCGTCTTCATGGTGCCAACCCAGCGCATGATGCCTTCGTACCAGATGCCCATGGTCATGATGTTGTTACCTGAGAGCACCTTGTCATGCCGCCAGTGATACGGCGCATCTGGTTGCGGAAAATCACTATTCGCGGCGATGCGCCCATCTAGCGCGATCAGGTCGCCAATATAGCCTTTGCTGATCATCTCAATGATCGTCTGATCAAACGCCAAAGTCATCGGCGACGGTACTATTTGTGCAACTAAATGCGGGCACCAGCGTGAAACATCAAGCATCTGATGGCCTTCGACCGAATTCATAGCCATGCGCGCTTCGCACAGCACATGCTTTCCAGATTCAAGCGCGGCAATCGTGAGTGGCGCATGCATATAAGGCCATGTCCCAATGCAGACCGCGTCAATGTCGTCATCCTCCAAAAGCTCGCGCCAGTCCTCACAAACCCGATCGACACCGAACTCGTCGGCGATTATTTTACCGGAGGCAACGGTGCGGTTCGCGACTGCCACAAGTTCGACGCCGGCTTGTTCTTTCAATCCTGGAATATGCCGGGAGCGGGTATTTCCACCGGCGCCGATCAGGCCAACGCGAATAGTATTTTGAGCCACGTAATATGTCCTTTTGAAAATCTGTTATAAACAATGATTGGGTCACAGGGCCAACTTGTCACGTCCTTCAGGTGAAAATCCATAAAAGAAAAGACCCCACAGAAAAGAAGCCCTTTTCAACAAACCCCCAACCCTAGCTGACGGAAGTACATTTCGCGCTGGCATCAAAGGACATGGTCCAATCGCTCAACGGTAAATGGACCAGCACAATCGTAATTATCCCAAGAGATAGCGATCTCATCTTTCTCGCTCAAAAACAAAATAAACCAGCGAATATATGGTTAATGCTGGGAATGAGAGAAACCCCGTCAATTTTGAATTTGTCACTGCCCAATAGTCCACCGGTCAACTAAATGAGGCTATTTTCAAGTACGGGGGAAATTTAGTCGACATACAAAACCGCCGTCGCACCAACCCTGCACCAATTTCTTGGGCCTCAATACTCGCTCTAAAGCACTAGATACAAGATCATCGCGCCGCCACCACAAATCGCAAGGGTCAGCAATACATTTAAATGGAAGCGAAACATCGCTACACCGGCAACGATCGTCAGGCCAATCGCCGTCAGATCAGCGGTCGCAAATTCGAGCGTGGGAACCGACAAACCTGCGAAATTTATCGAACCTATTTTATCGAAAGTCACACGCAGTCCAAACCAAACGGCGAGATTTAGAATCACGCCAACGACGGCAGCGGTAATTCCCGATAGAGCGGCGCTTAAGTGCAGATTATTGCGCAGTCGTTCTATATAAGGAGCGCCCAGGAATATCCATAGGAAGCACGGTGCGAAGGTCACCCAGACCGTCACGATGGAGCCTAGGATGCCAGCTAGGATCGGATCAATCCCAACAGCGCAGCGATAGGCCCCAATAAACCCAACGAACTGGGTCACCATGATCAATGGTCCAGGTGTCGTTTCCGCCAACCCAAGACCGTCAAGCATTTCCGCACCGGTCAACCAATTGTATGTCTCAACCGCTTGCTGCGCCATATAGGCCAGCACCGCATACGCACCGCCAAAGGTCACCACTGCCAGCTTGCTGAAGAACGCCGCCTCCTCAGCAAAGACGTTACCTGAGCCAAAAGCATAGAAAAGTGCTGCGACTGGACCGCCCCATAACACGCCAAAGATCAGGATAAGCCAGAGTGATCGCCGGCCGGACGGAGCTGTATGGCCCAACTCTCCGCGCGTCGCCATCGCGTCTACAACACTGGCCGTCCCCATGTTGTCCGCCGATTGCTCCTTGATAACAACAAAGAGGTTGGGATGGGTCATCCCACCAATAAAGCCAAACATAGCCGCACCGGCAACGATGATTGGAAACGGTACCGCAAATAGAAAAATGGCCACAAATGCTGCGGCTGCAATCAAATACATCGGCACCGTCTTCAAAACGCGCTTACCGATGCGCAGCACAGCTTCAACGACTACGATCAAAACCGCCGCCTTTACGCCAACGAATGCCGCGGCTACAAGCGGAATTTCCGCATAGAGTGCATAAGCAATGCTTAAGGCCAACATAACCACAGCTCCTGGCAGAACGAACAACATGCCCGCCACCAACCCGCCAATGGTCCGATTCAACAACCAACCGATATACGTCGCCAGTTGTTGCGCTTCCGGTCCCGGTAAAAGCATGCAGTAGTTCAAGGCATGCAGGAACCGTGACTCGTCAATCCATTTACGCTCCTCGACAAGGATTTTATGCATGAGCGCGATTTGCCCTGCTGGACCGCCAAAACTCAACAACCCGATCTTCAGCCAAACAGCAAATGCCTCACTTTGGCTCGGTGTGGCACTTTCTCTTATAGTCTCAACCATCCAGCTCTCCGCGTTGCTCATCAGTTCACTGCTAAAGATGGCTAATTACACTGTTCGACCGATGCATTTCAAATCCAAGAATAGAGAGCATCGTAGATCACCATCCCACACGCCAGCGCCGTGTGATCAGCGTCATTGGCTGCCAAATTGCCAGCTACACAGCCGACAACCAGGCCTCTTCCAACGCGAACGGTCTTAGTCAATTTATGCAGCACCGGATCTTGGATATCAAAACGAACCAAGAAAGTATCGAAACTGCACTTCTCTCCGTTATGGCTGAAATCAATATCTGCA
>CAUZRD010000230.1:0-3008 GCA_963582255.1 Alphaproteobacteria bacterium | reverse complement strand
TAGCAGCCAACACCGGGCTATTTCCGTTGATTGCTGCTGCGCGATCACTCGGCATTCCTTATACAGAAATCCAGCATGGCGACTTTGATGTTAATCACCCCGATTCGATCCCCGCATCGGCGCTCGACACCGACGTGTCAAGCCTGTTGCTCCCTGACCGTTTAGCCGTATTTGGTCAGCATGAAGTGGAGCACCTGTCCGGAACGGCTTTGGGGGAATTGGGACGCCTGCGTGCCGTTGGCTCCCCTGCGATCGCAAGCGGTCGGTCTCTGCGAGAAAAAAAATTTCGCTCCGATCCAACGCAGCCGATCATCATATTTACCTCCCAAAGCATTTCTCAAGAGCAAGTTGCTCAATTTATTTTGGATTTCCTGACCGCCTATTCCGGGTCAATTCGCTTTATCATTCGGCTCCACCCCGGATATATCGGCGACGGCGATACCTATCGTGCCATCGCCCGCCGTGATCCACGTCTTGAAGTGATGGAGGGTGGTGCTATGCCCCCTACCCATGAAATGATTGCCCTCTCTGATCTTCATCTAAGCATTTCCTCAATCTGCCATTACGAATCACTGGGCATCGGCACTCCGACTGCCGTGCTCGGCATGCCGGGGCATACCAACATGACTAAACTGATGGGGACAGGAGCAGCGCCGCTCATTGAGTCTCCCGAGCAACTTGCCCATATGATAAAGCTACGCAATTGGGCAGTAGTGACGTCAGACCAATCAAACTATTTTTTCCGCCCCGGGTACATCACAAATATGCTTGAACTAATGCGTGAGTGGGATTTGGAAATGCAATGATCACGATCATTGACTGCGGCACAAACAATTTGGGATCAATGGCCAACATGCTAAACAAGATTGGCCAAACATCTCGCATTGCCTCAGCTCCCGACCAATTAGAAGAGGCCACAAAAATTATCGTACCAGGTGTTGGTTCATTTGATGCTGGCATGCAGAAGCTAACTCAATCTGGTATGATTCCGCTGCTGAACCGTAAGGTGATCGAAGAGCGCGTACCGACTCTGGGCATCTGCCTTGGCATGCACTTGATGACGCGGAGTAGCGAAGAGGGCATGTTGCCCGGTCTAGGGTGGGTTGCGGCTAATACCGTTAGATTCAACCAGGTGGCGGATCCGAATCTGCGGGTACCGCATATGGGTTGGAACAAGGTTCGCGCGGTCAAGGAAATATCCCTTATTGCCAACATGGAGGACGAAACTCGTTTCTATTTTGCGCATTCCTTCTTCGTAAAGCCCGACCATGCTTCCGACGTCCTGCTAGAAGCCCACTATGGTACTTCGCGCTTCGCAGCGGCCGTGGTTCACGATAATATCGTTGCTGTTCAGTTCCATCCCGAGAAGAGCCATAAATTTGGCATGTGGTTTCTCAAGAATTTCGCGGAGAGTTCTTGGTGCTCAGGACGCGTGTAATCCCCACCCTATTGCTACGCGGAGAAGGTTTGGTCAAAACCATCGGTTTCCGTGACTCAAAATATGTCGGCGATCCGATCAATGCTATTAAGATCTTCAACGATAAGGAAGTCGATGAACTAATCTTGCTTGATATCACTGCGACCACTGAGGCCAAAGGACCTGCCTTCAACACCATCACGGATATTGCTGGCGAATGCTTCATGCCAGTAGCCTACGGCGGCGGAATTAGCACTATCGAACAGATGCACCGTATTCTCGGAATCGGTATCGAGAAAGTGGTGATAAACTCTGCAGCGATCGATAATCCCAACCTTATCGCCACTGCGGCAAGGGAATTTGGCTCCCAGGCAGTAGTAGTATCCATCGATGTAAAAAAGACCTTTTTCGGCCGCTACGAAGTACACACCCATTCTGGGACCAAAGGCACCGGGATCAACCCTGTGGAATGGGCGCGCAAGATGCAGGACATGGGAGCCGGCGAAATCATGCTGACCGCCATCGAGCGGGATGGTACGATGCACGGCTATGACCTTGAGTTGATCAGCAAGGTTAGCGGAACCACCAACATTCCATTAATTGCCGCTGGCGGCGCCGGTAAGATCACTGATTTCAGCGCAGCTGTTGCCAGTGGCGCCAATGCGGTGGCCGCGGGTGCAATGTTCGTATTCCACGGCCCTCACCGCGCTGTGCTAATCACGTACCCATCGAGCATCGAACTCAAGGCGGTCATTTAATACCTTTCCGCTATATTATCGCATTCAGCTTCATCTCTCCGCAGATCTGGATTATGAAGGTGGAGGGCTATGCCTATGATAGCTCCACTCTACTGAAGATCATTGGAGATCTGTGCCTGGATGCCATCTATGCAAGATAAAACCTGTACGCGCTGCATCATGGATACCACTGATCCGGAAATCATCTTCGATGCTGATGGGATCTGCAATCATTGCTACCGTTACGATCGCATTACCAAACAGCGCCTGGCACCTCTTGACGAGCGCGAGGCAACGCTCGCCGCTTTGATCACCGAGATTAAAACCGAGGGCGAAGGAAAACCCTATGACTGCGTGATTGGCGTCAGTGGTGGTGTGGATAGCACCTACGTTGCATATATTGTTAAGGAACTTGGCCTGCGTCCACTGGCGGTCCACCTCGACAACGGTTGGGATTCCACACTAGCCGTTACCAACATCCAAAAGACACTTGATACACTAGGGATAGACCTACACACTCACGTGATCGACTGGGTGGAGTTCCGTGACCTGCAGTTATCTTTCCTTAAAGCAGCAACTCCCGATGGAGAGGTTCCGACCGACCACGCAATATTTGCACTACTCTACGAGATGGCAGCAAAGCATAATCTCAAGCACGTCATCACCGGAACCAACGTAACATCTGAGGCTATATTGCCGGAGAAGTGGGGCTACGGCTATTTCGACTGGGTCTATGTCAAAGGTGTACAAAAGCGCTTCGGCACATCGCGTCTAGCTAGTTACCCGCATTTCTCGCTAGCGCTGCTAGGCTACTACATCTTCTTACGTAGGATCCGCCTCGTATCGATCTTGAA
>CAUZRD010000229.1:0-3027 GCA_963582255.1 Alphaproteobacteria bacterium | reverse complement strand
ATCCTTAATTTCACGCAACATAGCCTCCCGATCATCGGCCACTAGTTCGCACACCCACTCACCACTTCGGCGCTTACAAAGTGATACAACACCCGAATATCGATCAATCCGAAACACGCCGTTATCAATCTCGCTAACCATGAACCGGTCATTATCAAACCTAAACCTGTCCCGTGCAAAAGACGATGGCGTCACCGCCATAACGAGCACTACCACCAGTAGAATTAAACTACTCAGTTCTTTATCAATCAATATACTTACTCCATCAGGCAATACCTGTAGAGGCTGCATCATGCCTGCAACTCTACCCCGGCACCCGACAAACTACGTAGCCCTGAGAGTTCTTATGCGCAGGAACTCATACCAGCAAATCCCTCACACCCTGGATAGCGTTTTGATAAATTCAACACCAATACTTAGAAACGACTACCGGTGTCTGACCTGTCCATAGGAAACGTCAATCCTTCGTTATGCAACCATCGAAAACAAAACTCGACTTGTTGAGCTAAAATCCGCTCTACCTTAGCCGGATTTACCATATAGAAAATAACATCCACGATGAATGGAGTGTGCCAACATCAGGTAAGCACATCACTTTGAAGACAAGTCGGTCACCACAGACGCGAACTTTTCATATCCACACATAGAAACTCATAATTTAACTGATTATTTACAACAGACTGAAATTCTATATTTGGCTGAGAAGCAAAACTTAACCGCGCCTCGCACGCCTAATTCCATAATGACAACGTGGCATTTTATCATGAAACCCGGCGTACCCTGGAGTGTAAAAGGTATAAAATCACAGGCGCGTGAAGTGGCAAAAAGTGGTGCCCGGCACGCTGGAATGACTCTGGGTGAATGGCTCAATCAGAAAATTCTTGAAGACACTCATACTTCTCAGAGAAATATACAGCCGCGGTTGATTGATGAACCTCCAGAAGGTGATCAACCACGAAAACTCTCGCCGATGAAATCACAAGCAACCTACGGCGTGATGGACGCCAATGTACATGTCCGGCTCAATCGGATCGATAACCATCTTTCAAACCTTCAAAGCAAAATAGAGAGGGTTTCTAAAAGTGTCCTAGAGCAAGCTCCATTAAGACACGAAAGTTTCAATGCTTTCGAGAGGGCCTTGAATAATGTTGTAGACCACGTTGAGCTCATCGACACGCGTAATGCCGAAGTTCTCAGAACCATTCAGTTGCGCCTCACCGATCTTGCAAATAGAACGCGAGACGATATCTCTTTTGCCGAAGGTCAAGAAAACCGCATGGCGATCACCGAACTACAGGGCCACTTGCACGAAATCTCTAAGCGCGTCGAGGTTGCTGTGCAGTCTAAACCTGAGCGTTATTACGAGATGTTTGAGAAAAAATTGTCTGATCTAGCCGCGAAGATCGACTGTACCCGTAAGAATTCTGCGATTGATGAGATTGAAGCCCGACTAACCCAGATGACCTCAAAGCTCTCAACGACCGAGCTAATCATAACGCCAAGATCAGAATTTCATCAAATGAAAAGAGAGATCGGCAAACTAAGAAACGAAGTCAGCCAATCTGCCGCTCCAGTCAAAACATCGGCTATCCAAACCATCGAGGACCGGCTCAAATCCCTCGACCACGAAGTTACTGGTATCCGATCATATTTTGCCTTCAATAAAACAGCAAAAAAACTAGCTGATCAGCTCAACACCATCTCGACCCGGTTCAGTCCATCTGAAGACGCATTATATTCAGCAGACAAAATTAGATCATTAGAACAACAATTAAATTTGATCTCTGAACGGCTCGATCAATCAGCAAATCAAACCACACCACACCCACAAATCGTTGCTATAGCCGATAAGATTGGTGAAATAGAAACTAGGATAAACAAGTCTGACGGCTCGGCCGATGTGTTTTCCGGGATCTCTGAACTTAAATCTCAAATCAACGACATATCTTCACGGCTTATTAAAACTGAAAAAAGATTTTCAGCTCTTGAATCAATTGAGCGCAATCTTGCTCAGTTGTGCAATACGATAGATGTCTCACGCCCGGCAGAGATCGATGCCGACAATATTGAACCTAAAGAAGAGCAAACCTCCAGCATTTCTGACACAATAGTGTTATCTGACATTACCAACAACGAACCCGTAAGTATATTCTCCAAAACATATGAGACCTCTAGGTCCAAGCTGTCTCATGCCAATGAAGATTTCATTGCCGCTGCCAGGCAGGCGGCGCATGCTGCTTCGCAAGCTCCAGACGGTCTTGATCCGTCAACGAGGAAAGATGTCGGTTCGAAGCCCACTGTTGGCGGTATGATCGGACACATCAGATCTAAAAAACAATCTCTACTTTTTATCTCTGTAGGATTGATTGTCATCGCATTCAGGATTGTATAAGACCAAAGTCCCCTAGGGGACTTCACTTGTAAGCAGCCATGCAACTTTATCTGCCGATTGCAGAACTATCAGTCAATGCTCTGATCTTTTTGGGCATGGGGGGAGCGGTCGGTTTCCTATCTGGCATGTTTGGTGTCGGCGGTGGTTTTCTAATGACCCCGCTATTGATCTTTTCAGGCATTCCACCCGCTGTCGCAGTTGCAACCGAAGCCAACCAGATTATTGCCTCTTCTGTATCCGGTTCTCTTGTTCATTGGCGACGTGGGGCCGTCGACATAAAAATGGGCTTGATATTACTGTCTGGCGGGGTTGTTGGCTCATTCGCCGGCGTATCGATATTCACCCAACTAAAGCAGGTTGGCCAAGTCGACCTGCTGATCTCTCTCGCCTATGTGATATTTCTGAGCATCATCGGCTCACTGATGCTGATCGAAAGCATCAGAGCTATCTTGCGGACGCGGACTGGCACAAACCAGGAACGGCGCCATTCTGGTCAGCACAGCTGGATGCTTGGTCTGCCATTTCGCGTCAGATTTCGTAAATCACGCATTTACATCAGTATCATCCCACCATTCGTCATCGGCGCTTGTGTCGGTGTTCTCGCTGCAATTATGGGGGTTGGTGGCGGATTTATA
>CAUZRD010000228.1:0-3051 GCA_963582255.1 Alphaproteobacteria bacterium | reverse complement strand
CTCGATCCAAGGGCAGTGCGGCCAAGTACCGATCATATGCAGTTGAGCTATTGTGCCGAGCTGACCGCCGCCGTGATGTGGAATAACCAGCTTGTGGTTCGCCAGAGCCAATGCCGCAACGGCACGCAGGCCTTGTACTCCCTCAGTTACCAGAATCTCAGGTTGCAGGATATCGTAGACGCCGCGTTCGAGAATCCATTGGAATTCCTGTATGCCTTGATTGTTTTCACCACCGGCTAGTGGAATATCCACCATGCGATTCAATTCGCTTAAGCCATCGAAGTCATAACGTTTGAGTGGTTCTTCCAGCCAGTACACGTCCATGTCTTTTAATGCTCTAGCGGTGTCCAGGGCGCGTGTAAAATCCCACTGCACGCCCGGTTGCCAGATGCCGCTGGACTGCGCCTGATTGGCATCAGTCATTATCGTAAAGTCATCACCGACCGCCTCTCTTACTAACTCGATGGTTCGGATATCCTCTTTCATGTCCAGATGATGCAGTCGGATTTTTATTCCCTTCCAGCCCTGAGCTTTTAGTTTGGCCGCAGTTTCTGCGCGTTCTTCCGGCATAGATAGCTGGATCATGCTGGCATAGGCGGGCACCTTGTCTTTGTGAGCACCCCATAACTTATAAAGTGGCTGACCTGTCACCTTTCCAACGATATCCCACAGCGCGATCTCGACGCAGCCAACGTCGCGCCAGTTATTTGCCGCGCCATTGGTGTAACGCATCTGGTGACCGAGCGTCTCGTTGTCGAAGGGGTCTTGGCCGACCAGTATTTGCTTCATGCGATTGATGCCGGCGGGGTTCATTCCCGGAGCAATGCCGGTGATGCCCTGATCGGTCAATATTTCTGTGAAGCTGCCGCCGCCGATTCGGCGCATATAGGGACGCCCCGGTGCCCATGCCGACTCCATGATTCCTGTCTCACCCAGAGTGCGCAATCTATGTACACGAATATCAGTAATGCGCGGGCGTTCATTCTGGGCCAAGGCAGCGCCAGGCACAGATAGAGAAGCCAGCGCGGCGGCGCTAGAAGATAGACCGGAGAGAAATTCTCGGCGCTTCATACACAACCCCAATTGCTCGATTTATTACTTACTAAAATTCGTCATAACCTTCGGTTAGCTCGATATACCCTCCCCAAGGATCTGTGATGAAGGCAATCTTCAAGCCTATAGCCGGGATATCACGAAACGGCACATCGAACTCAATGCCTTTTGCCGTCAGCTCATTACAAAAAGCTTCAAGGTCATCGAATTCAAAACCGATATGATCCAGCGCAGCACCGCGGGTTGGTAGTCTGGGAGAAGTTGAATTGCCAAAACTGATGTTCATGCCCGGTGCATTTGTCGTGCTCTGAATAGAACCACGAGGCTTAACCTCGAGTGAGAAAATATCGGTATACCAGGCGAGCATCTCTTCATAGTCCGGTGAGATGAAATGAATATGGTAGCCAGTGATCTCCTCGGACAACCCCTGATCTTCCTGCATTTCCACATACACATTGCCGGGCAGCATAATGTAGGCATTGGTCTGGCCTTCTGCGCCAATGAAAACTCGACCGACTTCTAGGCCATCTGCACGCCATTTAGCGAGGAAGGTATCCATGTTGCGCACCTTGAAACCAAAATGATCCATAATGGTTTCCTGCATCGCCAGAGTCGGTTCCTTTTCAGTCAACGCAACGAGCATATTCGGTAGACGAACCGCCGTTAGTGGCCCTTTTTCCACTACTACGCCATTAAAGTGTTCGACCCAAATCTCTTTGTGCCTATCCATGTCCACAACATTAAGGTGAACATGGCCATAGGTCAGACCAGCTGGGTTTGGTGTGGCAAGTTGAGCTTGTGCGGTAGAAGCTAGAGTGAGAATTAGTAGTAGAGCGTAGAGACGTTTCATGGAGCTAGTTCCTTTTTGTTGTTTGAGTCAAGAATAATATCTTGCGATGCCCGAGTCTATGTATTCAGCCATCTCTTAAATTTAAAGCGAGTATCTACCAGATGTCTGCGAGCAATTGGTAAGAGCGGCGTCTCGCCTCAACATCATGAGTGATCGTCACTAACATGATTTCATCAGCCTGAAACTGATCGGCGAGGTTCAGCAATTTCTCTTTCACTTGTTTGGGCGTGCCGACGGCTCGCTTTCCTCTGTTCTCTTCTAAGGTCCGCAACTCCCCGGGGGAGTATGGGTAGGCTAGTGCTTCTTGCACGCTAGGAAAGGGCCCTGGGTTGCCCTGTAGCAAGCGGCAATACCAAAGATCGCGACTGCGCGATAAGCGCATGGCTTCATCCGTGGTGTCTGCGGTGATGCTAAAGAGGGTTAGGCAGGTCCAAGGTGCGTCTAGGTTCGGCCCAGGGGTAAAACGCTCACGATAGAGTTCAAAAATATCAGGTCGTATATTTGGATTAATGAAATAGGCGAAGTTATACGGCAGACCAGTCAACGCTGCCAATACGGCGCTGTCTTCGCTGGAGCCTAGCATCCACATCTGCGGCGGCGTTTCTACGATCGGAAACGCGCGAGCCTTCTCCATCCCTGGTGTACGGGGATCGCTGTCATTGAGCAGCGCCTGCAGGTCGACGACCATATTCGGAAAATGTTCCGCACCAACGCGGGAGCCATAGCGAATAGCGGCAGCGGTAAAGGGGTCGGTGCCAGGCGCTCGGCCCACACCCAGATCCAAGCGATCCGGATACAGTGCCTGGAGAATTTTGAAGTTCTCCGCTACCTTATACGGGCTGTAGTAGGGCAGCATCACGCCGCCGGAACCAAGTCGGATGTTAGCGGTTTCTGCACCAAGTCTGCCAAGTAGCACTTCAGGAGAACAGCCTGCCAGCGCATCGGAGGCATGATGTTCAGCTACCCAGTAGCGGTGATAACCGAGCGCGTCGCATAACTGGGCTAATTCGATAGTTTCCTGCAAGGCGGCTGATGCATCTGAGCCGGTTTTTACGGGCGATTGGTCGAGCGCCGAAAGTCTTACTTTGTTCTTCACTTTTACCATTTTATTTAATTAAATCAAAGCCCTAATCCTACGCTGTTTAAGT
>CAUZRD010000227.1:0-3168 GCA_963582255.1 Alphaproteobacteria bacterium | reverse complement strand
AGAACGGGTCACGACAACCTGCACCTCAGCGCCACGGCTTTTCAGACGGCGCACCAGTTCAGGCGTCTTATAGGCCGCAATACCGCCGCTGATTCCAAGAATGATCTTTTGTTTCTGCATAGGTCAGGCCTGCTCAGCTAGTAGCCCACCAAGGTAGGTTTAATTGGTTCAGCGAGTGTTGAAGCGGTTGGCCGCTAGGCTCGTTTCGCCGGTAATGGCGAGTCCTTGCCAAGCGGCGCAACACCGCGGACTACCGTTTCACGACTCGCCCGAAGGGAGCCATTCGGATGAACCAGCCCAGCGTTGCAGCCCTTGTAAAGGACCATACCATTCACTTCGGACTGCGCCTTAACTTGGATCATCCGGGTGGCTTTGAGCCCATCAAACCTACCTTGGTGGTCTATTAATTCGAAAGCTTAGCCCGGAGCTACCATCAAAATCCAGCAAATAAAGCGCACCTGCCGTGATTTGCGGCTTGAATCACTGTCATTATATGATTCTTAACTCGGTGTCCGGTACCGCGGGGGAAGATCAGTGATGGGATCATCACTTCGCTGGCCAGCAGGGGCCTATTGTAAAACGCTCAAAAACGGTCTTGATTAGCGCTCACGGTGCTGGTATAAAGTCTCGCTCGCCGTTCGCGGGCATCCTTTCGTAAAATCAGAGACTTAAAACAATGGCCAAGGTTTGTCAGGTCACCGGGAAGCGGCCGCAGAGCGGTAACAACGTTTCACACGCGAAGAATAGGACCCGTCGGCGTTTTTTGCCGAACCTCCAATACAAGCGATTCTGGGTAGAAACCGAGAAACGATTTGTACGGCTGCGCCTGTCCCACAAAGGGCTCCGTAATATCGACAAGCACGGCATCGACAAGGTGCTGGCGGATATGCGCTCAGAAGGCCAACGCGTTTAATCGCCGGAGTAAACTATCATGCGTGAAAAAATTAAACTTGTATCCAGTGCCGGTACCGGCCACTACTACACCACAGCCAAGAACAAACGATTGCACCCGGAGAAGATGGAAACCAAGAAATACGATCCGGTGGTGCGCAAACATGTAATGTACAAGGAAGCAAAAATTAAGTAAAAAACTCCGCCTCTGGCGGATTTTTTTTACCCTGAAAATGCCGAACAATCTACGTGCACTGGATTAGACTCATCGGCCAACCCATCTAACGATCTTTGACGACCAGCGTAAGAACTCAATGCCCGAGCTACCTGAAGTAGAAACCAGTCGACGCGGCATCGCACCGTGGATCGAAGGTCAAACCGTTACTAAACTGATCATCAGAGAACGTCGTCTCCGTTGGCCAATCCCTGCCAGTCTGGAAAAAAATCTATCGAGCCAAAAGATTCACACTGTGCGCCGACGAGCAAAATACCTGCTATTTGATACCGACCGAGGAAGCGCCATATTGCATCTAGGTATGTCGGGCAGCGTACGAATAATTGATTCGCTCGAGCCTGCTACAAAACATGATCACGTCGACATGCGTTTCGATAATGGTAAGGCGCTGCGATTCCGGGACCCACGCCGATTTGGATCTCTGCTCTGGGCATTGAGCGCCGAAGAACATAAATTGTTGCGGCATCTCGGGCCAGAGCCGTTGTCCGCCGACTTCGATGCACACTATCTTTGGAAAAAATCTCGTGCACGTCGAGTAACCATAAAACAATTCATAATGAATGCCTCAATTGTCGTCGGTATTGGCAATATTTACGCGAGCGAGGCATTGTTTGGCGCAGGCATTCACCCGAAGCGCGCAGCGGGAAGAATCTCAGCTGAGCGATTGGCTACGTTGGTGGCGTCGATTAAGTCGGTATTAGAACGTGCGATAGAGGCAGGTGGCACGACTTTGCAGGATTTTTACGGAGGGGATGGCGAGCCCGGCTACTTCAAACAACAACTCAATGTGTACGGAAGAGACAAGTTACCGTGCCAGGTATGTAAGACGGACATTCGCGCCACTGTACTGGCTCAGCGTTCAACCTTTTACTGCCACCACTGTCAGCGCTGACGTAATTTTAACGACAGCGCTTAATCAACGCTTCATTGACGATCGGAGACACAAACTTTGATATATCGCCACCCATGCTGCAAATTTCTCGAACCAAACTGGACGAAATGAAGTTGTAGTTTTCATTCGGCGTTAGAAATGCTGTTTCGACATCATCAGCAAGGTGACGATTCATATTCGCCAATTGAAACTCGTATTCAAAATCTGACACCGCGCGCAAGCCACGCATGATTACACCGAGACCATTATCACGCGCAAAATCCACTGTTAGGCCTTCGTAACCGGATACCTCAATATTGTCGAGGTACGCCATCGATGTACGAGCCAGCTCAACACGCTCCTCAAGTGAAAACATGGGTTCTTTGCTGGGGTTCGCCGCAATAGCTACCACAACGCGGTCGAATATTCGGCTCGCCCGGCGGACGAGATCTTCGTGACCCAAGGTAATTGGATCGAAAGTCCCGGGATACATTGCAGAGACTGACATCTAAGCTCCTTACAAAACGCGTATCAGTGAATACCGGACGTTGCCGGTCATTTTTTCTTTTAGTAAATGCCAACCGTCTGGCAATGCTGGCAGGCTTTGTTTTTTATCTTGTTCAAAATAAATGTGGGCACCCGATTTTAGCCAGCCGCCCTTTGCAAGCAGTCTACACATCTCCGCCACCATATCAGAAGCAAAAGGTGGATCCAGAAAGACCAGGTCATATTCTGCTGGCGCCACTCCCCGCAAGAAAGTCAGCGCGTCCGCCTGGCAAACCGTCCCGTGATCATCACTCAATGCAACCAGACAGTCTTCGAGTGCGATTGTTGCGGTTTTCGATCGCTCGACGAACAACACAGATGCCGCGCCACGCGACAGTGCCTCAAGGCCCAGCGCACCGCTCCCTGCAAAAAGATCTAGGCACCTCGATCCTACTATCGTTGGCGTGAGCCAATTGAAGAGCGTTTCCCGGATCCGCTCTGACGTTGGCCGCAGCCCTTCGACATTAGCAACGGGCAAAAGGCGACTGCGCCATTTTCCGGCTACAATACGCAGCCTTCCGGGTTGTAGTTTACCGTTTTTATTGTTTTTGTGCTGCATACCGATTGTTGATCATATCTGGAAAATCTCCCAGATTACTCTAGCCGGGACTATTCATGAATGCAC
>CAUZRD010000226.1:0-3201 GCA_963582255.1 Alphaproteobacteria bacterium | reverse complement strand
ACCATATCGAACTCATTCTGAAGTTAATGAGCACGACCACGAACGCTCAGTGGGAGACGCCGATCGCGCCATGGCAGAGTTAGCAAGGGCAACCTCAGCGAAAAGGGTTTGGTAGCGATCGAGCGCGGCAAAAGGCGCGCATCATCGAATGGAGCACCCCCCCTGATCGTGTCGCACTGGCTGATGAACCTACAGCGGAAGCAGCAAACATTAATTAGTCCCTTGAACGCGTTTCTTACGGTGACGCAGATCATTACACCCGGATTCGGTTCGTGGGTCATGACCTTCAGGAAACAACCTGATCTTATGGACCTTCTGGGTTCCTGTAGTAGGAAGTTTATCAACAATTAAAAAATAACCAGGCACCTTATAGTACGCGAGATGAGAAAGGCACCAGTCCTGTAAAATAGTCATATCGACTTGTGCGTTCTCTCGAGGAATAATACAGGCAAAAACCTCTTCTTCTCTGATCTCATCGGGCACTGCAATCACGACTGCCTGCGCAATATCAGGGTGGCGCTGCAGCACAGCCTCGACCTCAGCCGCCGCAATATTTTCACCACTACGGCGGATGATATTCTTTTTACGATCAACAAAATAATGTACGTTATCTGCAGATCGTGTCACGATATCACCAGTATGGAACCAACCATTACGCCAAGCGGCCTCGGTTGCAGCGGGCTCTTTAAGATAACCCGAGAATTGGTGCCGCCTTGGATTATTTCCCGTGCTTTGCAGCGTAAGTTCACCATACGCACCTACCGGTACTTCTATGTCGTCCTCGTCAACAATACGAAATACAACGCCTGACAATGGGCGCCCAAAGGCGCGAGTTGAGACTTCGCGCGGCTCTTGGCTCGCCCATGCTGGCATAGCGACCTCGGTCATACCCCAGCCTTCAATGAGCGGAAATCCGAAACGCTGTTCGAATTTAACCTGCTGTAACGGATCAACACCGGCCCCTGCACCAAACTTCACTCGATGGCTTCCCTCTTCGATTTCTGGTGCCAAATTAAGGAGAAGCGGTGGCATAACGCCAAGGTAATGGATAATGGTGGCGTCGGCCGCCACTACATCGCGCCACCACGAGCGGGGATGAAAACGGTCTGTCATAATGATGCACCCTCCACTCAACAGCATCGCCATGCTTGAAATTGCAAGAGCGTTCGCATGATAAAGTGGCAAGGGGTTGATCAGACGCTCTTTACCTGGCTCAAACTCCATAATTCCACCAGCCTCAAGATACCAGCGACCGGCCTGGATAAAATAGGCATTCGAGAGTATGCAACCTTTGGGTCGACCAGTTGTGCCTGATGTATAAAGCAGCGCAGCCTCGTCATAAGGCCCAGCCCTGCCTGTATCCGCGGGTAAAATTGGCCCTAATAGGCAGTCAGAAATTTTAGAAACATCTGACACCGGAAGCAATTTCGTGCGTTGGGCCGTGAGTATTCGAAGCTCATCAACTCGCTCAGGAACGGAAATAAGAAGGTCAACCTCTGAATGCTCAAACAAGTAAGTCAGCTCATCCCCACGGTAATCCGGATTGACTGGAACAATCGAAACACCGAGCGCATTAAGTGCAAACCAGTGAAGATGAAACTCTGGCCGATTCTCTAAAAGCAGAGCCACTCTATGTCCTCGTCCATAGCCGGCATTAGCATAAAGATGCCGGAGCGTAGCAACGCGCTCAGTCACAGCGGCATAGTCCAGCTCAATGCCTGCCGGCGCATAGGCACGGCCATGCATAGGCGGCGCACATAGGGCACTGCTAGAGGGAAACAGGGAGGCCGCCGCCTCAAACGCATCAAAAACAGTCTCTCGGTGTAGCTTTGGGAACATTTTTCTCTCCACTTACCTATATTAGTCTTTATAGATAAATGACAATCTATGACAAGCCGTTAAGCTCCCTATAAAATAAAGAGAGGCTGTTATGAATTCGATTGAAGACCGGTATTTTGACAAACCAACTGGTGAAATTTCGCTGTTACCGCCAATTGAACTCGATCCTCGGAAGGCAGCACTTGTCATCATCGACATGCAATACCACGATGCTCACCCTGACCATGGCGTAGTCGCAGCACTAGAAAAGCTATATCCCGGTTCTACCGCTTATTATGCTCAGCGCCTCTCTACCACGGTTCCTGCAATTCAACGCCTTCTAGATTATGCTAGAGCGAGCAGTCTAGAGATCATCCACCTCGTTGTCGGTTCAGATTACCAGGATCTGAGAGATTTCAACCGGCGTATGCGGGCTTGGATTCTAGACCTGCAGGCACGTTCTGGAATGGCCGACTTCTATTGGACGAGTTCACCGACCTTCCGCATCCTGGAAGAACTTACGCCTCTTCCTCATGAAATTATTTTTCGCAAGCGGAGTTTTGGCGCTTTCAACAGCACCAATTTCGAAAATTTCCTTCGTGAGATTGGCGTAGAAACGCTACTAATTACAGGTTGCGTTACCAACTATTGCATTGAGACGACCGTACGAGATGCCGCCGATCGCGGCTTTTCTGTAATTGTTACAGATGAAGCGGTTGCAGGATTTGATCAAGCGTCCCATGATGCCACAATGGGATCATTTCGTGGTGGCTTTGCTGCCGTTGTTCCAACAGCAGATCAAATGATTGCTCTCCTCAAGGAAATTAAGGAGACACGTAGCCTTAGCTAAGCCGTTACTAATTACAGTAAATGATTCCTGTTTGACGTCAGGCACTGATAGAGTTTATGCAAATATTTATCTCTGAATAGCCTCGGCCTTCTTTTCGGTATCTGTGAGGGCTTCTTTTATTTGGCCAATATCAACAAGTGAACCGCTGCCCGCCCGCTTCCAATAGTCCTGTGAATATTCATTTAAGTGTAGCCTCAGCGCCTTGTCATGCTCTAGAGAAATATCCGTGTCAGGGAGAATAAGTTCCATCATCGGCGCGCCAACAGCCCGCAGATAGGCTCCATTACGACGTGGCGCGCTAAATTGGGGGGAAGGGTCACATTTCCGGCACCGGCATGAAGCTGGCGCACGGATGGGCGGCACGCGGCCTGATTGCCAAATCATGGCGAAGCCGACGCACAATCGCATCGCGCTGCAAGGTTGCCTCGCACGCCATGCGGTCTAGCGCAATCGCGTTCTCGCGGGCCTCGACATCCCTGGGGTCGCGGAGCGCGTCAAATTCGGCGAAGTCGAGGTAATCGGTTTTGCTCATC
>CAUZRD010000225.1:0-3232 GCA_963582255.1 Alphaproteobacteria bacterium | reverse complement strand
CGGTTGCGTCACCGAAATCGGCGCAATTTGCCAATAAAAAGGGGGCCAATCCGGAATCATGGTTGACTTGCCGCATCATGCTAGAAGTCAGACGAAGTTCCCGCGGCCCCATGCGTGCGCCAGGGCGATTGGAAGTCCCACCATCCCAGGGTACGCCGACAATGCCAACTTCAACATCATCGGATTCCTCAATACCCAGATAGGGAAGGCGCATGAATGTCGAAAGGCCAGAAAAACGCGGTGTAACTCGTCCCGAAAGCGGCGCAAACAATTCATTATTTTTTGGTGGTGTTTTTTGCATAAAAACCTCTTACGAGATGACTGGATTTCGGTGTGAACTTCGCTAAGGAAACAACAACAATGCTGCTATCAGGAAAATCGGAAATGTAATGACAGTGCGCAGACAGAAAATGACGAACAGTGTCCAAAGATTCAATGAGAGAGATGACCGCAATAGCAGAATTCCTGTCTGACCCATGAAAATCAGCTGGCATAGTGACAGTCCTGCCAAGACGAAACGGGTGGTTGCACTTTCGATGCTTCCCGCTACTAGTGCAGGCATGAATTGGTCAAGAAAACCTATCAGGAATCCCGGTGCAGCGGCCTTTGCCTCGGGCAGTCCAATCAAATTTAAAAGTAGCGCAATCGGATATGCCAGGACATCAAACACCGGCGTGTGGGAAACTAGCATGGCCGCAACAGTTGCAATTGCCAGGCATGGTGTTAACACGCCAAAGACAACATCCAACGCAGAATGCCAGGCCTTCAAGAACATTGTCCTTGCACTTGGGACATTCCTCGCGCGCTCCATTGCTTGCAATGCGCTCCACTTGAATACTGAATGTTCGCTGCCAGATACATTTTTGACGACCTGGTTACCCGTGGGTCCATAGAACGAATCAGGTAGAACACTGACTGGCGGTATCCGCACAATGATCATGGCGCAAATAAAACAGGCCAGCACCACGGTCGCGTACCATGGAAAGAAAACATGATCGAGTCCTGCCACACTCGCGATTACGAGGCTAAAGGGAAGAGATACCACTGAGAAATTCGTCGCAACAGCGACCGCTTCTCTCCTCGAGTACATGCCCGTCTCATATTGGTTAATTGTGATTAATGTGCCGAGAATGGAGGAACCGACGAATGAAGCTATGGCGTCAACGGCGGATCTTCCCGGCAGCCTGAAAAGCATCTCGAAAGGCTTACGCATCATGCTTCCGACAAACTCCATAAGTCCGAACTCTGTCAGGAAGGGCATTAAGAAACTTGCGACTGACATGACTACCAATACTGGAATTCCGATGTCGACAAAAACAGCATGTCCAGTCGACTCTCCCGAAATAATTTCGGGGCCCCAGCCGAAGAGCACCATCAAGCCTACGATGCCACCTACAAAACGCAGCAGGAACCATTGCATATTGGTATTACAAATTGCATGGAGCGTGGGTCGGGTCTGGCTCCAGTCGGGCTTGAACAGCAAGAAAAATGCTCCACCCAAGGTAGAAATCGTTGTGACTGCCACGACCGCTTCCAGCAGCACGTTGCTGAGATTTGTCCGGAGCAATTTTGTGATAGCACCAATTAGGATGGTCTGATTACCATCAATCTCGACTGGAAGCAGGAACAAGACGATGCCCACGAGAGAGAAACCCAGGGATTTGAAAAAAAGCCTGTAGTTAAACTGTTCCGCTGGCTCCACGGCTGGTCCGAGTCCCATTGTTGTCACGTGCTCGTTTCGAATAGAAGTGATTCAGAATAGGATCATTTATTCTGTGCCGCAAATCATATTATCCAGCTGCCGTGTTCAAGTTTTTCGACCCTGCTACGTTAAGTCACTGGAGACGGACGAATCGATTTTTCCGCTGCGAGGTTTTCAATCAGTAGAGAGCCTTGCGAGGAACTCGGCTGGCCAGACGCATTCGGCCCCTTCGAAATGCATCGAAATTCTGACTGGTTGCTTGAATTTCCGCCTGCAAGCGATTGAGTAGTAGGTCGATGCTCTTGTGCTGCGAATTTGCGGAATAGTAAAACTGTAATTTCATGGGTGAGGTGTAAATATTCTCAAATGGTATGACAAGTTCACCTGATTCCAGTGCGTCAGTGATGTTCAGAACCTCACCTAGTGCAAATCCACGACCCCGAAGCGCGCTGTAGTATGCGCCTAGCGAATTGTCAAATTGGACTCCGTGTTCCAACCGCGGTTGGGCCACGCCAGCCATCTTGCCCCACGCAAACCACTCCTGACGCGTGAATTTGGAAACCAGGATTTGATGATCAAATATTTGCGCTGGATCAGATAGTGGACCTACCTCTGCCCAATACGATGGAGAGCAGATTGGCAGGTAACGTTCTTGCCAAAGATCGACTATTTCACACTTGGTCCAAATCTGTGACGCGGAAATTCCCAGAGACGTTATGGCGATATCGACACTGGAATCAGTCAATGTACGGAAATCCGTTGTGAGGTTGAGGTCTATTGAGAGTCCTGTATCTGATCCTTTCATGGTTTCGAGAAAGCTCATAAACCAAACCGAACCGAGTGTCGGTGCCACCGCCAGCCGCAAGTAAGCAGAATTATCCTTGGCACCGACCAAACTCGTTGCTTCTGAAATCGCCTTCAATGCCGATGAGATTTCCTGACTGTAAGCGAACGCAGAATCTTCGAGTCGAACGCCATTCGGCGTCCTCTCAAACAAGCTGACGCCGAGGTATGCTTCGAGTAATCCGATGTAACGGCTGACCGACCCTACTGATAGGTGTAGCTCTTCTGCTGCCCGTCGAAAGCTCCGATGTCTCGCTGCGGCTTCGAATGACGCCAGCGCTTTCAATGGCGGCAAGGAGATCGACATTCCATTGAGCCTTCAAGAAAACTGAACACGCAATTAATATAGTATGACTAGCTGCGCAGGGTCAATCGTAAGCGTATTCGCGCATTGGGTGGTTTTTTAATCGAACATTCCTGATTTCGCAAGTTGGCGAGCAATGTGAGTCATTTCGTGACCCTTGCCTTTTTCATCGAAGCTGCCGAAGAATGCGATGACCAGATCGCGTGATGGTGATATGTACAGACCCTGACCACCAAAACCGCGCTTGAAGAAATCACCGTCTTGCATAACAAAATCCCACTGATAGGCATTGTGGTGGGGGAGTTCGCCATCGACGAGCTTTTCTTCCTCGTCCCCGTCCGCAACAAATATCTCAGGTCGCCCGCTTTTTTGAATCTTTTTCA
>CAUZRD010000224.1:0-3270 GCA_963582255.1 Alphaproteobacteria bacterium | reverse complement strand
CTGCGTGCGCTTGAGGCAGGAATGACAATCGACGTCACCCTCGTTGACACCGTGCCTCTGGGCGTGGATACGCCTGAAGATCTTGCACGCGCAAGACATATACTTGCACGCCAATAGTT
This sequence comes from Alphaproteobacteria bacterium, assembly GCA_963582255.1. Lineage (GTDB taxonomy): Bacteria > Pseudomonadota > Alphaproteobacteria > Rhizobiales > TMED25 > CAUZRD01. The sequence goes on along the minus strand of CAUZRD010000224.1, from coordinate 3,151 downwards.
TCAGCAAAGGTGAGTTTGATGAGCAAAAATTCCCCCTCAATAGTGTTTCAGGGCGAACTAGGCGCCAATTCTCATATTGCCTGCCGAGAAATGTTTCCCCATATGACACCACTGCCGGCGCAGACATTTGAGGATGCATTCAGCGCCGTGTCTTCCGGGCAGGCAAAATTTGCCATGATCCCGATCGAAAACTCGTTGGCCGGTCGTGTTGCCGATATTCACCACCTGTTGCCAACATCTGGCCTATTCATTGTTGACGAGCACTTCTTGCGCATCCGCCATCAACTTCTGGTCGTGCCCGGAGTAGATCTATCGCAAATCACCCATGTTATGAGTCACGGCCATGCGCTCGGCCAGTGCCGTGAGATAATTCGTAAATTGGGGCTCACCCCAATTGTTGCCGCTGATACGGCCGGATCTGCACGCTTGATCGCAGAGAGCAAGGACACCCACATCGCTGCGATCGCATCCGAACTCGCAGCGCAGACTTACGGACTAGAAGCGCTCAAAACCAATATTGAAGATGAAACACACAATACGACACGGTTCATCGTGCTGGCCGGAGAGCCAGACGATGCCGAGGCTGATGGCGGCGCTATCATCACCAGCTTTATCTTCCGGGTGCGCAACGTTCCTGCCGCGCTTTATAAGGCTCTCGGCGGATTTGCCACCAATGGTGTAAATATGACGAAGCTTGAATCCTACATTATCGGAGGCAGCTTTGCCGCAGCCCAATTTTATGCCGACATCGAAGGCCATCCGACCCATCCTAATGTGCGCTTAGCGCTTGAGGAACTAGGATTTTTTTCCAGCGAACTTAAAATTCTAGGCGCCTATTCCGCCAGCGGCCTACGGGCTCAAATCGAAGCAGAATCTAGTGGCCAAAGACTAGTCTCTGGGCCAAGAGTTTGAGCTGTTTCCGCATGTTTTTATCAGACTTGCAGCTCTTTATCAGATCTAGGTAAAGCGCGGTTCTAAAAATTTGGCATAGGCTTGGAACAAATGATGGGCGATAGCCACCGGCTGAGGTGCACGGAACGTACCTTTTCCAGCTAGAGAAGCCTGAATTTCATCGCGTGTGACCCACATGGCATCCTCGATCTCCACCGGATCAATTGTAATGTCAGTGGTAAGCGCTTCGCCAAAACAACCAATCATCAACGAAGAAGGATAAGGCCAGGGCTGGCTAGAATAATAGGAAATACGACCAACCTGGATTGCAGATTCCTCAAAAATTTCCCGCCGCACTGCGTTTTCAATGGTTTCTCCTGGCTCCACAAAACCGGCGAGAGCTGAATACATGCCCGGGACAAAGCGTTCTGAGCGTGCGACCAGAACTCGGTCACCATCGGTAATCAGCGCAATCACCACCGGATCAGTGCGCGGAAAATGCTGAGCATTGCAAGCCGGACAATCACGCCGAAAACCACCGAGTTTCATTTTCGAAGAAGCCCCACATTTGGAGCAGAATAGATGATTGCGGTGCCAGGAAAGCATCGAACGCGCCAACGCCAATAGTGAGATTTCACCGGCCGGCAAACCGCTGTCACTCACCAGCTGACGCAGATCTCCCTGATTAAAGCCATCGCACTCTACCCGATTATCTATACCGCGAGCCAGAACAGGTCTATCCTGCCGGTCTATACCCAAAAATATTTGCTCTGCACTAGGCGCGAATACATCGGCTACTTGACGTGACAGTAGAGCGCTTGGAGCACCATCTATGGCATTGTGATAAACTGGCTCATCACCGGATACTATTAGGAACGATGCATCCTCACGTGCGCATTGTTCAGCAAGCCAATCCTCGTTCTCGCGCTGGAGGTGGTTACGGTCAATATAGCCATCAATAAAGGCAGGGCCGCTCTTGGAGATCATGATTGGTGAACCATCGGAAGGATTTGAACTCTTTCTTACCATGATTCAGCAATCACCCAAGTATATATTACAGGTAATTACTCTCCAACCTCCTTCTCCCGAAGGGGGTGTGATATGTTCCATTCAATCTGATATAGTGTTGTTGGGAGGTTGGCGATGGACGGATCCCTCGCCAACCGGGTCAGATCCGGAAGGAAGCAGCCCTAACGAGTCAGATACGGGTTGTCGTTTCAGCCTCCCACCCAATTATTTCTTACGCCGCTTCCGATATAGGTGCGGTCAAACAAAAGACATCCTGTCGCATGGACACTAAAATCCTGTGAGTGAAGCCAGTGCAGATCATCCGCTGGAAGACAAGAACCAGCCGGAAACGCCTAATATGAAGGCCGGATACCGTGTGCTCGCCAGAAAATATCGCCCATCGGCATTTCCCGAGCTGATAGGCCAGGCAGCAATGGTACGTACGCTCACCAATGCGTTTTCTTCCGGCCGAATTGCCCAAGCCTACATGCTGACAGGCGTGCGCGGCGTCGGTAAAACCACGACCGCACGAATACTTGCCCGCGCCTTGAACTATGAAACCGACTTGATTTCTGAGCCAACAATCAATTTTTCGGAACTTGGGGTTCATTGCCAGTCAATCATGCAATCACACCATCCAGATGTTTTCGAGATGGACGCGGCCTCCAATACCGGCATCGATGATATTCGCGAAATTATCGGCTACGCACAGACCAGGCCAAGCATAGCGCGTAACAAGGTATTCATCATTGACGAAGTGCACATGTTGTCACGCCAGGCGTTTAACGGCTTATTAAAAACTCTCGAAGAGCCCCCCGAACATGTGCGATTTATTTTTGCCACCACCGAATCGCGGAAAGTACCGGTGACAATCATGTCTAGGTGCCAGAGATTCGATTTACGTCGCGTCGAAACCTCTGAGCTGATCAAGCATTTTGCAGAAATTGTGTCCAAGGAAAGCGCAAAGGCCCAGCCGGACGCGCTAGCCCTGATCGCGCGGGCCGCCGAAGGATCGGTACGCGATGGCCTCTCACTCTTGGATCAAGCCATCGCGCTAGGCCAGGGTGAAGTTTTGGAAGTTGATGTACGCTCAATGCTCGGCCTAGCTGATCGAGGAAGGGTAATTGATCTGTTCAGCCACGTGATGTCCGGCGAAATCTCCAAGGCACTAAATGAGTTCAACGACCAGTATGCTAGCGGAGCAGATGCTCAGATCGTGGTGACTGATCTGGCTAACTTTGTTCATCTAATC
>CAUZRD010000223.1:0-3279 GCA_963582255.1 Alphaproteobacteria bacterium | reverse complement strand
ATCAACATTGATGATGTTTCCAGTCGATTTAGCCGCGCGGTCTGAGGCCAGAAAATAGATTGCCTCGGCAATATCTTCAGGAAAAACCGAACGCTTCAACATTGAACGGTCTCGATAGTGTGCTTCCAGATCATCGGTCGACAAATCATAGGCTGCTGCACGCTGCTCTTTCCATTCGCCGGTCCAAATCTTTGAACCCCGCAATACAGCGTCCGGATTAACCACATTAACGCGGATCTGCGCACCGGCACCTTCAAGGGCCAGGCACCGAGCCAGATGAATTTCGGATGCTTTTGCCGTGCAATAAGCGGCGGCATTCGGTGATGCGGCCAGTCCGTTCTTGGAGGCGACAAATACAATACTACCACCAATGCCTTGGGTGCGGAAAACTTTGAAAGCTTCGCGCGACACAAGAAAATACCCGGTAGAAAGAACGTCCATGTTCCGGTTCCACATTTCCAGCGAGGTTTCCTCGACAGGGGCAGACGACGCCATGCCCGCGTTTGATATCAAAATATCTAGGCCGCCAAATTCTAACGTTACCCGATCCAGCCCAGCCAGCACCTGAGCCTCATCAGTCACGTCCATTTTCAGCGAGCGCACAACGTCGCTCCCAAACGCGCCTGCAAGTTCATCCTGCGCCTTGGCCAACGCTGCATCGTCAATATCTGCGAGCATTACACAAGCGCCTTCGCCTAGCAATCTTGCCGCCGTCGCCAGCCCAATGCCACCGGCACCGCCGGTCACGAAGGCCACTTGACCAGCCAGCGACTTCGCTTTTGGCATCCGCTGCAATTTAGCTTCTTCCAGCAGCCAATATTCGATATCGAACGCTTCCTGCTGCGGCAGACCCTGGTAGGTTGACACGGCGGACGCGCCGCGCATCACATTGATTGCATTGATATAAAATTCTGCTGATACCCGCGCCGTTGACTTGTTGTTCGCAAAAGAGATCATCCCCACACCCGGGATCAAATAGATCACTGCATTCGGATCACGCATCGCCGGGCTGTCATCATGCTTGCAGGCCTCATAATAGGCAGCATAGCCTTTACGATATTGCTCAACACTGTCCGCTAACCCTGCAACTACGGCTACCACATCACTTTTAGCCGGATCAAAATCTACGATCAACGGACGGATTTTGGTGCGCAGAAAGTGATCAGGGCAACTTGTGCCCAAGGCGGCATGCAGTTCTAAATTCTTTGAACAAACAAACTGCAACACCGCTTCGCTGTCGTCAAAATGCCCGACCTTGTGAGTGTCGTGGGAAATCATTCCGCGAATATTCGACATTAACGCCGTTGCGATTCTACGCCGCCCATCTTCGTCCAGTGGCTCGACAACGGGCCCGCCAAATGCGGTCGAAGTCGTCGACTTTTCCTCAAGCCACTTAATCGCGGTGTTGATCGTATCAATTGTCGTGGCATAGCATTCTTCAGGGGTGTCTCCCCAAGTGAACAAGCCGTGGCTTTCCAGAATCAGGCCCTTGGCATCTGGATTTTCTTGGCAATACGTTTCCAGCCAAAGCCCCAGTTCGAACCCTGGCCGTCTCCATGGCAACCAGCCAATATCATCACCAAAAATTTCCTGCGTCAGGGCTTTACTATCGCTTGAAGCCGCAATCGCGATAATCGCATCTGGATGCATGTGGTCCACGAATTTACGTGGCACATAAGCATGCAAAGGCGTATCTATCGATGCTGCGCGAGGGTTCAGATTGAAGGTGCAATGCGGCAAGTAACCGACCATCTCATCTTCAAATTTTAACCCGCCATAGATCCCCTTCAGCGCCTGTAGTTTCTCCATATAAAGTGTTGAAAAACCGTTGAGCTCGATTGTTCCAACGTCGCCACCAGATCCTTTGACCCACAGAACTTCGACCTCATCACCGCTCAACGGGTCGCTCTGCAAGATCTTTGAGGAAGTGTTGCCGCCACCAAAATTGGTTACACGCATGTCAGAGCCTAGAAGGTTCGACCGGTAAACCAACCGCTCTTCTTCCGACATGTTAGTTGCTTTGGCGACATCCCACAAATTGGACAGAAGGAATGAATTTAACCGTACAGTCATGAAGTGCTCCACTTTTCTCTGATATAAACTGACCTTGAAGGTAATGAATTGTCAATCATATTCGATCAAAAGCAGTCATATATTGACAGTCCGATCGACCAGTGACTGAAAATGATTGACATAACGACAAGTTGATGAAAACCTTTTAATAATGAAACGACCAAAACTGGTTATGGGAGAAAGAAAATGAAGATCTTGAAGACACTTACATCCGCCGTAATGGTATCCGCCATTGCGCTGATGGCTATTCCAGCAAGTGCTGCTGACACACGCATCGCGCTGGTGGTAAAGTCGCTGGGCAATGGGTTCTTTGACGCCGCTGCTAAGGGCGCCGAAGAGGCTGCTGCCGAAATCGGTGGTATCGAAATCATTTATACCGGCCCGACATCTGCAACCGCTGAAGGCCAGATCGAAATCATCAACGCGCTGATCGCCCAACAAGTGGACGCCATTGCTATTTCCGCCAATGATCCAGACGCTCTGGTTCCTGTGCTGAAAAAGGCTATGGATCGTGGTATCGCGGTTATCTCGTGGGATTCTGGCGTAGCTGCTGAAGGTCGCCAGATGCACCTGAACCCTTCTGACACAGCGCTGATCGGCGAAACAATTTTCAAGCTGGCGGCTGACTATCTACCAGACGGCGGCCAAGTGGCAATTCTGTCGGCTTCTTCAACGGCTGCGAACCAAAACTCTTGGATTGACGCTGGTAAAGAAGCATTGCCTACGATGTTCCCGAATATCGAACTGGTCGCAACCGTTTACGGTGATGACGACTCCGTCAAAAGTACAGATGAGGCCAAAGGCCTGATTGCAAGTTATCCGAACCTCAAGGCAATTATCGCACCAACGACTGTTGGTGTCGTAGCTGCAGCGCAGGTTGTGACTGACATGGGGTTGATCGGTAAGATCAACGTTACCGGTCTGGCACTGCCATCCGAGTTCAAACAGTTCATCGACAGCGGCGCATCGCAAGCGGTTGCTCTATGGAACCCAATCGATCTAGGTTATTCGGCCGTTTATATTGCTAACGCTTTGGCTACCGGCGCTGCAACTGCAGAACCAGGTTCGACCATCTCGATTGGTCACGTCGGCGAAATCACACTGGATGATGCAACATCCGCTGCGATGGCTGCACCGTTTACGTTTGACGCTTCCAACATCGAAGAGTTTTCAAAAATTTATTGAGACCTTCCAATCCCGTGGCGA
>CAUZRD010000222.1:0-3293 GCA_963582255.1 Alphaproteobacteria bacterium | reverse complement strand
TAGAGGCTTCAGCTGCTACGGTCGCCATCAGTTCAGACAGCTGATTAACGTGTTGGGTGGCGCCTGCGTTCAAGCGCTGATACCCGACAGTCATCTTGTCCACTGCTTCATGGGCAGCCGCGGTCAGGGTTTCGGTAAGATGTTCCGTCCCATTTGAGGCTTCTGATATGATGCGGCCGTATTCTTCAGCCGTTTTTTCCGTCGCGTTACGTGCTGCCGTGGTCAGAGTTTCGGCAACTAGAGAAGCGCGCTCTAGCTCGACTGACATCACTTTGTCGAGTTCAGACGTGGTAATGGCCGATGATTCTTTAACTGCTGCTGTCATGATTGAAGAGATATCGTTGGTCTTGTCGATGGCAGCAGCGAGCATGAGGTCAAATTCTGCAGAAACAGAATTCGACGAACCGGTGGTTGCTCTAGTGACGATCTCAGTGAGCTGGTCTGCTTTTTCTAATGCAATATTTAAAGTCTTGTCGAGATTGCCGGATGCATTATCTACTGATGAATTAAGTGTTTCACGCAGCGTGCCTATGATGTTGTTCGCTTGGGAAATAGTATGCTGGACAGCTGCGTCAATTTCAGTTGTTGCCGCACGCGTCGTTTCATCTGCCGCACTGGCTAGGATAGATTGGACGCTGGCCGCCTTCTCTTCGGCTAGACGCAAAGATTCCTCAATACGCGCACTAGCTGTTTCGGCGGATGATATAGTAATGTGAATAGCATTTTCTGAAATCTCGCTTAGCATTTGTGCGACTTCACGTGATTTCTCTTCGGCCGACTTCGCGGCTTCATTTATGCCTTCCGATGCGGTGTCTCGAATTCTTTCAAGTTCAACAAGCGCAATTTTCGTTGCGCTTTGGGTGCTGTCAGAGAAGTTATCGATCATTTCGCGCGCGCTCACTTCTGCACTGCTAAATGTATCTGTGGCTACCCCACCCATATTAGTTATGAGTTGGCCTATATCCTTGGCCTGGCTTGATAGATCTTCGGAGATATTCGATATGGAATCTTGACGTGATTTTAGGGCGTCATCTATCTGAATGTTAGCACTTTTTAGGTTTTCTGCGGCTTCATAAAGGCCATCTGTCTGCTGCGAGAACTTGGAATTTATCTCCTCGACGTCACCAAAAATTTTCTCAGATAGATGCCGCATGTCATGGGTTTTCTCATCGATTGCTATACCTGCAGTCTCAGAGTTCTCCAGAATCAAATCTGCGGCTTCGGAAAGTGAAGTCGCGGTATTAGTCATTCCTCCAATCGCTGAGTTTATGGCATCGATACCTTCCGACATGCGGATTTCGATTGCCTTCATGTTATTGGTTGATCCCTCAATGAGACCGTTTAGGTTGGATGCATCGTGCTCCATGCGACTGAAGATCGGCTGAAGATCGGAGTGTATGTTTTCGGTTAGCGAGGTCATAGCTCGGCGCTCGCCTTCGATCGTTGCAATGAGTTTTTTCATCCGGGTTTCATTGTCTGAGTATGATCGTTCAAGAACAGTAACTTCGTTGCTTACAAGAATCTCAAGCTCACCTGCTCGGGCAAGCGCACGTTCAATTCCATCAGACATTGCTGCGACTTCGCCGCGAATGGCTTGGCCAACGGATGTGACAGCTTCCCTAGTAAAGGTTTCCGGTTGAGCTAGGCGCAATGATGTTTGCAGCATGGCTTGGGCCATCAACCGCAGCTCTTTTGTACGCCTGATCATATATGCGATAGTCCAGAAAAAAGGGATCGGCAGGAAAGAGGCAGTGATGGCCATTACAAAGTCAGGTTGTCGGAACAAAGGTAAAAATGAACCTGAAATCGTGATCTGCTCGCCAAATATACTGAAGATAAAAAAGCTACCTATTAACATCCATGCCGCAGAGAGAAACACGGCGATGTAGAGTGGTCCGCTGGTGGGAGTGCGACGCAGAGAATCGATGAGGGCAGCAGCAAAGGGCTCATCATCATTAGCTGCCGAGCTTAACGCACGGCGCGGGTCACTAGGAAATGGTCGCTCAGTTTCGGCCTCTTTGCGACGTTCTCGCGCGGTTATGCGTTCTTGCACCGTCGATTCAACCTTGTGCTTAACTTCGGCCTTTGCCGCATCTTCTTGTGACATCTTATCTATCCAACCTTAGATCTAATCCGCGCCGCCCGCCCCGATGCAGCATTAAGATCGCAACGCACCACTTTTGTTTTTGTGGTGAGAGTTTACATAAGCGACATCCAAATTATGCATTAATTACAACAGCATTTGTCTATTTTTTAATAGTATCGTTAACTATGCAGACGTGATTGGGGCGTTGAGGAGAAATATACCTTAACCTAGCTTTGAATTACAAGCGGTAACATATTGATATATTGGTATTGTTAATATCGAAGAGATGGCTACGAAAATCCTGACAAATTTAATTTTTGCCAATTTTTGAGTGTAGGCAACACATGGCTTCTCTTGCGCTTTTATTACGCACGCAATAGACACACCCTGTGGCAGGATGTGTTTTGCTCTTGGTCTCTCACGCCTCAGCGATTATCAGCGAGTCCGCAGGTTATGGTAAAAATCACTTATGTTGATCCAGGCGGTGAGCGGCGCCATGTGGATGCTCGTGACGGCGAAACGGTGATGGAAGCAGCTGTGCGTAACCAGATTCCGGGTATAGAGGCCGACTGCGGTGGGGCCTGCGCATGCGCGACTTGCCATGTTTATGTTGATCCCAATTGGCTAAAAACTGCAGGGGCTATCGGTGAAATGGAAGAAGATATGCTCGATTTTGCTTATGACGTGCGCGAGAATAGCCGGTTATCTTGTCAAATTCGTGTGGATGATAAGCTGGATGGCTTTGTTCTCACCACTCCTGAGCGCCAGCTCTAGTCATTATGTAATCATCGCTTTGTTGTTTTTTTCGATTTATGCGCTGTATAGCCAATACATCGCCGATAGAATTTTGATATAAGATTTAGAGTTCTGTGATTAGTGCAGGTCCGCGTTAAGCGATAGGTTGGTCGCAGCATTGGTGCATGAGTAGGAGGCAGAGATAAGCAATCAGGTAATAGAAACCGATGCTCTGATTATTGGTGCTGGGCCGGTCGGACTTTTTGCCGTTTTCGAGCTGGGTTTGGTAGATATTCATTCTCATGTGATTGATGTTCTGGATAAGCCCGGTGGGCAATGCAGCGAACTTTATCCTGCAAAGCCAATTTATGATATTCCAGCATTGCCTGAGGTCAGCGGGCAGGAGTTGACAGACCGTCTTCTTGAGCAAGCCAAGCCTTTTAATCCGCAGTTCTCTTTTGGTCAGATGTTA
>CAUZRD010000221.1:0-3307 GCA_963582255.1 Alphaproteobacteria bacterium | reverse complement strand
CGGACGATAAGCACGCCAGCAGCAATATCCCAAGGTTTGAGATTCATCTCCCAAAAAACATCCATACGCCCGGCAGCCAAATAGGCTAGGTCCAAAGAGGCAACGCCCATACGTCGAATACCCGCAGAGTTGTCGGCGAATTCGTGCATGCAGGCAAGGTACTTATCCATCTCCCTAAATGTAGGCTCACTGAAGGGAATGCCCGTTGCATATAGCGCCCCAGCTTTTTCCACTCGCCCAGAAACTCGAATCCGGCGGCCATTTAACTGGGCACCATAGCCACGACTAGCGGTAAATTCTTCATGCTTAAAGGGTTCTAGGACTACGCCGTGTTCGAGTTTTCCTTTGATGCGGCAACCGATAGAGATGGCCACATGAGGGATGCCCCGAACAAAATTTGTGGTGCCGTCCAGAGGATCAATCACCCACTCAATATCGCTATCTGGGTTGCCGCTGACACCACTTTCCTCGCCGAGAAAGCGATGGTCAGGATAGGCCTTTTTGATATTGTAGATGATTGTTTCTTCCGAGCGCCGATCTACTTCAGTCACAAAGTCATGTCGGCCTTTTTCATCAACCTTGACTAAATCCAGATTGTCTGCAGATTTGACGATCATTTCGCCTGCCATGCGGGCAGCGCGAAGCGCGATGTTAACCATAGGTTGCATAGAGATAGTGTCCAGGTGATTTAAAGAGCGCGGGCATTGTACCAGAACCACGGTGCCAGAGAAGAGTGATTCTGCTATTATGCCGCCCCAAATTAGGGGTTATTAACTGAGTGATTGAGAGGGATGAAGTGACAGTAGCTGGACGTCAGGAAAAAATTCGCATCGTACTGGTGAATACCACCCATCCAGGCAATATTGGCGGTGCGGCAAGAGCCATGAAAAATATGGGTTTGGCAGAGTTATATCTGGTTGCGCCTCGGGAGTACCCTGCGCCTCGTGCAATTTGGCGTGCAGCGGGAGCCCGCGACGTGCTGAAAAATGCCAAAATTGTGCAGTCGGTTGATGAGGCTATCGCCGACTGCTCGCTAGTGATCGGCACCAGTGCTCGGGAGCGAAGAATCCCTTGGCCACTGATTAATCCGCGTCAATGCGGCGAGCGAATTTGGGCTGAAGCCGACAGTCACAAGGTCGCCTTGCTTTTTGGTCGTGAAGACCGAGGTTTGACCAATGAAGAATTGCACAAGTGCCACTATCATGTGCACATCCCCTCCAATCCAGAATACAGTTCTCTGAATCTGGCGACCGCCGTGCAGGTGCTTAGTTATGAAATTCGTATGGCGAGTTTGGCCGATGCCGAGGGCAACCTGCCGTCATTGCAGGAGTGGGATCAGCCGCCTGTGACAGCTGGTGATCTTGAGTTCTTTCATGAGCATCTGGCCAAGACGATGGAGGATCTTAATTTCTATGATCCCGAAAATCCAAAGCAGCTGCTGACCCGCATGCGAAGGTTATTTAACCGCACAAGAATGGATCAGATGGAAGTATCAATCCTTCGTGGTCTATTGTCATCAATACAGCGTATTATTACAAAGTAGTTGAGTATCATAGTAGGATATTTACTTGACTATTTTAGTAGGGTATTGGATAATTTCAGTCATCTGGAAAGACAAGCTCGGAGGAAGGTACATGAGGCTGACAACTCGAGGACGTTACGCCGTAACGGCCATGCTTGATTTGACGTTGCATGCTCAGGACAGACCTGTTTCTCTGGCTGATATCTCTGAACGTCAGTCCATTTCTCTATCTTATCTGGAGCAGCTGTTCTCAAGGTTGCGGCAAGCAGAATTAGTTTCCAGTGTCAGAGGTCCAGGCGGTGGTTATCGTTTGGCTCGAGCCACTGATGGAATTTTTGTTGCGCAGATTATCGATGCAGTCAATGAATCTATTGATACGACCAACTGTAAGGGAAAAGGTGACTGTCAAGGGGGCAAAATTTGTTTAACCCATACCCTGTGGCATGATTTGAGTACAGAGATTCACGGTTTTTTGAACGGCATATCTCTGGCTGATTTGATGGCAAAGCGAGACGTACAAAATATAGCTCAGCGGCAGGATGACCAGCTGCTGATCTTAGATCACAACTTGCAGGCAAGCGCCTGCTGAATTTGGAGTAAACAATGAATCTTCCTATTTATCTAGATTATGCTTCGACAACACCGGTTGATCCAGTCGTTGCGGATAAAATGATGCAGTTTTTAACGCCCTCAGGGCAGTTCGGTAATCCTGCCTCTCGATCACATGTATTTGGTTGGCAGGCTGAAGCCGCTGTCGAGGATGCGCGCAATGATGTGGCGACGTTAATCGGCGCGGATCCCCGTGAAATCGTCTGGACATCTGGCGCCACTGAGGCAAATAACCTCGGGATCAAAGGCTGCGCACATTTTAACCAGCGCAAAGGTAAGCACATTATCACCTCCAGAATCGAACATAAGGCGGTTCTGGATACGTGTCGTCAGCTCGAGCGCGAAGGCTTCGAAGTTACCTATCTTGATCCAGACAGTAATGGTCTGATTCAACCTGAAATGGTCGCTGATGCTATTCGGGACGACACCACTGTCGTTTCAATTATGCATGTCAATAATGAGCTGGGGACGTTGAACGATATAGCCGCGATCGGAAAAATCTGTCGTGAGCGTAAAGTGTTCTTCCATGTCGATGCCGCGCAGAGTGCAGGCAAAACGCCGATCGATGTCGAAGCTATGAATGTGGATATGATGTCTTTCTCTGCGCATAAAATTTACGGACCAAAAGGCATTGGCGCGTTGTTTGTCCGTCGGAAGCCTCGAGTGCGTATCGAGGCGCAGATGCACGGCGGCGGTCACGAGCGCGGCATGCGTTCTGGCACCCTTCCAACCCACCAAATTGTCGGTATGGGTGAAGCCTTTAAGCTTGGATTTGACAATCTGGCCGAGGAGTCTGCGCGGATTGATGCACTGCGTACCCGTTTGTGGAGAGGCGTCTCGGATATGGAAGAGGTCTATTTAAATGGCTCTCCAGATCAGCATGTGCCGGGCATTGTGAACATTAGTTTTGCATTTGTAGAGGGCGAGTCTCTGATTATGGCGCTGCGTGATCTCGCGGTGTCTTCAGGTTCAGCTTGTACCTCAGCGAGCCTAGAGCCCTCTTATGTGCTGCGTGCGCTAGGTTTGAATGATGAGATGGCACACAGTTCAATCCGCTTCAGTATTGGTCGTTACACAAACGAGGAGGACATTGATAAAGCGATTGGTAAGGTACGCCTGGCCGTTGAAAAGCTGCGTGAACTGTCGCCTCTTTGGGATATGTTTCAGGACGGTGTA
>CAUZRD010000220.1:0-3331 GCA_963582255.1 Alphaproteobacteria bacterium | reverse complement strand
TATCGTAAGATTTGACGGTAATGAATGCTATATCGAAGACCGGTTCATAGGTGGCTAGCTCATAGATATGGCAGGCATTAACCCGTGTGGTTGTATCATCTTGCTTGGTGACAACACGTACACCACCGGCCTTCATTGCCTCAATATGCTGAGGCCACTGGTCGATTATTGTTACATCCTCGCCAGCAGCGCTTAACGATGCGGCTACACATGAGCCAATGGCTCCCGATCCAAATACCGCTATTCTTGCTCCCATTTTCTTCCACCTCTAAAATTTATTCTGTGTAATCATATATTAAACAGTTTTTCTGCCACACGCTGTGGTGGCACACTAATAGAACAGCCATTTAATGCCCATATATCAAATTATAGAATACACTGGCAGCTGGAGGAAAAGTTGCACCGAATCTATCTCTTTTGCATATGAGATCAACGTATCCTTACATTAACTGATTTGCCAACGAACTCTGCCACCTGATCCATAGCGCTGGTGCACGCGGCGTGGCAATTGATGGTTTGCCGATCTCACTCCACTCTTGCAGGAAGAGCGGTCTTGTTGTGTGAGTTAAAATCGCCGTACAAAGATGCACCCGCCGATGTCGCTACTATCAACAGTCATTAGCATACATCTCCATTGGCAACTTAGGGACATGGCTATCTATTCTATTCCGAAGTTGAGAAGTAGTAGCCTCAATGCAACAATCATGCTGGGCCACGATCAACATGCTAGAGCAATGCTCATTGACGCTGTATGAACAGATCGCTAGGCGTCCTACCGATTGCTCTCAAATACAATACGGATAGCACCTACCAAAAATACACAACGATAAAGCATTAAATTTAGTTCAATCGCAATCACCAGAAGCTATGAGAGAAATAAATGAGGAAAAGAATCGCAGTACTTGGTACCGGGGCCAATGGAAGCTGCACTGGTGGCGACCTGACTCAGGCTGGATTTGACGTCAGTCTGATAGATCAGTGGCCAGCTCATGTGGAGGCTATGAGATCAAACGGCCTGACAATACAAATGAAGACAGGGGATATTCATATACCCGATATCAAGGCATTCCATCTGTGTGATCTAGCAACGTTCTCACATCGCTTCGACATGGTGTTCTTGATGGTCAAAGCATACGATGCACGATGGATGGCTGAGCTAATCAAACCATATCTGGCAGATAACGGTTTACTAATTGGTGCGCAAAACTCGATGACGGCAGATGAGCTCGGCGATATCGTAGGACGAAATCGTACTCTGGGCTGTGTCGTTGAACTTTCCTCCGAGATCTACGACCCCGGCATTATTATTCGGAATTCTCCGCCAAAAGGCACCTGGTTTGCACTTGGAGCGCTTGACACTGCGATGAACCACCGCGTGAGCGAGGTCGAAGAAGTGCTCAAGCATGTAGGAAAAGTCGATATTAGTGATGACATCATGTCCGCTAAATGGATGAAAATCGTCGTTAACTCGACGACGATGTCGATCAAGGCGATGATGGGCATGACATCCAGTGAAATATTTCAGATCGACGGTGTGCGCGAATTGATGCTGCGGGCGGGTGAAGAAGCTCTCACTGCTGGTCAGGCGCAAGGTTATCGTAGAGCACCTATTTTTGGTTTGAACCAAAAAGAAGTGGAGCAATCAAATCAACTCTTAGAAATGCTGATGGATAAATTGAACACAGACATCGGACCGACAGTGATCAATGCAATGCATCAAGACCACATAAAGGGCCGGCGGACCGAGATCGACTATATCAACGGTCTCGTGTGTGAAGCTGGGAAAAAACATAATATTCCAACTCCAGTCAACGATATTGTGGTTGAACTCAACAAACGAATTTCGGCTGGTGAACTCAAGCAGGAACGGCAGAATCTGGATCGTGCTCTTGCCGTTCTTAAAGTCTAATTTTAAGCAAGAGTATATGGCGGCGGTATGTTACCGCCGCCGACTTTAGCTTAGACCCTAGTTTAGGAAAACTGACCAGCATCCAGATTAAGCAGACGCAAGGCATTCAGACCACAGATCTTTTCACGGTCCTGTTCGGTCAATCCCTCCAGCTGATAAACATGTTCAACCGGATCATATTCACCCATATCAGCCGGGTAGTCAGTCCCTATAGCAACGTGATCAACTCCATATTTTTTGATCAGATATTCGAGTTGATCGATCGAAAATACAATCGTATCAAAATAGAATTTCTTCAGGTATGTACTGGGTTTTTCGAAGATTTTTTGTCGGCCATCCTCGCGTGCACCATAAACGTGGTCCATGCGCGCACCATAGGCAGCAGGAAATGCACCTCCATGGGAGAGATAGAACTTGATCTTGGGATAGCGTGCAAGTACGCCATCAAAAATAAGATAATGCATGGCGACGGTCGTATCCAGCGGATTCCCGATTACGTTCAGCATATAGTGCTGCGATAGACGGGGGCTAAAAAACGATGATGGGTGAATAAAAATAAGGACATCGAGTTCCTCGCATCGCTTCCAGAACGGTTCGAGACGCTCGGCACCCAGTTCCTCGTCTCCCACGCGTGCCAATATCTGAATCCCTTTAAAGCCAAGCTCTCCTGTACATCGTTCAAGTTCTTTGAGTGCAAGGTCGGTATCTTGAAGTGGAACCGTGCCAAGACCTGTCAATTTTTTGGGATGTTTTTTCACTGCATCAGCGATCCCATCATTGGTAATAACACTTGCTTCGGCACCTACACTCGGCTCAACAACGTAATAGCACTGGTTCGGCGAACATGAGATTGCCATGACATCGAGCTGCATGTGCTCCATATCCTCAATACGCTTGTCAATGTTATTGAATTCCACACTACGATCCTGCCCCTGGCGAATGTTACATTTTTTTGTCAACTCGCTCGCAATAGCAGTCTGAGGATGGTAATTTTCCGGTAAATAGGGTGCAGCCAACTTTTCAGCCGCCGCAACCCGGTAGTGGCTATGAAGGTCAACTGTCAGCGTTTTCGGCCTTGGCCTTACACCGGTTAAATGATCTCGTCCGGCCGTCGAACCATAAGGGCGGAGTGGAATATCATGTTCGGGCATAGCCAATATCCTTTTAACAGTGTTTCAATACGATAAGAGATTCATTGCTAAGGCACGGCGGCACCGTGCAATGCAATTGAGGTACATCATTTGGATATTCAGTGATAGTCGAAAATCCTTGCATTATGCAAACCTATGCGCAGACCTATCAAACGCCTTTGGAAAACTTTCTTTGCACCGTCACGCTTGGAATTAAAAAATACCATTAAGAAAATAAATAATTTTGTTCATATTGAGAGCCTCGTTATGAAAGCTACGCTTAAAAACCTTT
>CAUZRD010000219.1:0-3350 GCA_963582255.1 Alphaproteobacteria bacterium | reverse complement strand
AGAAAAAAGCAAAACTTATTTATTGACATGCTTGTATTATCAAGATGAACAATCACTTTTTTTTGACCAATTAGATTATTTTATAAATCAGGGTGAAATACAGCCGATGATTGGCTCACTCGGTTGCCGTTCTGCACTAAGGTATGGAGTGGAAAGGCCTAACCTATTTTGTAAAGATCCATTGAAATACGTTTTCAAGACTGACTTAAACAATCAATATGATTTTGAAAAAGTCTTCGTTAAAACGGCAAGAACCATTTTAAATGAAAACAGGATTCCTTATCGAAAACAAGATCTTTTAACTAACGGTCGCCAGACCTCTGGTAATGTATTCCGCTTAGAGAGATATTGTACAGAAGAAATTCAAAATAATATCCGTTCAGAAATAGAAAAATATAAAATTAAGTTTAAAGATAGCGAAGAGGGATTCATAACTAGTTGGCCAACTGACTATAGTCTTTATGGGTGGCTCGTCAGCATGAAAAGTGGCGGCGAAATTCGAGCCCATATGCATGAGAAAGGCTGGATCAGCGGAAGCATATACATAAACGTACCGCCAAAACCGAAGACTGACAGCGGTAATCTCGTTGTTTGTATAGAAGAAGAACACCTAGCCGGAGAGTACGAAAATCAAAGAAAAAATATTGATGTTATTACTGGGAGTCTTTGTCTTTTCCCTGCCTCGTTACTTCACTACACGATTCCATTTGAATCAGAGGAAGAGCGCATTGTTTTAGCATTTGATGTCCTGCCAAAATATTAACGAAATTGAGGTGCTGATATTTATTTTCACCTCTAAAACTGACTTTTATCCCTGTACCGATAATTGCTGCGGCAGTAGTACCAGCTCGGCGCATTCCCTTCGCGTAAGCTGGGGCGCCAAGTAGCAGCGCCTAGATGCGAAAAAACTCCGCGCACAGGCCAAACGTAACTGCCAAATTAATGAGCCAAACATTTAATGATCGCACCACAACAAACCAACGCGTCCTTAAGTTGTAATACAGCTCCTGCGCTTAAGCTGGAATTGGATAGTTGTCCGGTAGTCGCCCAAGTACCGAACGGACGGTCGACTCCTTATACCGATGCCCCGGAATGTGGTGATAACTAAACACTGCTAGCAAACGATCCGGTGAGCCTTGCGTCACTTCGGAAACTCGATGAATCGAGCGACGGCCTTTGAATAAGCAAAAACTACCATCGGTTAGGTTGGCACGTTGCATAGGCAGTTCTTCGCCCGACAACAATCGACCAACTTCAGCATAGTTTTCATCGTCTTCAGCACGCAGGTACGGCACGTACTCGAAGTGTCCGCCCGAGGCCGCCGACTGAATCATTAGTGTCACCGCACCGTCATTCTGGTCGAAGTGCCACGCATGCCGACAACCCTCACTCATTACCTTGACGTTGGCCGCTAAGTAGGGGCAAGCGACTGGATGCAACGAATCTAGGCTCAAACAACGGCGCACGAATTCCGTTAGAGCAGGTTGTTCAAATATTGATACGAAGGCGCCTTGCTTTGGAAAACAATCTTGAGTGATTGAGCCTATGGAATTAGGCGTGGTTAGCGTAACTGGATGGCCTTGTGGATAGTCGTCGGGGTTGCGCCAAGAATAGGCGCGCCGCTCGACCTCCATCCAATATGTTCGGTCGCGCAATGCCTTGGTTTCGGCTTGTATGACCGCGAGAGATTCGGATTTAACGAAGTCTGGCAAATGGCACATTGCACCGTCAGCCAGCGAGTCCTGGCAAGACTGCAGCAGCGCGGCTCCCGCCCGATCCAAGTCGTCAATCCGGTAACGCTCGAGGTTTACCAAATCTTTAAGTTGGTAGGCCATCGTCAGTCCTTATCATTAGCGTGAAGTTCCCATGCGGTTGGAACTTGAAGGTTTGATTGTGACGTCGAACGGCTTGATCCGCAAATAGGACCGGTGCGGCCGGTATCGCCGTGCGGGGCTCATTAAGCAGTATGGGGCTGATCGTCCCATGCTGGATCTGCTTCGCGATGTCGCGGCGGGATATCCAAAGGTGGTAGATTTCGGAACCAAACGTTCCGCGGCCTATTACCCCGTTCTGTCGCGCGTCCCTTAGAATCCCAAAAAAATCGAACCCTGTGGACTTGAAGCGAGCTGATTGCAGGTCAGGTTAATCCGAACAGGCATGAGCCCAGAGCAACGCTCGCAATGCCAGAATGCCTCGCTGGTCCAGATCGAGGGTGAAGGTTGGGATATCGGCAAGACCGTAGTCTACCTCTCGTCCAATTGGGCGCGCTATGTCACCGGCCATCTGATGGTCGTCGATGGCGGCTGCTCGCTTTCCGCCAAGGCGTTACCAACATTGTTTTATTATTAATCCAACCCAGCATTGTTGCTGCCTTTCAGACCTTGCCTTAGGCCGCATCCTCCAGGATCATCGCGCTAGCTTTCTCTGCGATCATGATGGTCGGTGCGTTGGTGTTGCCGGTGGTCACGGTGGGCATGATGCTGGCATCGACGACGCGCAACCTCTCGATACCGTGCACCCGCAACCGAGAGTCGACCACGGCCATCGGATCTTCACCCATTTTACATGTGCCGACACAGTGATAGATCGTGCGCCCTGTCTGGCGGATGAAGTGTTCAAGGGCCGCATCTTCGGTCACATTCCGCCCAGGCATTGTTTCTGCAACCAGGTGCTTGGCAAACGCGGGCTGGGCAAAAATCTCGCGCGCCTTGCGGATGCCCTCTTTTGAGATCCGCAGATCATCCAGATCACTCAGAAAGTTGCCGCGGATTGCCGGTCGGGAAAACGGATCTGACGATGTCGCCATAATCGTGCCGCGGCTACCTGGCCGGGCAATGGAAATGTTGATAGTGGCACCGGGTTTTTTCTCCAGCACACCAAATTTTCCGTCATCATAGCTGGCTGGTGTGAACAGCAATTGGATGTCCGGTGATGCGAGTCCCTCGCGGCTTTCTGTGTAACATTGTGCCGAAGACACGCCGAAGGTCAGCGCGCCATTGCCCTTCAGCACCCATTTCGCAATTTCCGGCACGACCTTAGGGAAGCGCGAAAGCTGGTTGATACTGACAACATTCTTGGCCCGACGCGAAATGCGGACGGTGTAGTGGTCGGAATAGTTCCCGCCCACCCCCGGCAAATCATGCACCACGTCCACCCCGATCCCGCGCAGATGATCTGCCGGTCCAACGCCGGAAACATGCAACAAATGCGGCGAGTTGATGGTGCCGCCAGAGACAATCACTTCCGTTGAGGCCCCAATGTGCCGATCCTTTCCGCGCTGCCGAATCCAAACGCCGGTGCAACGCTTGCCGTTAAAGGTCAGCTTGGTGGCATAGGCCTTCGTCTCAATC
>CAUZRD010000218.1:0-3356 GCA_963582255.1 Alphaproteobacteria bacterium | reverse complement strand
GCGCAAATGCGCGATGAAGAAGAAGCGCATGGCGCTAAAGCAAATGCGGCGGGTGCTGCGGCACTCCCTGCGCCAATGACCGACGCGATGCGGGCAATTGCGAAAATCATGACGACCGTGGCTTACCGCTGGTGATATTTCTGGTTTCCTTAGGTTCGATTTAATATACTCACAGCGGGTCTTGTATGAGCGATATTTCAAGGGAAATTAAGGACTTAGATTTTACCCAAGAGGTCGGTTGATAGATTAGACAACACTTTGTCGAGGGCCATTAAATACAAGCAACTGCGAAGAATATTAGTGATGTCCCAGCGATAAATCGATTTTTGAGCTATTGCCGTGTGCGCACGGTTCCTTCCAAGACAGTTATGATCCACACGGGCGATTTGCCTGATGTTCTTTACTACATCGTCGCTGGCTCAGTTGAAGTCATGATCGAGGATGAAGACGGAAACGAGATGGTTTTGGCCTACCTAAATAAGGGTCAGTTTTTCGGTGAAATGGGACTCTTCTGCGAGCAGCCAACACGTAGCGCATGGGTGCGTACACGCACGGCATGCGAAATTGCGGAAATGACTTATCCGCGTTTTCGCCAAATTGCCAGCGAGAGCTCGGGTTTGGTCTTTGAACTGGCGACGCAATTGGCCACTCGCCTCGACCGCACCAATCGCAAGCTGGGCGATCTTGCATTTGTCGATGTAACGGGTCGCGTAGCACACGCAATCATGGACCTATGCAACGAACCCGACGCGATGACACATCCCGACGGCATGCAGATCAAAGTCAGTCGTCAGGAGCTCAGCAGGCTGGTTGGTTGCTCACGAGAAATGGCCGGACGCGTCCTCAAAGTACTAGAAGAACCGGAACTAGTCACGGCAAGCGACAAAACGATTGTTGTGTTTGGTGCGCGCCCGAATCGCAAGTTCTGAGATCTGAAATTGCACACAGGTGTGCCCCATCCATAGGACAGGTCGAAGCCTGAAATAAGGAGTTATTTTCTGCTTTATAATCTCAACAAATGATGAGCAGAAGATGAGCCGAAAACGTAGAAACCATTCGCCAGACTTCAAAGCTAAAGTGGCTCTGGCTGCGATCAAGGGCGAAGAAACCTTGAGCGAGTTAGCCAAACGGTACCAGATGAACGCGAATTTGATCGTCAAGTGGAAAAAGCTTTTGTTAGAAAATTCCGCCGAGGTTTTTTCATCCGGTAAAAACCTGGCGCCCGACAGGGAAAGTGAAATCAAATCGCTCCAGGCAAAGATTGGTGAGATCACCATGGAGAATGATTTTCTGTCCAAAGCGCTCGGTCACTGAATCGGAACGAGCGCAGAGACATGATTAAATCAAAACAGGAACTTTCAATCGTCCGTTAGTGCAGGCTGCTGGATATCCATAGATCCGGCGTTTACCACCGGCCCAGGCCAAGCTCGCCGATAAATTTGGCGCTGATGCGTGAAATTGATGAGATTCACTTGAACCGACCATTTCTTGGTGTCCGTCGAGTAACGGATGAACTATGCGAGAAAGGACACGAGATCAACCACAAGCGCATTCATCGACTGATGCAAATCATAGGTATCGAGACCATTTACCCAAAACCTAATACCAGCAAGAGCAATCCTGCACACAAGATTTATCCATACTTGCTGCGCAACCTGGAAATCAACCGGCCGAACCAGGTGCGGGCAACTGATATCACCTTCATCCCGATGCCATCGGGCTTTGTTTACCTCACAGTCATTTTGGATTAGTACAGTCGCAAGATCCCTTCATGGAGGCTGTCAAACAGCATGGATAGCCAGTTCTGTGTAGATGCGCTGGAAGAGGCGATTTACCGGTACGGAAGGCCCGAAATATTCAACAGTGACCAAGGATCACAGTTTACCAGTGAGGCATTCACCCATGTTTTGAAATCACACCACATCCAAATCAGTATGGATGGCCGGGGCGCATGAAGAGATAATGTATTCGTAGAGCGTGTCTGGCGCAGCGTCAAATATGAAGAGGTATATCTCAATGCCTATGAATCCATGGCCGAGACTAAAAGTGGTATCGGCAACTGGATTGAATACTATAACCATTCCCGCAAACATCAGACTTTGGGGATGACTCCGGAACTGATGTATGCTGGTTCAGCCAGCCTGAGAAAGGCGGCATAATTGACAGGAAATAACTCCTAAGAGGCCTGTCCTAAACTTGGGGTACATCCCTCACTCATCCGCTCAGGGTGAGCGCTAAAGATCAATTCTCACCGACCCGCTCATTTTGATCCATGAATAGCGGAAGAATTGCTCCTAATCGCAAGCTCTACAACCGATCAGGTGCATCTGATCGATTGAGCAAACCACCTAGAGATCAATTCGCGGCAGGCATATTACCTGTATTGCCGGCTCAGGCAGATTGGCTCAGAGTCTACAAACTCTGACCCTTTGATTTAGTTAATCATCCTGCTGCGGCAATTTCGGACTTCATTTCTGCAATAGTGGCTGCGTAGTCATCGCTACCAAATATCGCTGAACCTGCGACGAACGTATCGGCACCAGCTGCCGCAATTTCGCGAATATTATTCGTTTTCACGCCACCATCAATTTCCAGGCGAATATCTCGGCCGCTGGCCTCAATCATTTTGCGCACTGCACGCAGTTTTTCAAGTGACGACTCAATAAATTTTTGGCCACCGAACCCCGGATTGACCGACATCAACAAAACCATATCTATGTCGTCCATCAGATGTTCCAACCAGCTGAGTGGCGTTGCCGGATTAAAAACCAAACCTGCCTTGCACTCTTGCTCGTGGATCAAACCGATGGTGCGGTGCACGTGTGTACTCGCTTCCGGATGAAAAGTAATATAGGAAGCACCTGCTTTAGCGAAGTCAGGAATGATTCGGTCAACAGGCTCGACCATGAGATGAACATCGATCGGCGCATCAATTCCGTAGTTACGCAAAGCGTCACAAATCATCGGCCCAATGGTCAGATTGGGAACGAAATGGTTATCCATCACATCGAAATGCACGATGTCGGCGCCGGCATTCAGCACAGCCTCCACGTCCTCTCCTAAACGGGCAAAATCGGCAGACAGAATCGAAGGGGCAATGAGTGGTTTCACGTGAAATTCCTATTATTGTTTATAGCAAACTCTAATTTTCTGACCGACACTTGTTCGTGATCAGACTCTAGCAGCAAAGCCCGCTAACGAATACTGCGTCGTGCCTTTAGCATTTCGTAAGCACCACGAACTTCTCGCGTGCGCCTCTCGGCTTCGGTGATGACAGCTTGATCGGGATTACTGGCCATGATCTTGTCAGGGTGATTCTTGTTCATTAGCCGCCGATAGGCCGTCTTGATTTCAGC
>CAUZRD010000217.1:0-3378 GCA_963582255.1 Alphaproteobacteria bacterium | reverse complement strand
ATTTCCATGAACGAAGAGCGCACGTGTTTCGAGCGTGGTGCAATCGCCGTCCATGGCAAGCGGATTGTGCTTGTTGGGGACGAGGTGGACGTGTTGTCCAAAGTGAGTGCGGCCACGGTTATTGACGCGGGCGGCGCCATCACTCACCCCGGATTTGTCGATACCCATGTTCATTTTATGAACACCGCGCGCGGGGCCTTCTCCGATACGCTCGACACGAGCGCTATGATGAATGCGCTACGCCGCTGGTGGGATGCGGTTGAGGAAGAAGACGAGCGTGCTGCCACGTTTCTCACCTGCCTTGAAATGCTATCCAATGACACGACCTGCTTTCTTGAGGCTGGAACTCTGCAATTTCCCGAGGCGTCAGCTGAGGCTGCTGAGGCTGTCGGAATGCGTGGGTTCATTGGCGACCCGTTCCTATGGGATTTGCCCGCATCCCACGGTACGCAAGATATGACACGGTCACCCCGAGACCTTGATCGAAGTCTTAAACTTCTGGGCGGGCAGCTGAAGCGCAACAAAGAAGATGCGCTAGTCAAGGGGTGCGTTGTTTTGTTCGGGTTAGGCAGTGCCTCCGATGAACTGATACGCGCAGCAAAGTATGTTGCAGACGAAACCGGCGTAATCTTCAGCCAACATCAATCCTTTGACCATCACGATACCTCAGCGGACGAAGCTCGTCTTGGCTCGCGCCCCATGTGCCATTATGCGGATCAGGGCCTCATCGGAGAAAACTGTACCTTCAGTCACATGAACGATCTCAGCCCTGATGAGGTTGGCATCGTTCAGCAAGCGAAGATGTCGGTGGTTTGGTGCCCTGTCACCTCAATGAACCTTGGTGCCAAAGCCGCGCGTCACGCGAAGCATCTGGAGATGTCGCGCGGCGGGGCAAATGTCGCTTTAGCTAGCGACGGCGTATCATCAGGATGTCGTTATGATGTGGGTCTGCAGGGATTGATGGCCCTGTTGTCTACGCGTTCCAAAGCTAATGACCGAACGACCATGACAGCGCTGGATGTGCTTGAGCTTGCTACAATTGGGGGCGCTAAGGCAGTGGGAATGGAACGCGACATTGGTTCTATCGAAGTTGGCAAATATGCCGACATCGTTATCCGGACATCTGATCTGCCAGAAGCGCAGCCATATTCTGATCCGATCCAGTCATTGGTCTATAACTCCGGCTCGAAATCTGTTTGGAAAGTGATCGTGAATGGAGAACTTGTTTGGGAAGATGGGCGGCCAGTGCGTGTTGAAGCAGAAGTAATTTACAGCGAGGCTCAGCAATCCCATTGGCAAATGATGGATAAGCTTGGGTTGACGTCGCGCTATCACCGGCGTCCGCGTTCGGATGTAAACTGAATTAGGAGCATCGAAAGTGTATAAACTCTATTACTCTCAAGGCCTGGCAAGCATCGTGCCTCATTTTGTTCTACAGGAAATTGGAGCCGAATTTGAACTCGTAGAGGTGGATCGCAGCAAAGGGCAGCATAAAACACCCGAGTATCTTGCTCTGAACCCGAACGGAAGAATCCCCACACTTCAGGACGGGGATATGGTTTTGTTTGAAACGGCGGCAATATGTCTGCATCTCGCTGACCATCACCCCGAAACAGGACTGATTCCCACCCTCGGAACACAGGAACGATCTGAGGTTTATCAGTGGATCACCTTTCTAACCAATTCTCTACAGGTGGATTTCTGGCAGTTCTTTCGCCCAGAATTCTATGTGCCCCCAGAGCGCCATGGTGAGTACAAGGCCGTAATGGCCGCGCACGTTGCTCGTCATTTAGGCGTCATTGATGCGCATATGGATGGTCGGGAATTCATGGTTGGCAACCAGCTTACCATTGTTGATTTCTACTTACTGATGCTTGGCCGCTGGTCACGTCACATAACACCGCCAACGCGCAGTTTCCAACACATTACACGACTGCTTGAAGTGATGTGCAACCGGACTTCAGTTGTCAAAACATTCGCCCGCGAAAACATTAATTCACCATATTTCTAACAGAGGAGGATCAAATAAATGACTGAACCAACTAACGCAAAGCGCAGACTTATTATTGACGGGTTGCAGGCAGATGAATGCGATCCAGAGGTGTTCATCGAATGGAACAAAGGTGGTGTGTCATGTGTACATATGAGCTGCATGAACTATACATTTGATAACACGCGCGAGGCAATTTCTGCTTTGTCGCGCTGGCGTCGGGCCTTCAATGACCACGGTGATTTGATCGCCCCCGCCACTAGCGTGAGCGAAGTGGAGCGTATTGCCGCCGAAGGCAAAACAGCAGTAATCCTTGGCTTGCAAAACACTCTGCCGCTCGAGGATGATCTCAGCCTTGTAGAGATATTCTATGATCTAGGTATTCGGTGCATCCAGATGTCCTACAACCATCAGGGCCAGGCCGGTTCTGGGTGTCTGGAGCCTAACGATTCCGGCCTGTCGCTCTATGGAAAGCGCATCGTAGCCGAAATGAACCGGCTTGGCATGATCGTCGATGTCTCGCATTGCGGCATCAAGACAACGATGGACTGTATAGAAAATTCGGCGATGCCGATCGCAATAACCCACTCAAACGCTCTGAGTTTTCCAGCCAAAGCAGAGTTACCGCATCGGCTGAAATCCGATGAAGTAATGCGCGCCAATGCAGAAAAAGGCGGCATGTTCGGTATGGTCCTGTTTCCGGCGATGTTGCCGGGCGGATATGATTGCACACTTGATCGATTTGTTGATCTGATTGAACACACGGTTCAGATTGTTGGCCATGATGGCCTTGGGCTTGGCACCGATTTTGTCTGGCGCCGACCCTTGTCCTACATTCGTCAGGTGCGCACGGGGCGCAGTACATTCGATTGGGCGCCAGTCGTTCCGCCGAAATGGCCTGAGTGGATGAAAACCCCAGCCGATTTCCCAAGCATCGCGGACGAACTGGCACGCCGCAAATGGTCAGAGGAAGAGATTGATAACTTTATGGGTCAGAATTGGCTGCGTTATTACCAAAGCGTGATAGGCTGATCCAAATGGCCAGCCGCACCGATGGACGTGATAGGAGGTAGCTGGTGTAGAAAATGTTATATTAACAGTACAAAACATTCAGCTGCTATCGCAAATGAAATAGCGAGAACTAGAGGCGGCAAGGGGGAGCTGTCAAACTAATAAAAACAAGCATCGGATTGCTGGCATAACCTAATGTTATGCGCTCTATAATTGACGCCACTTGGCAAGAGCAGCGGCACAGTTGAGTTTGAAATTGGAGCGTTAATAGAGATAACCACCCCCAACAAAACCCCACCCCAATGAATCCACCACTCCAATATTAAAGGCCCGAGGTCCGAGGCGCGCGGCACTTAGTCCAGGCTGTGGGGGCATGG
>CAUZRD010000216.1:0-3395 GCA_963582255.1 Alphaproteobacteria bacterium | reverse complement strand
GGCCGATGTTCGGTCAATGCCATCATTACACCAAGTACAATCCGGGGAAGGCGCCCTATGCTCAGGACCGGTACTTGAGCGAGACCCGGCGCCTCTATGGAGTGATGAACGAGAAACTGGGCAGAACCGGTTATCTGGCGTGTGACGAATTCACTATCGCCGATATGGCCGTGTGGCCGTGGGCCGCTCGGTTCGACTGGCAAACCGTTGATTTGAACGAATTTTCGAACGTCCGGCGGTGGTATCTCGAGGTTCTAGACAGGCCGGCGACTCGGCGGGGCTGGAACGTGCCCGAGAGCGATCAGAAAATTCCCATGCCATAGCTGCGCCAAAATTTTAACCTATAAGATAAGAAAAATCTATGAGATATAAAAAACAGGAATAGCCGAGCGTGCCCTGGAGAACAGGTGTGCTGAAACGAGCGTTAGGCGGAAGGGCAGAAAATATGGGAACTAGTGCTCTAAATCGAGATAATTGGATCGAACAAACGGTCGGGGTATTTTCCCGAGGCTTGAATATCCTTTCGGCAGTTTGGTTGGGGTCCATCGCTATTCTCATCTTGTGCGATGTGATAGGGCGCGAGTTTTTTCAGTCGCCGGTGTACGGGACGAATGAAATAGTATCAAACTCCGTCGTTTCGATTTTGTTTCTGCAGCTTCCTCTTACGATTCTTACCCGCAGTTCCCTTCGCACAACGATTTTTTATGGTGTCGCGGGAACGCGGGGTCGAGGCTTCATTGATGCAGTTTCCTATTTCCTCGCTGGCCTGTTGTTTTTGGCGATCGCGGTCGGCAGTTGGCCGAATATGGTGGAGGCATGGGAAATTCTCGAGCAGGAGGGGTCTGGCATTATCACAATCCCGGTATACCCGATCCGCACTCTCGTGGTTTTCGTCAGCTTTGTAGGCGTTATCGTTTCCGGGCTTTTGGTCTATCAGTCGCTCAGGAAGCCAGAGCTGTACGAGGAATCTATTGCGGCTTCAGAGCCGAATGAAGGGGACGCATAATGGTGATCGACCAGACAACCATTCTGCTGCTCATGTTCGGGCTGATGCTCGTTGGAATACTGGCGGGCATCCACATTGCCTTTGCTTTCGGGTTCACGGCCTTTTTGGGTAACGTTATTCTGTTCGGTGGAATCGATGGTGAATGGTCCGAAGGATACGATATCGCAATGAGCGGCGTCGGCAGTGTTGCCTACGAATACTTGCGCTCAGAGGTATTTGCTACGATCCCGCTATTTATGTTGTTGGGAGATTTTGTGAGCAAATCCGGCGCGGCGCGGGATTTGTACAACCTAATAAACCATGGCCTGAAATCAATTCCGGGGAGGTTGGCCGTGGCAACGGTGGCTGGGAATGCGGTTTTTGCTGCCGTCACTGGCGTCAGTATTGCCGCAGCTGCTGCCTTCAGCCGTATCGCGTACCCTGAAATGCGCCACCATGGGTACAACAAGACCTTTGCGCTTGGTTCTGTAGCTGGTAGCGCTTGCCTTGGAATGATCATTCCGCCAAGCGTATTGCTGATCGTGTGGGGTATTATCGCCGAAAAATCAATCGCGCAGTTGTTTATTGCCGGTGCAATTCCGGGACTGATCCTAGCCTTCTTCTTTATGACCTATATTGGGGTTATGGCGACATTGAAGCCGGAGTTAGCTCCGGCGGTCCGTGAGGATGGACCACCGCTCACTATCCCTGAGATAGCTTCCGGTTTCGGCATCGGTGGGCTTATTCTTTTGGTGCTTGGTGGAATTTGGGGCGGTTGGTTTACCCCCACTGAAGCCGGCGGTGTCGGGGCAGCAGGTGCTGTGATTCTGGGGGTCCTGAAGGGGATGGGGCTGAAAGACCTCGGACGAGCAATTGTTGATTCCGGTAAGACCGGTGCCCCGATCATGTTTCTTCTGCTTACCGCGAACATGTTTGCCAAATTCATGGAAGCCGCGGGTATGTCGGAGATGATCCGTGACACCTTTTCTAACAATAATATGGGGGAAATTGGCATCATTGTTGTGATTATCCTGATCTGGCTTTTGCTGGGGATGATCCTTGATTCGATTTCGATCATTTTGATTACGGTCCCAATATTTGCACCGCTGACTGAAGGGTTTTTCGATCCGATCGCATTTGGTATTTTTGGCATTTTGGTAATTGAGGCTGGTCTTTTGACGCCTCCATTTGGGTTGCTTGTCTATACTGTGAAAGGATCCGTCGCGGATAAATCGGTTACCCTGTCGGAGATATTTAAAGGGTCGGTGCCTTATTGGATATTGATGCTGATCCTAATGTTGATGATCTGGATGTACCCGGAAATTGCAACATGGTTGCCGTCGCAGATGTTGTAGTGCGGTTCGTGAGGAGCAGGCCTTTCCATGCAGACTTCATACACCTAATATATCGATATTGCGTTGCGCCTGCCTTGAGCTGGCAGGTTCACTTTCAAATGCTTAAACAGGGAGGAAAACAGTGAGTAAATTCTATAAGAAAGTTAGCATTCTTGGCGTCGTTGCGGCGGGAGCGGTTGCATTAGGCGGAGTAGCCCAAGGCGCGTCGGTCAAGGGTAATCAAATCACTTTGCGCATTGGTTCTGGCCACCCGCCCTTCATTACCTACGTTAAGGGCATGTCGAAGCAATTAGTTCCTAATGTGGTCAAACGGGTAGCTGCAGAAACAAAATACAAAATAAAATTTAAGGAGCACTATTCAGGCACTGTAGTGAATGTCTTTGATACGCTTGAAGGTACTCAGGATGGTCGTTTAGACATTGGCGGGTGGTGTGTGTGCTTTGATGATGACAAAGCCATGGCCATGAATTTACCCTACTACGTTCCTTTTTCGCATCCCAATGCTGTCGTCGCTACTAAAATAATGACGAGAATCGTTAAGGAATACCCGGCGATCGCGCAAGATTACGAGAAGAGATATAAGCAGAAGCTTTTGGCTATTACCGGTTTTAATAATTACGGACTACTTACTAAATTTGACTGGAAACGCTTCGAAGATCTAAAGGGACATAAAATTCTTGCGGCTGGGCCAAACCTCCCATGGGTCAAAGGTGGTATACCTGTCCGGACAACCATTCCCAAGGCGGCGCAACAGTTACAGACAGGTGTTGGCGAAGGGATCGTTCTATTTCCGGATACTGATTACAAGCTGAAGTTACATGAAGCCATCGGGGGAGGCTTTTATACTATTACAGATTTTGGCGCGGTTACGCAGATCTCTTATACGATGAACCTTAAGGCCAGGAAGAAGTTGCCGGTTGAGGTGGTCAAGATTATTGATGAAGAGGCAATTAAGGCTGCGAACTGGACCTCCCAGACGGCTCAAAATGACCATGCCTGGGGCCTGAAAATGTTAGCAAAAGCCGGCGTGAAAATTCGAAATATCGATCCAGGTG
>CAUZRD010000215.1:0-3396 GCA_963582255.1 Alphaproteobacteria bacterium | reverse complement strand
AATTATTAACGTGCCATCGCTGCGCGGGTAGGCTTGAGGAATAATGTAATGACTGGTGTCAATGAGATCCGATCCAGGTTCATTGATTTCTTTGTTCGCAATGGACATGTGGAAGTTTCCTCAAGTCCTCTTGTGCCACAAAATGATCCGACATTGATGTTTACTAATGCCGGTATGGTCCAATTCAAAAATGTGTTCACGGGTTCAGAGAAACGATCATATTCTCAGGCCGTTACGGCTCAGAAATGTGTCCGGGCGGGGGGTAAACACAATGATCTTGACAATGTTGGCTATACTGCTAGGCACCACACATTTTTTGAAATGCTCGGAAATTTTTCTTTTGGGGACTATTTCAAAGAACGTGCCATTGAACTTGCTTGGGAGCTAATTACTAAGGAATACGGTATTTCTCCGCATCGGTTGTTGGTGACGGTCTATTCTGAAGATGTAGAGGCTTTTGATTTATGGCGAAGGATTGCTGGGCTTCCTGAAGACCGTATTATTAAAATTGCGACTAGTGATAATTTCTGGTCGATGGGCGATGTTGGTCCATGTGGCCCCTGTTCTGAGATATTTTATGATCATGGTGACCATATACCAGGTGGTCCTCCTGGTAGCTTGGATGAGGATGGCAACCGCTTCGTGGAGATCTGGAACCTTGTTTTCATGCAATATGAACAGGTTGATCTAGATAGCCGGGTTATTCTGCCCCGACCATCCATTGATACTGGTTTGGGTATAGAGCGTATTGCCGCTGTTATTCAAGGCACTCACGACAACTATGAAATAGACCTTTTCAAAACACTGATTGCTGCTTCCGTCGATGTTACTGGAATTCCTTCAAACGGTGAGCAATGCGCTAGTCATCGTGTAATTGCTGATCATTTGCGTGCGGCAGCTTTTTTAATTGCTGATGGTGTTTTGCCGTCAAATGATGGCAGGGGATATGTCTTGCGTAGGATTATGCGCCGGGGCATGCGCCATGCTGCTCTGCTAGGTCAGATTGATCCGCTATTTTATCGGCTGGTTCCCGTTTTGGTGCGTGAGATGGGGCAAGCATATCCTGAACTTGTGCGTGCTGAACCGTTAATTATCGAAACTTTACTTTTAGAAGAAACCCAATTTCGCAATACGCTTGAGAGGGGACTACGATTATTAGAGGAGGATACGCGCGGTCTTGCCGAAGGTGGTGTGCTTCCAGGAGAGACCGCGTTTCGCCTTTATGACACGTTTGGGTTTCCACTTGATCTGATTGAGGATGCACTTCGCAATCGGGGTATAAGAGTAGATCATGGCGGATTTGACAAAGCGATGTCTCGTCAACGTGTAGATGCTCGTGCTGCCTGGTCTGGGTCAGGTGATACGGCGACAGACAAGGTGTGGTTTTCCATTCGCAATCGGCTCGAGGCAACTAAGTTTTTAGGATATGAGAGTGACAATACGGAAGGCAAAGTTTTGGCGATTGTTGTTGATGGCAAAGAGCGCGATTACATCGCCAGCAATGAGTCTGGTACCATTATAACTAATCAGACACCGTTTTACGGCGAGTCCGGTGGTCAGGTTGGAGACTGCGGTGTGCTGGAATTGTCATCCGGTGAGCGCTTTCAAATTAATGATACGCAAAAGAGACTGAGTGATTTGTTTGTTCACATAGGCACTGTTGAGACGGGTGGTAATATACGTGTTGGCGATGGGGTCCGCATGTGTGTTGAGCATGATCGTCGCATGAACATTAGCGCAAATCACTCAGCCACACATTTACTCCATGAAGCCTTGCGCAAGGTCCTAGGTGAGCATGTGGCCCAGAAGGGGTCCCTTGTCTCTGCTGAGCGGCTACGGTTCGATTTTAGCCATCCCAAGGCTTTGAGTGTTGATGAGTTGATGGCTGTAGAAACTCTCGCCAATAAGATTTTGCTGCATAACACTACTGTTACTACCCAGATAATGGAGGTAAATGATGCGATTAAAGTCGGAGCACTCGCACTATTCGGTGAAAAATATGGTGACGAGGTAAGGGTTGTCTCGATGGGTCCTCTAAGAGGTGACGGGGATGTGGATAAACCATCTTCGGCATGGTCTGTCGAGCTATGCGGCGGCACTCATGTGGAGCGGACAGGAGATATTGGGTTGATCTCGGTTGTTAGTGAGCAGGGCGTTGCTGCCGGCGTGCGGCGCATCGAAGCTCTGACGGGTGCACGTGCACTGGCGCATTTAAATACCCAGCAGGATCGATTAAACGAAGTGGCAGTGTTGGTAAAATCATCGCCGGAGAACGTTGCTCAAAAAATTACGGTTCTTGTTAATGAACGGCGGGTTTTTGAGCGTCAGGTATCAGAGTTACAACGTAAAATTGCGCTAGCTGGCGAAAGGCAGAGTGAACAGGGTGATGTGCGCAATATTGCAGGGGTAAGTATTATTGCTCGTAGTGTTGAGGGGGTACAGCCCAAAGACCTGCGATCTCTGGTTGATGCTGGTAAGAAGCATATAGGATCCGGGATTATTGCGATTGTTGGCGTGAGCGAAGATGGCAAGGCAGGCATTGTGGTTGGTATAACTGACGATCTCACAGCTAAATATGATGCGGTTGCTTTGGTACGCGTGGGCGCGGCGGTACTTGGCGGTAAAGGAGGTGGTGGGCGATCAGATCTAGCCCAGGCCGGTGGCCCAGACGGCACCCGTGCGTCTGAAGCTCTTGAGGCTATTTGCAGTCAATTGTCCACACCTGATTCTTAAAAAGAACCTACTGGGTTGGTATTATTGCAGGTATAATTTTGGTTGTTACCCCAAGCATCCGTCGTTATAAATTCGCGCAATAATTTTATGCATAGCCTCTAAAAAAGAGGGAAGCTTTTTCCTCCCCATTTAGATAACAATCTTATGAGTTAAGCTAAAGGACCTGATTGTTTTCTATGAAGTTTTTTAAGGTTAGCTTCGGTCTTTTCAAAAAAATAGTGGTTGACTGCAAGCTCTGTTTGTCACCGACGATAAGTGTGAGATGCTTGATCATATATCCTACTTCAACTGTGTTGATAGATGGTTTGGCCAGTGTCTGGGCTAACTGACCAAGGTATCATTGCTGTCCTGTCTGCCGCGAAATAATAAAGCGCGCAACTAGGAAAAATTTTATGCTATGGATTTCGTGTAAGTTTTCTCATCCCGTTGATGAGTAGGGTAGTGACGGGTAACCGTGCCGTGAGCTGCCATCAGTTTCCCTGGTCATTTTTAACTTTCCCTTTCCGGGAATGAGAAAATCGGTAGCGCGATACTGATCACCAAAAGCATGGCGGCTAATCACTATCGATTTTGTCCAACCAGGAACAAGGCGCGGAATGTTCTGGTAGATAATTGGATCGTGGAAGGATGGTGACACCCAAAATATTATAAATCGTGCCATTT
>CAUZRD010000214.1:0-3443 GCA_963582255.1 Alphaproteobacteria bacterium | reverse complement strand
TAAGTCAGGAATGTTTTATTTATCGGCCGTGGAACTGCTTATCCTTTGGCGCTTGAGGGTGCTCTTAAAATAAAGGAGATTTCCTATCTGCATGCTGAGGGGTATGCAGCAGGTGAGTTGAAGCACGGTCCGATTGCGTTGGTTGATGAATCCGTTCCGGTCGTGGTCATTGCACCGCGTAATGGCCTTTACGAGAAAACTCTTTCAAATATGCAGGAAGTTATCGCGCGGAACGGAAAAGTCATTCTCTTGGCTCCAGCTGGGCAGCTTAGTGATGAGAGTGGAATAGTATCGGGAGTTAGTCTACCGGAATGCGGGGTATTCGCAGACGCAATCGTTGCTGCAGTGCCTCTGCAATTGATTGCGTACCATACGGCTGTACAGATGGGAACGGATGTCGATCAACCCAGAAATCTAGCAAAATCAGTTACTGTAGAGTAGATTTAACTGATGAAATAACCCCCAAGTATTCTCACTATCTCTGTTTCACCGTTTCAGTAAGAACTAACCGACTGATGCACCATCAGGACATATGGACTCTGCAGCAAGAAGAAACAATCCAACTTGTTAAAAAACTCCAAAAATCAGGTTTGGGTTATCGTAAGATTGCTAAATACCTTAATGCAAAGGGTATAAAAACTTCCAAAGGAAACTCTTGGAATAACACGACTGTATTCTCATTTCTGAAAAGATATAAAGAGAGGCAAAAACGACTTGCTTTTATAGAGAAGGAATACGAACCAGTATGGGGAAAGATGGAAGTTAGGTGGGAGAGAAATTAGGGGCGGTATCTAATTTCTGCTGTGCTGCCAGGATCCATATTGACCGCCACACGCAACCTTATCTTTTTCGCCAGACAAGGCAGGGTTGTAAAAGCAAAGTGTAAACAGTACTCCAAACAGCATTAAAATGGGAAATTGTTGTTTCATACTGAATTGATAATACAAATACGGTAAAACTATAATAAGAAGATTTTTTCTTTTTGTGATGATACTATTTCACCACTCAAACACAATCTGTAACTGTGGAATAGTGGGGTTCGGTGGTAAGTCATCCACTAAATCACACGTTGACCATCTTGTTTGCAAACACGGGGATTTCAGCAAAATCACTAAGTGCGAACAATTGTCAGGCGGTGTGGGTGATTTGAGAGCAACAGTCGACCAACTTGTGCATTGTAATATCCTAATTTAATTAATATGAACCAAGGGTGATCAAATTTGATCACTCTTTAAAACCACTTATCAAAATGTTCTTAATAACTAAAACTGGAAAATAAAAAATGATTTTCTCTTTCGCCTGGACCCATACTACTCATGCCCGAAACACAACGATCAAGAAGTTTTTGGCAACAGGTGGCATGCCTCCCGAAGGCATTCAAATGCTTTCTAGATACCACAATCTTGACGGATCAGGTGGCTTTGCTATCTGTGAGACCGATAATGCAAGCGCACTAGCTAATTGGGCGATAGATTGGAATGGCCTGATTGACATTAAGATCACCGCAATCATGGATGACGAAACAATTGGTGGGGTTTTGACGCCACGAGCTGAATCCGGTGAATTTGATTAAGGCTATCTGATAGAATGGTTGGGGGTCACTCAGTGACACGAAATTTCATGTAAAATACTGAGATTTATGAGGGTTTCATGTCTTGCGCGCTGTGCAAGAAGGTTCTAAATCGTTAGGTCGTTGATAAAGTACACATAGCTTCCACCTTTATCCGATCTTTTTAGAAATGTTCCCTAAGTATGAAGTGATCCCCATCAAAACTTGAAAAAGCACAAGATCTTGCCTGTTAATGTGAACGTAAAAAAATATATGGGGGATTGATTTTTTTTGATTGTATAAATCAACCCCAACATCTGTCAAAACAAGTGGCGGTCGAGTAGTTCGGAATAGTGATTTTTTCATAATTATGCTGGGAACTGGCGGAGACACGATTTCCCCATGAATCCTAGTATAGGTGCGCTAACATGCTACAACCCGCCACCCTTGGTCCTCTAATTACTGACAATAATACCGTCACCATCGTTTGCGCCTTGGATGAGAGTGACATCTTTGATCGGCAAGTGCCTGCTATCGCGGCATTGCCGACACCCTGAAAGAAGACAATGACAGAATTTAAAAACGTCCATTCTGCGCTTGGGCAAGCGTTGGACGATCGCGGCTACGATACCCTTACCCCGGTTCAGGAAGCGGTCCTCGCCGCTGAGATGAAGGATGCCGATCTTCTTGTGTCTGCCCAGACTGGCTCGGGCAAGACCGTTGCCTTCGGCCTTGCCCTGGCACCCACCTTGCTCGGTGATGTCAAACACTTCACGGCCACAAGGACGCCCTTGGCGCTGGCCATCACCCCGACCCGGGAATTGGCGTTGCAGGTTAAGCGCGAGCTGCAATGGCTATATGAACATACCGGAGCGAATTTTGCCTCATGTGTCGGCGGTATGGACATGCGAGAAGAACGTCGGGCCCTTAATCAAGGCGCCCATATCGTCGTCGGCACGCCTGGGCGGCTGCGAGATCATGTCGAGCGTCATTCACTGGACATGAGTGGCCTCAAAGCCGTGGTTCTAGACGAAGCGGATGAAATGCTTGATCTTGGTTTCCGCGATGATCTGGAATTCATTCTTGGTGCCGCGCCTGCAGAACGGCGAACCCTGATGCTTTCCGCCACCGTACCAAAGTCTATTGTCTCGCTAGCAAAGCGGTATCAGCGCGACGCGGTGCGCGTCAGTACAGTGTCAGAACGCGAACAACACATCGATATTGAATATCGCGCGATGACGGTAGCATCGCGCGACCGTGAAAACGCCATCATGAATGTTTTGCGCTTCGTTGATGCCAAGAATGCCTTGGTATTTTGTTCAACTCGCGCTGCTGTCAACCGCATGACCAGTCGCTTCGCCAACCGCGGATTTTCGGTGGTCGCTCTGTCGGGGGAGTTAAGTCAGAACGAACGTACCCATGCCTTGCAATCACTACGCGACGCTCGCGCTCGAGTCTGTGTCGCCACCGATGTTGCTGCCCGGGGGCTGGATCTGCCAGATCTCGAACTTGTTATTCACGCCGAAATTCCTAAGAACCGTGAAAACCTTCTGCACCGGAGCGGTCGCACAGGGCGGGCCGGCCGCAAGGGCCTGTGCGTACTTATCGTGCCCAATAACGATCGGCGGCGGACGGAACGGCTGTTGGACAGCGCCAACGTCACCGCCGCCTGGGGACGTCCACCGTCTGCCGATGATATTAATCAACGAGATCGTGAACGCATTCTTAAAGACCCGCGTCTAGATGAAGCGCTGACTCCTGAAGAAACTACGTTTGCCCGGGAACTGTTGGCCGGCCATAGCGCCGAACAAGTCGCCGCCGCGTTTCTGCGACTTCACGCGGTCGGAAAGTCAGCGCCAGAGGAACTTATTGATGTTTCGGATGCGCCAATTCC
>CAUZRD010000213.1:0-3443 GCA_963582255.1 Alphaproteobacteria bacterium | reverse complement strand
TCAACATAAGCTTCATCGATTGTTACTGAATCACCGCCTAGGTCGGTTGCGGTGAAGCTGATCTCATCTAAAACCCTCTCCATTACCGTATATAGTCGCCGGGCACCAATATTTTCAATGGTTGAATTTACCTCGGCAGCAACCGCCGCAATGCGCCGAATGCCATCTTCGGTAAAATTAAGTTTCACATCCTCAGTTTTTAACAATGCTACATATTGTTTGATCAAGCTGGCTTCTGTGTCGGTTAAAATACGAACAAAGTCCTCTTCGGTCAGATCTTTCAAGTCTACGCGGATTGGCAAGCGACCCTGAAGTTCGGGTAGAAGATCCGACGGTTTTGAAAGATGGAATGCGCCGGATGTAATGAACAGCATATGGTCGGTCTTAACTGACCCGTATTTAGTTGAAACGGTCGTGCCTTCAATCAGAGGTAATAGGTCACGCTGCACACCTTCCCGGCTGATATCAGCACCTTGGCGACCCTCCCGGGCACATATTTTATCGATCTCATCAATAAATACGATACCTGAGTTCTCTGCAGATTCGATTGCCTCTTGCGCTAGTTGATCTTCATCAAGAAGTTTGTCGGATTCTTCCTGAATCAGCAATGCGTAGCTTTCGCGGACGGTAGTACGTTTTGCTGTGGTCCGACCTCCGAATGCTTTTCCCAACATATCGTTGATATTAAGCATGCCCATCTGTGCCCCGGGCATACCCGGTATATCGAAGGTTGGCAGACCGGACGATGCCTCACGCATCTGAATTTCTATTTCCCGGTCATCAAGGTCACCTTCGCGTAATTTCTTGCGGAAGGTGTCGCGTGTGTTTGACGATGAGTTCTCACCGACAAGTGTGTCAAGCACTCGATCTTCGGCTAGTATATGTGCGCGTGCCTCGACCAATTTTCGTTTACGCTCGCGCACCATCGATATGCTGATATCGACAAGATCGCGTACTATTTGCTCGACATCGCGCCCTACATAGCCAACCTCAGTATATTTAGTTGCTTCGACTTTAACAAAAGGCGCGGTGGCCAACCGTGCCAAGCGCCGTGAAATCTCGGTTTTACCAACGCCCGTTGGTCCGATCATAATGATATTTTTTGGTAAAATCTCATCACGCATTGGTGGCTCAAGCTGTTGGCGGCGCCATCGATTGCGCAATGCGATCGCGCATGCCCGCTTGGCGTCTCCCTGGCCGATGATGTGGCGGTCCAGTTCGGATACAATCTCACGTGGGGAAAAGTCACTCATTGCTGCCTGCTCGAATAATCGGAAGGTGGGCGGAAAGTCTAGCTGGTATTATGTTATCTATTACAATGCGTCTGGCTGTGCGCCACCCCGTACCAAGTGCGACGATAGCTGCCCCCAGGAGCAGTAGCGTGATGCCTGTGACCTCAGTGCCATGAAGTTCTGATCCACTAAACAGGGCTGCGATTGCAATGCCAAGATAGGCGAGGCCAGAAACTAGTATGGCGCGGCGATCAATCACTAATGCAACAAAACCAAGGGCGGTCAGAACGGCTAGAATGGTAAAAGCCTGACCCTTGGACATTTCTAAGCCTATGTCGGCCAGTTTGCTGGTCGCTGAATGAACAATCAGTGGTGCGGCGCACAAATGTAACCAGAATGCATTGTCGGCCTTTAGCGATTTGCGCTTTGGATCGGCTAGATCAAACATCATCGCACAGCTAAAACAGATGAGCCCAGCCATTAGAGACAGCGAATAATCATAATTCTGGTATGAATTTGGAGTGAAGGTTGTAACAGTTGAAATCAATACAGCGCTCGCGCTTGCGGCTACTAAACCATAGGCAAAGGGTAGTCTAAATCGGGCAAGGAAAAAACTGCTTGCAGCCAATGCGACCAAGGGAAAGAGGAGATCAGAACCCGAACCACTCAATCCGGGCATAAAATCCCTAATAATTTCAGCCGTAGAGTATGCAGTCATTAATACAAAAGCAGCACTCAACACGATTGAGGGCAACACCAAATTACGAGATCTGGTGTAGAATTCTGCCAGCAACCAAGCAAGTCCTGCCCCGACAAACCCAGCGTAATCCTCGATGATTAGAGCGGCAGATGTCGACACTCCAACTAGCAATATAATAATTCCTATGGACAAAAATATATCGTGAAACCCGCGGGCGAAATGCACTGATTCCGCATCGCTAAAATCACTTTTCTCGGTAATGAATACGTCTAGAGCTTTGGCCTGCTCGGCGGAAATAATCCCAGCTTCAGCACCGGCTTTCAGGCGGTCACTTAGCTTCATTGATAGCCTCGAGGGTCACTTGCTCATTTGTGTAGACACAGATTTCAGACGCAATTTTCATTGCTCGCCTGGCTATTTCTTCTGCGCTATGGTCTGAATCGATAAGCGCTCGCGCGGCGGCAAGGGCAAAATTCCCGCCAGATCCAATTGCCGCGACGCCGCCTTCCGGTTCAAGCACATCGCCGGTCCCCGTGATCATCAAGCTCGAATTGACGTCAGCGACAATCATCATCGCCTCAAGGCGGCGCAAGTAACGGTCGGTGCGCCAGTCTTTAGCAAGCTCAACGGCAGCCCTCGTCAACTGAGTGGGATATTGCTCAAGCTTTGCTTCAAGCCGCTCAAAAAGCGTCATAGCATCAGCGGTTGCGCCAGCAAAGCCGACAATGACCTGATGGTCGGCACCAAGTCGGCGTACCTTTCGGGCGTTTCCCTTTACCACTGTATCGCCGATGCTGACCTGACCGTCACCGGCAACGACGACTTGATTGCCCTTGCGGACGGTGAGAATTGTTGTTCCGTGAAAAATGGCGATCCTCAGATTAATGTAAGAGTGACAGAATATGGTGCAAAGTACTCGCACCGCGAATTGGTGTCCAAGGGCGCGCCCCATTGTGTGTGCCCTATTGTTGATGTAGTGCGAAGCACCGGGCTTGAAAAGCCCCACTTACGGTGCAAGACATTTATCTAAGTATTAGCAACTTCGCCTTTACGCCTTGTCGGTACAATAGGTGCTGGAAATACAATTGAGCTGATACTTTAAGGCAGGCCACATCGATGAGTAATACAATTGAGCGCCGAGCAACAATTAAACGGCAAACGAACGAGACTAATATCACAGCTACCATCAATTTGGATGGCAAGGGTAATGCTGACGTCGAAACAGGCATTGGCTTTCTCGACCATATGTTGGATCAGATAGCCCGTCACGGTCATTTTGATATAGAACTCAAGGCTCTAGGTGATTTGCATATCGATATGCATCATACCACCGAAGATGTGGGGATAGTACTAGGACAGGCAGTAGCCAAGGCACTTGCGGATAAGGCAGGTATTGTTAGGTTTGCAGATGTTGCTCAACCAATGGATGAATGTCTAACCCGCGTTGCTCTTGATATTTCTGGCCGGGCCTATCTGGTATGGCGGGTAGACTTTTCTGTCCCAAAGGTAGG
>CAUZRD010000212.1:0-3449 GCA_963582255.1 Alphaproteobacteria bacterium | reverse complement strand
AGGCAGCCCGTAATTTCTCGTAATGCATAGTCATGGCGAGTTTAGATACTCTTGCGGTTGGCACTATAAATTCAAAGGCATGAAAGCCACCAGGGAATACATGTAGTTCGGTTGGCACGCCGGCCTTATTCAAACGTTTGGCATACTCAATATTTTCATCTAAAAAAAGATCTAGTGACCCAACTGGGATGTAGGCGGGCGGCAAATTACTTAGATTTTCAGCCCGCGAGACCGCTGCGAACGCAGGGATACTTTTGGTGTCATGGAGATCGCCTAGATAAGCCGCCCAACCTCTTTCATTATTGTCGCGATTCCATAGGCGCGGATCGGTAATGGCATGACTCGATGCCGTAATATTGCGATCATCAATCATGGGGCACAGCAGCATTTGAAACATTACATTCACCGTCGCCCTGTCTCGAGCAAGTATTGCTAGACCGGCCGCTAAGCCGCCACCCGCGCTGAGGCCTCCGATAGCTATTCGAGTAGGATCAACACCTAATACACCGGTGTGAGCGGCAAGCCATGAGAGAGCGGCATAGCAATCTTCTAATGGTGCCGGGAAGGGACACTCCGGCGCTAGTCGATAGTCTACTGAGACCACAATACAACGCACTTGGTCGACCAAGCACCTCACTAGGGAGTCATCGCCTTGCAGGCTGCCCAATACATAGCCGCCGCCGTGCATCCATAAAAGTGCCGGTAAAGATTCGTCGCCATCCTTCGGGCGGTATACACGTACTGAGACCTCCGGTGCACCTTCCGGCCCGGCAATCAGGTGATCGCTTGTTGTAACACCTTCGGTTTGACCTTTGTCTAACTGCACTTGACCCGCCATCTCGTCACCAAGCGCACGTACTGCCGGAATATCATCCCAGATATCCAATACAGGGAAGTCGATCAATGCCTTAGCTAGTTCAGTATCCAGTTTCGACTGATCCAATTTTTATACGCCTTGCCTAATATGATTGATGAGTTTACGTGACAGACAATTCTGGCGTCAACGAACTTTCCAGTATGACCTAAATAGTTAATTTTATTGGCCCACCTTGCCATGGGGTGCAATGTAGTCTTCAGATAATCTGTGGTCTCTTTTTGATAATCTGTGGCATGTAGCCTATGAAACCATCACCGGCGAGGCCTAACGTCAATCCTTTTATAGCAAGTTTTCCTGGCGACCCAGATTGCATCCGTACGCTTGCCGATATTCAAGCGTTGGAGCGAATTCCGCCGGAGCGGCGATTTCCATGCATATCACCGCTACATGCTATTGCTGCGATAACTGAGCAGTACCCTGGGGCCACGGCATTGACTTTCCTGCGGGGAGGGCGTGCCGACGACGAGCCGCAGTGCTGGACTTACACGCAGTATATGCAGGAGATCACGGCAGCCGGGAATCTGTTTCACTCGCTCGGTCTGAATTATGATGAGTCCGTCGCTCTTCTGCTGCCGAACGTGCCTGAAATACTGTTCGGATTTTGGGGTGCTCAAATGGCGGGTATCGCCGCGCCTATTAACACTGCCCTAGGATCTGAGCAAATCGCTGATATCGCGCGCGAAGCTGATGCTCGAATTCTTGTTACAGTTGGCTCGGACTATCCTGAAATTTTCACGAAGGCCCTTGATGTGCAACGTCATTATAGTGGGATCAAGCACGTAATTACCGTCGGTAAAGGGACTGCTGGGACGATTGATTGGAGGGAAGCCGTCGGCCAACAACGAGGGAAAAATTTAACATTTGATCGTAGCCTGACTGGTACGGAAACGGCGGCTTATATGCATACTGGCGGCACGACCGGAGCTCCTAAGATTGCTCGACACACACATCGTGCTGAGTCGGTTAATGTAGGTCAGATGGCGATGACTGGGCCGTGCGAGGCATTGAGATCGCGCCCGGTAATTCTTTGTGGCTTACCTTTGTTTCATGTCAATGCCTTATTTTGTTCTGCGTTGTCTGCGATTATTAACGGCGGTGAGCTTCTGTTAGCAGGCCCGGAGGGTTTTCGGGCAAAGAGTCTGACTACTGATTTTTGGCCTTTGGTAGAGCGCTATCGTGTTAGTTTCTTCTCCGGTGTGCCGACTATCTTCGCGGGATTACTGGATCAGTCCACCGACGAATTAGACCTATCTAGTCTGAGTCATTGCTCTTCTGGCGCATCGTCTATGCCGATGACCCTTTTGCGTGCATTCCGGGAGTCCACCGGTGCCGATATCTTGGAAGGCTATGGAATGACAGAAACCACTGTTTGCGCCACAGCTCACGCATATCATGGCGAGCGCAAGATAGGCTCGGTTGGCATGCGGCTACCATATCAACTTATCCGTGCGGTAGTGCTTGACGAGCAGGGAGTGGAGCGTGACTGCGATACAAACGAAATAGGCGTCCTACTTCTCAGTGGTCCCAACGTCATTTCAGGATACAAAAAAGCTAGCGCTAACGTTGGAGCGTGGCCGGACATTGGTTGGTTCAACAGCGGCGACATGGGGCGAATCGATACTGATGGCTATTTATGGCTAACCGGTCGCATGAAAGACGTGATAATTCGTGGTGGCCACAATATCAATCCGGTCATTATTGAAGACGCTCTCATGAAACATGCCGATGTGGAATTTGCAGCGGCGCTCGGCAAACCAGACGCTTATGCCGGAGAAATTCCAATCGCATACGTTCAACTCAGGCGGGATGCTTCGGTGACGCCAACGCAGCTTAAGAGTTATGCGCGCGAGCACGTCAGGGAGCGCGCGGCCGCACCTGTTGACGTGATTATTCTCGAAACACTACCGAAAACAGCGGTAGGCAAAATTTATAAACCGGAGTTGAAAGCCGACGCCATCGCACGTGCGTACCACGAAGCTGCTGAGACAGCCTATCCTGATGGGAATTTTTTGGTGGATGTACTCAATGATGATGTTCACGGCCTTAAGGTTATGATGAAAATAAAAGGTGGCGAAGCGATTGGTGATGACCTTGATATAATCCAGAAACGGGTCGCTGGCAGGCTTGATATGCTCGGTTACGTTTGGACGCTTAGTCTTTGATTGTTTGCTACACATCACGCTGCGTACTCATATAACCTTTAATAAAGTTATTCAAAGCTATCTGGGTGTCTAGGTGCTAAAAATAAAATAAAACATAGTTAAAAGGAAAATCAAGAATGACAATTCGATACGACGGACAGGTTGCCATAGTTACCGGTGCTGGAAATGGCTTAGGGCGTTCTCACGCATTAGCCTTGGCTGCTCGGGGCGCTAAAATTGTGGTTAACGACCTTGGTGGTGCAGTAGACGGTTCGGGCAGTTCAAGTGACGCAGCTCTGGAAACAGTGCGGTTGATTGAGCAAGCGGGTGGCCAAGCGATCAGCAATGGCGCTAATGTCGCAGATTATGCTCAAGTCGAGGCTATGGTAGCTCAAGCCGTAGATACCTGGGGTCGAGTCGACATTTTGGTC
>CAUZRD010000211.1:0-3451 GCA_963582255.1 Alphaproteobacteria bacterium | reverse complement strand
CCCTCTAATGCGTTTATCTAGCGGCCCAATACGCTTCTCAAGGCTCTCGAGATCAGCCAACATCAGCTCGGTCTCGATCACCTCCATGTCGGAAAGAGCATCAATGCGTCCCTCGACATGGGTGATGTCGTCGTTCTCAAAACATCGCAAAACATGAGCTATTGCATCAACCTCGCGAATATTACCGAGGAATTTGTTTCCTAGCCCTTCTCCCTTGGATGCACCACGTACCAATCCGGCAATATCGACAAATGTCAGTCGTGTGGAAATTATTTCAGCTGATTTTGCAATTTCTGCTATGATGTCGAGCCGTCCATCGGGTATTCCGACATCGCCAACATTGGGCTCGATTGTACAGAAAGGATAGTTCGCGGCCTGTGCCGCAGCGGTGCGGGTCAGTGCATTGAATAATGTTGATTTTCCTACATTCGGTAGGCCGACAATTCCGCACTTAAATCCCATCAATCATGATCCGATGAATGTGACCTACCAAAAACTCGACGCAGAAGAT
This sequence comes from Alphaproteobacteria bacterium, assembly GCA_963582255.1. Taxonomy (GTDB): domain Bacteria; phylum Pseudomonadota; class Alphaproteobacteria; order Rhizobiales; family TMED25; genus CAUZRD01. The sequence goes on along the minus strand of CAUZRD010000211.1, from coordinate 2,940 downwards.
CAAACGGGCTGGTGGATATTTTGGTATACTGTTTGTATTGGTTAGAAACGCGAGATGGCGTATCTTCTTGCAATTTTGGCTGTAATTTCTTTTTGGCTTCCTGACCTAACTCAGCCATGTTTTTGGCTAGATCGCGTTGCGAAGAGGTCAATTTCTCCCAGTGGTAGTTGGTGGATTTTGTAGCTGAGTTTCGACGGGCTTGAGCTATTGCGCCATCAAATGAATGCTTGGCGGAAGGATTGGCATTACCGTTGAGAGAAATGAGAAATTGTTGGGTATCTCCGTCGATCAGCTCGCCCATATGATCAGAGATCTTGTGTAGAAGAAACTGCAACCATTCACCCTCAGCCTTAGAAAAGTCACCAAGGACATGGGCATGTACTTTACGCTTATCGCCTGGATGACCAATTCCGATGCGTACTCGAGTAAAATCAGCGCCGATATGCGAGGTAATAGATTTCAAGCCATTATGCCCGGCATTCCCGCCCCCGGTTTTAATTTTTATTTTACCTGCCGCTAGATCAATCTCATCATGAATGACGATTATATCTCTGGTATCTATTTTGAGATAGCGGGCAGCTTCGCCAACCGCGCGACCTGAATCGTTCATGAAAGTTTGGGGTTTTATTGCCAATACTCGGATATGATCCAGTGTGCCTTCGGCGGTTTCGGAGTGAAATCGCTTCTTGTTTGTTCCAAATGCATGGCCTGCGATGATCGCATCAATGGCCATATATCCAACATTATGGCGTTGATGCGCGTATTGTTTTCCGGGGTTCCCAAGGCCGACCAAAAGCTTCATGCTGTGTAAAACAGCTTAAAAGAGCCGTTACTCCTCACTCTCGGTTTCATCATCAGCCCTTTCGTCGCCTTCTGTATTGTCATCGTCCTCACCGTCGGTACTGGTCACCCCAGAGGGCGATGTGATGGTTACGATGGTAAAGTCACGATCTGTGATTGTCGTTGTCACACCATCGGGCAGGGTAACAGCTGAGACGTGAAGTGAATCTCCAATATCAAGACCTGAAATATCGATGTTGATCTCATCTGGAATTGCTGTGGCCGGGCACATAAGTTGAATTTCGTGGCGCACAATATTAAGGGCCCCACCGCGTTTAAGTCCCAGACTTTCTTCCTCATTGACAAATTTGACTGGGATTTCGACTGAGATCTTGGAACTTTCAGTTAGTCGCATAAAATCGATATGGATTGGGAAGTCACGTATCCGATCGAACTGAATATCACGAGGGAGAACCCGGATGATCTGTCCGTCAATGTTGATATCGAATAGTGTGGTATAGAACCGGCCAGTCTTGATCCGTTGTTGCATAATATTAAAATCAAGCGTGATCGCTTCAGGTTCTAGCTTCTGCCCATAAATTATGCATGGTACAAGGCCTTTGCGGCGCGCGGCACGCGCAGCGCCCGTGCCAACATGTGTTCTTAAACTTGCTTCCAATTGGCTAATTTCCGACATCGTTCTGATCCGACTAATAAATTGATTTTACTGATGCCATCCTATCATGAAGGCCCACAGCGCAGCACAGCATAAGAGATACTGCCCGCGGCTTATAACGTCGGGCAGCAGCGGAGGCAATAACCCCGCATGCTCTAGGGTGAATATTATGAGCAAATCAGTAAAGTAGTTTGTTTAGTTGAACAGGCTGGAAACTGATTCATCGCTCGCGGTGCGGGCGATTGCTTCACCAAGAAGATGAGCAATCGGCAGGATATTAATATTGGGAGCGGCAAGTACCGCTTCGGTAGGATTAATTGAATCAGTGATTACAAGGCTTTTGAGCTGAGATCCGATGATCCTAGCCACTGCCCCTCCAGAGAGTACTCCGTGGGTGATATAGGCTGAAACATCAGTAGCCCCCTGTGCAAGGAGAGCTTCTGCGCCATTACACAGCGTTCCGCCGGAATCTACAATATCATCAATTAGAATGCAGGAGCGGCCGCTCACATCGCCGATAATATTCATGACTTCGGATTCGCCCGGCTTGTCGCGCCGTTTGTCCACAATGGCAAGAGGCGCGCCTATGCGCTCTGCGATTAGGCGAGCCCGTACCACACCGCCCACATCTGGAGAGATAACCATGACATTATCGAGTGTATAATTCTCGCGGATATCTCGCACGATTACCGGGGCTGCAAACAGATTGTCGGTTGGAATATCGAAGAAGCCCTGTATCTGCCCGGCATGCAGGTCGATGGTCAAAACTCGATCAGCTCCCGCATTGGTGATAAGGTTGGAAACGAGTTTAGCTGAAATGGGTGTGCGGCCAGACGAGCGGCGATCCTGGCGAGCATAACCGAAATAGGGAAGCACTGCGGTTATTCTTCTTGCTGAAGAGCGGCGCAGTGCATCAATCAAAATGAGCATCTCCATTAAATGATCATTGGCGGGAAAGGCCGTGGACTGGATGATGAACACATCCTGCCCGCGCACATTTTCCAATACTTCGACAAATATTTCCATGTCGGCAAAGCGGCGTACGTTACATTTTGTAAGCGAAACGCTGAGATAAGATGCTATTGCTTCGGATAGCGGGCGGTTTGAGTTTCCAGCAACTAGCTTGATGCCGTCTCGGCTGTTGTTTTGTGCCATGGATCTACTTGCGGTCCGCGTGAGTTACCGAATCTAACCGGGTCTGGCGCCTTCTAACAAGGAGTGCCGATTGTGTAAATCCCGTGTCATCGGCTGTGCACGACATTTACCATTCTACTTATATGCGAAGTAATAAAATTTTCTTGTTGTCGTACTCTACTTGCATCATGCGTTCTGAATAGAACGAGCGCTTAACCGCTTCCGGGTAGAAGATCAGCAATACGCTTTGCCGCCGCATTTGCAGATGCCTTGGCGGTCCCACCCCACGTACCATCTAGTGCACCTTGGGGAACCTGGTTGTTCTGAGTAACGGTGCCGAGCGCGATCCC
>CAUZRD010000210.1:0-3460 GCA_963582255.1 Alphaproteobacteria bacterium | reverse complement strand
ACTGACGATCAACCACCCTATAGGCTACAGCCTCAGCATGAGAACCGCTCTCCAATGGCACAGCGCCGTCTAAAAAATCACGACCATAATCGACAACTCTCTGCCCACGGACGGGATTGTATTCGCTGCCTTTACTAGCTCCATCGGCCTCCGAAATAACATCGTTACCATAAAGCGCATCGTAGAGACTGCCCCAGCGAGCATTGACAGCGTTCAAGGCAAATCGGGCATTCATAATCGGCACGACAAGCTGCGGCCCAGCCTGACGGCAGATCTCCACATCAACATTGTCTGGGCTGATGGTAAAATTAGGACCTTCAGGGACCAGATAACCGATGGATTGCAGAAATGTTTTATAGGTTGAAAAATCAAAGTTGCCAAGATTCTCAACGTGCCAAGCATCAATCTGCGCCTGTAATTTTTCTCGCTTTTCCAGAAGATCGCGATTAATAGGCGCATATTTGTGGATTATATCGGCGAACTTCGACCAGAACATATCGGGATCAATTGCGGTGCCAGGGCAGATCTTAGCGGTGATCAGGTCGTAGATTGGTGTGGCTATTTGCAGTCCTGACCGCTCAATGCGTTTGTTCATGGTTCGCTCTCCACTGTTAAGGTCTATTAACATAAAGTCTATTAGCTGCACCCTAATCTGCCAACGCTATCGCTATTATTTTGGGTATTCAGCAGGACTATTTGGCGTTGTTACCTAGCCGACGCAGCATTAAATGGTTTGAGTAGCCGGATCAGGGCACCCAACTTCAGCCTAGCGTAGCATCTCTTCGGAAACCGACTTGATGATCTGCCGCAGCCACTTATGCCCTGGATCATGCTGTAGTAGTGGACTCCACACCATTTTCAAACGCATGCGAGGAATTTCAAATGGCGGATCCAAAATCACCACCTTGGGGTTCTTCGCCATGCCCATTGCCGTCATGGTAGGAATAGTCACAATAAGATCATCCTGCTCGCCGAGCAGCAATGCCGCTTGGTAGTGCCGCGTAAAAAGGGTAATGTCACGCTTGGCATCAAGCTTGGCAAGTGCCTCATCAACCCAGCCCAGACGCTGAACGTCATTGGGTGTCATGCCGACGCCCACGCCCATACCGGTTTTGCTAACCCAAACATGCTTGCTTGATAGGTAACTGTCGAGGTTCCAATTCTTGATAACCGGATTGTCTGCACTCAACACGCAGGAAAAACTGTCATCCCACAGGTGCACCTGGTGAAATGACTGAGGTAAGCTGTCGAATCGATTTATCACTAGGTCGACCTTGCCCCGCTCCACATCATGGAAACTCACATCACTAGGGGTCATGATATCTAAGCGAATACCTGGGGCTTCTTTGCGCAACTGGCGAAGCAGCACTGGCAATAGCGTAGACTCAGTATAGTCGCTGGCCATAATACGAAAAATACGACTGGATGCTGAGGGATCGAACTGGGTCTTAGGCAAAATAACCTGCTCTGCCGCAGACAGCACATTACGAACCAAAGGCTGTAATTCGAGCGCACGATCGGTAGGCGTCATGCCGTCGCTGGTGCGCACTAAAATGGGATCACTGAATAGGTCTCGTAGACGCCGCAGACTATTAGACATAGCTGGCTGGCTAATGCCAAGCTCCTCAGCGGCGCGCGTGACATTGCACTCTCGTAGCAGCACATCGAGATACACGAGAAGGTTTAAATCCACTCTTGATATATTCATTTGAAAAATGCCCGCAATACAAAGTATCAATTAGATTAATGGCCGCATCATACCTAAACTACGCGGGCTGTCAAATTGGTTAGTTCATAAAATAATTATAGGGGTTATATTTAAATGTCTACATACACAAAGAACATTGCCGATGTTGCAACCATTTTAAAGGGCCAGTCAGGCGCCTGGGATGCAATCAATCCTGAATCTACGGCGCGTATGCGCGCTCAAAACCGCTTTAAAACGGGCCTGGATGTCGCCAAGTACACCGCAGCTATAATGCGCTCAGACATGGCTGAGTACGATGCCGACACGTCTGCATACACGCAGTCGCTAGGTTGCTGGCACGGGTTCATTGGTCAGCAAAAATTAATTGCCATCAAGAAGCATTTCGGTACGACCGACAAGAAATATCTCTACCTCTCAGGTTGGATGATTGCCGCTCTTCGCTCTGAGTTTGGTCCATTGCCCGATCAGTCTATGCACGAAAAGACGTCTGTGGCCTCATTGATTGCCGAGCTCTATACATTCCTCCGTCAGGCAGATGCGCGTGAGCTGGGCGGGTTGTTCCGTGAACTGGATGCGGCTGACGGTGGCACCAAAGCCTCGATTCAGGCACAGATTGATAATTTCCAGACTCATGTTGTGCCAATTATCGCTGATATCGATGCGGGTTTCGGCAATGCCGAAGCCACCTATCTGATGGCCAAGCAAATGATTGAAGCTGGCGCCTGCTGTATTCAGATCGAAAATCAAGTGTCTGATGAAAAGCAATGCGGCCATCAGGATGGCAAGGTTACGGTTCCCCATGAAGATTTTCTGGCTAAGATCAATGCGGTGCGGTACGCGTTCCTCGAGTTAGGGATCGAAGACGGCGTTATTGTTGCCCGTACAGACTCACTCGGCGCTGGCTTAACTAAGCAGATCGCTGTTACGCGTGAGCCAGGCGATCTAGGTGATCAGTACAATTCGTTCTTAGACGTTGAAGAGGTGGCTCCGGAAAACATGCAAAATGGCGACGTCATCATCAATCGTAATGGTAAGCTAGTGCGACCTAAGCGCCTTCTAAGTAATCTATACCAGTTTAAGTCCGGTACTGGTGAAGCTCGCTGTATCCTCGATAGCATAACCAGCCTACAAAATGGTGCGGATATGATCTGGATTGAAACCGAGAAGCCGCATGTTGGCCAAATTGGCGCTATGATGGACGAGATTCGCAAAGTAGTGCCAAATGCCAAGCTGGTTTATAACAATTCCCCATCATTTAACTGGACACTGAACTTCCGTCAGCAGATCTTTGACGCAATGGCAGAGTCCGGTGCGGATCTTTCAGCCTATGACCGTGCCGACCTTATGAATGTGAGTTATGACGAGACGGCGCTGGCTATCGAAGCCGACGAGAAGATTCGTACGTTCCAGGCAGATGCGGCCAAGCATGCCGGCATCTTCCATCACCTTATAACACTGCCGACATACCACACTGCCGCACTGTCTACCGACAATCTAGCCAAGGAATACTTTGGTGATCAAGGCATGCTGGGTTATGTTGCCGGTGTGCAGCGTAAGGAAATCCGTCAGGGTATCGCCTGCGTTAAGCATCAAAACATGTCGGGTTCAGATATCGGTGACGATCACAAAGAATACTTTGCAGGTGATGCAGCGCTAAAAGCATCAGGCAAAGACAACACCATGAATCAGTTTTAGCCCGAACGCGCCTGCTCAAAAGAGACGGGGTTTAGCCCCTTCGCCCAAAAGGAAGGG
>CAUZRD010000209.1:0-3464 GCA_963582255.1 Alphaproteobacteria bacterium | reverse complement strand
TCCGCCTGCGCTCTTCGAAGTTTGAGTCGACCAGTTACTTATTGGGTGTCGTCTGGCGACCCCTTTTTCAGGAGCTTGTATGCGTATACCGAGAACACGACTACAACTGCAAAATGTATCAAATCTGCCAATGGTTCTCCCCAATTCAATTTAACCCCGCCGATCGTCGTTGTCGCGGACTCCCAGGAGGCCTCATCAGTAATCGAGACAATGATAGGCATCAATAACCCGTGAATCAGAGACGCCAACAACTGCGAACTTGAATGAGCAATCAGAAACGAAAATCCGATCAGCAGAAAATTTTCTTCGTAAAGAATTTCAATGAACTTCTTGCCTGAATGTCGAGATTTCATGATGTTAATAGGTGTCGCGTTGGACAGTGTATCGATTAGAACAATAATGTCGGAGCAAAGAGGATACCTTAGGAGAACGTCGCCGCGCATCGCCGCGCTGGATTATTGGAGGTCGGGTATAAGGATAGGTATTTGCTTTTTTCAGATTTAACATCCTGCATCGTCTGCGGACGCCAGAACCCTGTCGTTATCTGTATTACATCACCCCTTTCAGCCCTAATGGGCATATCGCGTGTCCTCTTGTTTTGTATTATTGAACCCACACCACACAATTTGCTCCCCTTAGTGGCTGTTTACAAGCACCCATACCATCTAACAGCCACATGATACCCGTGCCTGGCATGAAAAATGGCTCAAACGATATCAGGGGCAAGGTGGCACAGGTAAAACATAAGGAGATAATAATGCAGCCAGACATTAAATAAATCGCGCTCGGAGTTACTCTCGGCGTGTTGGAGATATTGGTATTGAATAATCACACTGGCGATTTAATCAAGAATGCGGTGGCAAACACTGCGCCTCCGGCGCCAACGTTATTAACTGAAGCCGCCGCACTCAATCAAGATTGGTATATGAATGCCTGGAATATGAGATATATAGTTCACAAGGCAATAGCGACTGTGTTGGAGTGCTGTAGTGTTTTTGTTACCAGGAACTTAGATGACAATCAGATCTTCTGTGAGTATGCTGGTCGATAGTGATCATGCTTAGGGACAGATGCCACAGTTTGCGCCATGCTAGTCGAGAAGAATGATTTGAGATGAACAGTGAAATCGTTCACGAAAGCCTGGGCAATGGTATTTTGATCTACTCTATTGTATTCACAATTATGCTGGTTCTATTGCATCTGGCAGCACCGTGGTTTCGACGTGTGCCCCTTCTGGCGCGCGCAGGTTTTGCCTCCTTCAGTGGTGGATTTGCTGTCGCGTTTGTTTTTCTTCACATGCTTCCCAGTCTGATCGAGAGCAAAGAGTCAATCGGGGCAGCCTTGCATTCGAATTTCTCGGAATCGCACTTTGTAGACACAGGCGTTTTTCTTCTGGCATTGCTGGGCTTTACGATCTTTTTTGGTCTAAAACGTTGGTGTCGACAAGAGCGCAGGAAAAATCCAAAAAAGATTCACCGGTCTTTTCTGGTGTCGATTGGATCATTTGGTATCTACAACGTCGTTATTACTTTTACGATGCCTGAACGTATTGCGCTGGATGTGTTGACTGCGGCTATATTTACATTGGCAGTCGGTCTGCACATGATGATCATCGATGCAGAACACGAAGCCCATGAGGCGACTTTATTTAACCGTTGGGGTCGTTATGCCTTGGGCAGCGCACTGGTGCTGGGTTGGGGTCTTGGTGTCATTATTGGAGAACACAGTGTAGTGGCGGCAGCCTTTCTCTCGTCTTTTTTGGCCGGCGCTCTATTGTTGAATGTTTTTCATTACGAGTTGTCAGAAGTCAGTGACTCAAAATTCGGCGCCTTTCTTTTCGGGATCGGTTGCGGCACGATAATTCTACTGTTGGTATTTTTTCTTGAATCTGGGGTTAAATAGCGATCTCAGATAAGCCCTGTTGGAGATAGGCGCTTCCAGGTAAGATCCAATCGAGATGGGTGTCACTGTGGATGGCGCGTGTCCTTAGGAAAGTAATTATGAAGATTGCCCAAGTCAACGTTTATGCAAAACGACTTCCGATGGCCTCGGACTACAATATGTCTAGCGCCGCAGTGGGTGAGCCCGACACTACTATTGTCGAGCTTGTCACCAACGCCAAACACGTTGGCTGGGGCGAGATCTGCCCGACAGGGCCGTTACCCCAAGCCGAGCATGCTGGAAGCATTCGTGCGGACCTCGCTCTGTTAGGGCCTGCCCTGGTAGGTCTTGATCCGCGTCGATTTGGCCTTGTTCACGATGCGATGAGTTCGACAATGGATGGTGGACACGGTGCCAAGTCTGTCGTAGATATTGCCTGTTGGGACCTGACTGGCAAGGCCTACGGAGAGCGGGTATGCGATTTGCTCGGTGGGGCGCGCATGGATCCGGTCCTGACTTACCATGTTGTTCCAATTGGCACACCCGAGGCCTCGGCAACATTTGCTCAGGTTTTACAGGATCAGGGCCACACAAAGCTCCAGTTGAAGGCGGGCGGACGTCATATCGATGAAGACATTACAACAATTCATGCAGTAGCCAAAGTGATCCGCCCCAGTGTCGATCTATTTGTTGACTGCAACCGGGGTTGGACTGTTAGCGAGGCAATTCAGGTCTCACAAGCATGTAAAGAGCTCACGCTCGCTATTGAGCAGCCATGCGCCACCTATGCTGAATGTGTCTTTGCCCGTGCGCATTTGAGGCATCCTTTGCTGCTAGATGAATCCGCAACTGATTTGGCTACAATCTCCAGAGCGATCGGAACCGGAGTTGCTGATGGATTCGGCATTAAGCTTACGCGGGTCGGCGGCATCAGTGCAATGCGTGCCATTCGCGATTTATGCGAGGCGTCCAGCACGCCAACCAGCTGTGACGATTCGTGGGGTGGCGATATTATTGCGGCAGCTTGTGTTCACGTGGGCGCCACTTTCAACCCGAACCTAAGTCGTGGCGCCTGGATATCAGACCCTTATCAGATAGGCCACTACGACGAGGACTATGGTCCGCGTATTGTCAATGGCACTATCGCGATCCCACCTGGCGCCGGGCTCGGTATCACGATCCCTGATGGTTATTTTGGCTCACCCATCGCCAGCTACTCGTAGGCAAATTTTCGGTAGGTCCTGTGCCTGTAGAGCAAGGTTCGAGTTAAAGCCGGCCCAGGCTAGCCTGAACACTTTAGAGTGTTGTTGCAACTCGATATATGACGCATAGGAGCATCAGTGCCGACGGATAGAACGTCAGGGCAAAACCGGTAGCACGTGATGACGCCCCGCGGGTATAGCCAGAGAAAAACAGAATCCGGCCAATGGCAAAACTGAGCGCAGCGAGCGGGATGACTGAAAGCCATGCCCCCGGCATAAGCAGCGCCCAACTATAGTAGACGACGATAGCGAGCATGGTCTGCTCAAGGGTATTTTGTAGCAGCGCCTGTAATAATTTCGCCTTGACTGTGCCTTCAGTGA
>CAUZRD010000208.1:0-3465 GCA_963582255.1 Alphaproteobacteria bacterium | reverse complement strand
GCTACGCGGATCGAGAGGCCTGATATTCGGTTCTCTGAGGTACTTGCGGAGCGTCTTCGGGAGATAGGCACACTTGTCATTCCAAAACGTGGCCGTTTGCTGCCTTACGGTTGACGTTTTCAAGCTCAACGAGCTATTACTAAGCGTGGCAGAAACCTTCCAACAGACCAGAGTTCGGCATGCGCGAAGACGCGGTCGGTGGCTGGGTCAACAGCCTCTGAGTTGCCTCAGGTTTCGGGGTTTTGTCCGCCATACTCCAACATAGGGAGCAATATTTATATCTGCGTTCTGATATTAGTTCCGCGGCTGACCAAAAATTCTTCGCCATATTGATGCTCCTGGCTGGTAACTGGTATTTGCAACCCCACGATCACTAGTAACCCGCGTTACCAGCGACCATCTCATGATAAATATCCGCGCGAAGCAACTCATAATCTTCACTTCCTGGCAGGCGCACCCCCATTACAACAAATAGGATAGCGGGAACCGTAAGTGCTACCGAAAGGGCTCGGCGACCCATCGATTTCATATCCATTATCGAGCAGCCAGCACACCGTGACTGGTAGTGATAATTAGTGCTTTTCTACCCGGCAACAATCCCGCCATCTCTCCCTGAAATTCAGGATGTAGTCCTGCGTTGTGCAGTATCAAAGGGAATGCCAGCGCTGTTATAGCAATCAACGAGGTGACGACGCCAAGCGCTATCAGTAATTTTCTTTTCATGTTAATTCCACCCCAATTGATATCTTGGGCCCCGACGATCGGGGTACTTATGTTCTTCCGGTAGCTGACAGAGGCGATCCATTCGGGTTGTCGAGCCATCTGCGTATTCCCAGATGAGTTGTTCACCTTCCATATATCGACGCACGACCACCGGTCCCCAACCGAACACATGAAAATCCAGCACGCCTTCGTTCCAGGCCATGCTGGCGGACGTTCTGGGGCAGTACTCACGATCACCGATCGTGAACAGCACAGCACCTTCCGTGTCGTTTGAGGTCAGACCACCGGTGCTATTTGGTCCACTATCATGAATGAGGCCGGAAGAGGTCACTACGACCCTAGAGCCGCACTGCTCAACCCGCTCGACATGACCAACATGACCACCCTCTACACCTAGCCAAAGGCCACGGATATCATCTGCCGCCTCGGGCAACGGCTCGGCACATTCAGCCAGAATAGGCAGCGGGAAATGATCGTAGCCGCAGCCTGGTGTATTGCCTTTAGATATTTCGATAGCAAGTTTGCCGCTACCGTCGAGCACAGGCAGCTCGCAATAATTAAGTTTGCTGCCGTCACCAGCCAGAGTCAGCGGGTCAGTTTCAAGTGGTGGGCGCTCAGAAAAAAACATCGCCCAAAACCCCACGCCGAAAAGCAGCACAAGCAGGGCCGCAACGCCAGCCAGAAAACGAAATGTCCGTTTCATTAAAACTCTACCTCTCACTAATTAGGCCAATAAATATATTCATCACCTTCAACAAATTTTGTCGCCAGTGTTTTATCTACAGCTACCGGCATTTCAGCAACGAACGGATAAAGTGGTTGACGTGCTGAGGCCTCGTGCTCTGCAAGTAAAGCTTCAAGCTATGCCAGCGAGAGTGAGCGCGATACAAACAATGCCGATGATCTTGTTCATCGTCGGTTGGCCCTAATAAAGTCGATAACAACTTGAGCCAGTGTTGTAATCGCATCCATAAGGATTCTCCAATCGAAGGGTTGATTGACCTAAGACCGAATCAAAAAGCTCAAGTTCTGCACCAGAGACGCCAACAGGATCAACACCACTAAGACAGCTGACGGTGGCTGCAGAGCAGTACTCATCATGATGCGTGTTGGGTAAGAGATGGTTCTGTCTATCGAGGCGAGCTTGTAGATATGCGCGTCGGCAAATGCAGGATCGAGGATTAGCTCAGCAATGTCCCTGCGACTCTTGTAGCGCATCATCGCGGTCGCACCAAATCCGACATTATGATCAGCATTCCAGCTATCAATGTTGCCGCCGATCGTTCTCGCCTGAAAGACGGGGTGACCGCCCCGCTTGAACAGCGAAACCGCAAACGGACCGAAATATTCCCCTACGAGGTCACTAGCGCTCATTGCCTCTCCTGTTAACGGATGGGCAACTTCACCAGTATGCAGCTGTACAAGATTCAGCATAACAAATTCGCCGCCGTCATCCTCCTCCAGGAATTTCCTAAAAGTTGCCGCATCGGTATGCTCGCTACCTTCAAGCTTGTCGAAATCGAGCATAAGTCTATTGACCTCTTCAATACTAATTGGGCCTTGCCAGTTGAAGTACCAGGCCGCGAACAAGGCGTACAGCACCGGTACGCAGATCCAAATCTTCCATGCCATCTCAACGGTTCTCCTACTGTTTACAGTGGCTAAATTGCGCCAAATCGAGCAGACCAATGGTGATGGAAAACACCAATAATGTCATGCATTATTTTAAGGGTTTCAACATCTGATTGTTCGACCAGGCTGTAGTTAGCTCCCCATATGTATTCGTTTACAGCTGTATTCCGTCTTCTTGCACGCTTATAATTAGAGTATGACGACAAAACAGCCAAGCTCACGAACACCAAACAACCGCCAACCGAGAAGTGAAACCACTCAAATTGCTCTGATGGATGCAGCAGAGAAACTCATTGCTCAGCACGGTGCACATCACGTGACGCTAAAAGACATTGTTATTGAAGCCGGCCAGAAAAACCCATCAGCACTCCAATATCATTTCCAGAATCTTCAAGGCTTGCTAAACGCAACTCATACGCGGCGCAGTCAACAAACTCACAAAAAGAGAGCCGAGATGATCGCTGAATTAGAGCGCAGTAAGCGGGTGATGAAACTGCGCGATCTGTGTGAAATCATGATTTTGCCGAGTTTTCTACTCGCAAAATCCGACATCAAGTATCGAAACTACGTCATGGCGTTCAGCTTCGATATCGTGACATCCCGCGATTCCGCGTTGGATAAAGCCAATAAGAATGGCGGTGGTGGTGAAAGCGGCGCTCAACTAGGCGCCCTACTAAGAAAGACACTACCCCATTTCGACGAGAAGACTTACAGGGCCCGGATGGATCTTGCCGTCAGAGCCTGCAGTGCTGCCATGGGCTGTTACTTTCAACTCAAAGGCCCATTGAAAGGCGCTAAGGCGGAGTTCTTTCTGACCAATGTCGTCGACTCCCTTGAGGGCATGCTCAGTGCACCAGCTTCAAAGCAACACAAAACGGTCCTGAGACACCGATAAGCAAAAATGCACTACCCCCTCGCCCAGCAGAGTGCAGCGTTGTTTTCCAAGATCACAAAAAAATTAAAATCTATATCTAACCTTTACTGTGAAGTTATCTGCCTGAGGATCATTCCAAGGACGTTTGTACAACGTGCCTAAGCTGTCCTCTTCATCAAATTCAATTATCCTTCCCCCTTTAGAATAAACCAAATAGGCATACGCTAAAGGCATAA
>CAUZRD010000207.1:0-3476 GCA_963582255.1 Alphaproteobacteria bacterium | reverse complement strand
TTTCGATCGGTGCTGCTTTACTGCCATCAGCTTCGCCCATAATACCAGAGCCTAACCGGCCAGGTTTTCCGAGAGACTTGAATGCATTATTTGTATAGCCAATTTCGAACGCACCGAAGCCGCCTTCAATAGCACCCCAGTAATCTTTAACGTTTTCTTCAGTCAGTTCAGCATAAGCGCCGACGAACAGACCGTTGGCTAGAGTTTGCTCAAGAGCAAATGCGACCTTGAAATCATTGTAAAGGTTGATTCCAGTCTCAGCATGCTTCCACTTATTAGCGGCTGCATCATAACAAGCTTTGGCGCCATCTTCTGCGTCGTAAGCAGTAGTTCCACCAATAAGAGCTTCCAGGAGCAGTGCCTCAGCAGCAGTTAGCTCGCCAACGCCTTCGCACTCGGTTGAACTACCGGTCCAAAACCCAGCTTTTGCATCCATTTCAATGGTAAGAGTGAAGCCCTCTTCAATCTCAACCGGCTCAGGCATTAAATCAGCAGCCGAAACAGCGGTTACGAGCATCGCGCTCGCCACCAAGGCCGTTGTTCCAAGTAGTATCTTTTTCATTTTTGCCCTCTTTCGAGTTTTATTTAAATTAACATGCGGAAACGCCGCTATTTAACAAATTAGGCTCAGTTCAAATCTTTCAAGAAGGATTCGTCCCAAAGCACTTGAATAGAACAATCACAAAAGAGGAGGGGTATCGTCAACTACAGAACTGTGCGGTTCTGCCCTTTGTCACTAGGTGTTGCAACTTCACCACAATATTGCCATGAAACTTGGGCAAATCGTTCTAGCAAGCTCATAAAGCTAAGTATTTATGACATATTGCACGTAAAAGTGCGGAGCGTTAGAAACCTTTTGTAAACACTTTCAGCTGGCTTCAACCAGTACAATTGGAATTATTTGACATGACACGTGATCAACACCCGCTAATTAGCAGTTTCTTTTTGGCAAAGGCGTCGTTTTCTTCAATATTGCCGCGCGGCCTTGCGCTGGTGAGTTGTTTTGCGTTCATGCTTCCAGCCTGCACCAGCCAATCATCATTTGATGGTAGCACTGCCCCAAATAAACCGAGCGGTGAGAATGCAATTCAACTTATAGGCTCAAACAATATACTGAGCGGTGGCGGTAGCCAGGGCGGCGCTAAAATTGGTGTAAATGCCCTGTTGTGGCGCGCGGCCCTCGATACAATCTCGTTCATACCCCTAGCCTCGGCCGATCCGTTTGGTGGTCTCATTATTACTGAATGGCACACAGAACCAACAGCACCTGATGAACGCTTCAAGTTAACTATCTATATCTTGGATACGGATTTGCGCGCCGATGCGCTTCGCGTCAGCTATTTCCGTCAAATTAGATCAGGAGATCGTTGGATTGATGCCGAGGTAAGCAATGGAACACAGCGTCAGCTTGAAGACGCGATCTTGACGCGTGCACGTCAGATGCGCATTGCTGCTACCACCGAAGACTAGAGTCCGCTTAGGCTCAGCACTTACATGTTTTTATAGTTGCGGGAATGCATAGCGATGGAGCGCTATATTGCTCAACAAGTTGAGCCGCGCTGGCAGAAGGCGTGGGATCAACACAAACTGTTTCAGGCCGGAAGCGACCAATCTCTGCCCAAATACTATGTACTTGAGATGTTTCCCTACCCGTCCGGGCGCATTCATATGGGCCATGTGCGCAACTACACCATGGGAGATGTGGTCGCACGCTATAAAAGAGCATGTGGGTTTAACGTGCTCCATCCGATGGGTTGGGACGCCTTTGGCATGCCGGCTGAAAATGCCGCAATGCAGAATAATGTCCACCCCGCCACCTGGACCCACGACAATATTGCCGCAATGAGAGAACAGCTCAAACTTCTCGGCCTGTCACTAGATTGGGAGCGTGAATTTGCGACCTGTGATCCAGAATATTATGTCCACCAGCAGCATCTGTTTTTAGATTTTCTTAAAGCTGGATTGGTTACGCGCAAGACTTCAAAGGTCAACTGGGATCCAATTGACCAAACCGTGCTGGCCAACGAGCAGGTAATTGAGGGTCGCGGCTGGCGCTCGGACGCCATAGTTGAATCGCGTGAGCTAACTCAATGGTTTTTTAGAATTACCGAGTTTGCAGACGATTTGCTGGATTCATTGTCTAGCCTTGAACGCTGGCCCGATAAAGTGCGCCTCATGCAAGATCGCTGGATTGGCCGTTCCGAGGGCATGCGTGTATTATTTGAGCTCGAAAATGTGCCCTCTGGGATCCCGTCTGATGTACTGGAGATATATACAACTCGTCCAGACACTCTATTTGGCGCCAGTTTTTGCGCAATATCCATTGATCATCCCCTGGCCAAAGCATCGACCGAGCGCAATCCGGCATTGGCCGACTTTATAACTGAATGCCGCCGCCGTGGCACAACGCTAGAGGAAATAGAAACTGGAGAGAAACTGGGATTTGATACGGGAATAACCGCCCGACACCCATTCATAGCCAACCTTGATATTAAAATATTTGTCGCCAATTTTGTTCTCATGGAATACGGCACCGGCGCGATATTCGGCTGCCCGGCACACGACCAGCGTGACCTTGATTTTGCTCGTAAATATGATCTGGCCGTTCGACCGGTAGTAATGCCGGCCGGGAGCAATCCTAAATCCTACAGTATTCTTAATGAAGCCTATGTCGGCGCCGGTGTGCTCGCCAACTCCGACTTTTTGAATGGCCTTGAGGTTTCCGCCGCCAAGGAACTCATGGCCGACACTCTTGAAAAAATGCAAGTGTCCGGGCGTCAGCAAGGAACACGCGCTGTTAATTACCGGCTACGTGATTGGGGAATTTCCCGCCAGCGATATTGGGGGTGTCCAATACCGATTATTCATTGCTCTGAATGCGGTATAGTACCAGTGCCCCGGGCCGATCTTCCCGTACGCCTGCCAGATGATGTCTCTTTTGATGTGCCGGGAAACCCCCTCGATCGTCATCCAACATGGAAACATGTGACCTGCCCTAGTTGCAGCGGCAGCGCGACCAGAGAAACGGACACATGCGACACATTTGTCGACTCATCATGGTACTTTGCCAGATTTTGTGATTCAAAGTCCAAACAACCCACTAATCTACAGGCGGTCGATTATTGGTTACCTGTCGACCAATATATTGGAGGCGTTGAGCATGCAATTCTACACCTGCTCTATTCGCGCTTTTTCACCCGAGCGATGCGTCAAACCAACCATTGCAAGATTGATGAGCCGTTCGAGGGTTTGTTTACTCAAGGGATGGTGACCCATGAAACTTATAAAGATGAAAATGGCGCATGGATCTATCCCGAAGAAGTTGATTTCCGCGGGACAGATCCTGTCCACGTGGAGACTGGCTCTCCGGTCAAGATCGGCGCCATCGAAGCGATGTCAAAATCTAAGAAAAACATCGTCGACCCTAGCGCAATCGTCCAACTTTACGGAGCGGATACTGCACGCTGGTTCATTCT
>CAUZRD010000206.1:0-3480 GCA_963582255.1 Alphaproteobacteria bacterium | reverse complement strand
TATTAACAAACTACGCCACATCACCGTTCAGCCGATGTCACTGCATATCGGTGCTGAAATAAGTGGAGTTAACCTTAAACAACCTCTGTCTGACGAGGTAGTACAGGAAATTCGAGCGGCTTGGGTTAAATGGAAAGTCATTTTTTTTCGTGATCAGCATCTCGATCATTCTTCACATATCGCATTTGGGCGCAGGTTTGGCGAGCCTACAATTGGCCATCCGGTGTTTGGTCATGAGGATGCATTTCCTGAGATTTATTCGGTTGCTAAAACCCGTAAAGGCAATGCGACGTATCAAGGAAAACCCATGTTGGCACCGTGGACGTTCTGGCACGCTGATTTAACTCCCGCGGTAAACCCTCCGATTGGATCAATTCTGCGTGGTGATATTATACCTCCTTACGGTGGTGATACACAGTGGACCAATCTGGCTGCAGCCTATAAGGGGTTGTCAGAAACGATGCGCTCATTTGTCGAAGGGCTCGATGCCCGCCACTCATTTGATACTCCGCAAGGTGGTGCCGGTAAGGTGGAGTATGCCGCTGCGGTGCGCAAGCGCCAGTTGATCAGTGAGCATCCTCTGGTAACGGTACACCCAGAATCTGGTGAGCGCGTTCTCTATATTAGTCCGCAGTTTGTTAAAAGTGTTTGCGGCCTGCATCCGCGCGAAAGCCAGAAGTTGCTGGAACTCTTATGGGAACACGCAGTGCGGCCAGAATTCACATTAAGATTTCGCTGGCAGGAGGGCGATGTTGCCTTCTGGGACAATAGATCTACTGCCCATCTCGCGCCGCTCGATATATTTGAAAGCGATTTTGACCGACAACTTTATCGCATTACGCTGGTCGGCGATGTCCCGACAGGTGTAGATGGACGTAAATCACGTTCGATCGAGGGGGGACCGCTGTTATCAGCAGCTAAAGATCTAGCAGCGGCCAAGTGATAGGCTATTTTTTGAACTCGATTTCGAGTGCTACGACCTTTTCATTGCTTATATTGATGGCGTTGTGCTCCAATGGGGCTTGAATTATTGAGGTAGTCCGGGGAACATAATCAATCTCGCGGGTTAAGCCATCAGGGAACTCAAAGCGCAGGCGACCTTCGGAAAGCTGGATTGGCATATAGTCCATTTCGTGAAGATGCCACCCGGTCTGTTCTCCTGGCTGGAAAACCCAGTGGGTTACAATCATTTCGTCGTTTTCCATCACCACGGTGTGTTCGGCGATGTTACGCTCTGCAGCAATATTGTCAGTCTTTTTCTTTAGTTTTGTAGACATTTTTCACCTACCCGTATTATGCGTCTGAATTGTATCGATGCTTTTTTAAGTCTAGACAATTTTAAGCCGAAGTAAAATTCAGTTATGCGAATATATCCTATTCCTGATTAATTTTGAAATTTGGATCATAGAAGGTTGCCATTTAAGATGTTTCTTGGCAGATGACTCCCCGAATTTTCTGGGTGGTTGTAATTAACAGAGAGAGAGCAAGATGTCGAAACGACTTGAGGGAAAAGTTGCAATTGTGACCGCAGGCGGACAGGGAATTGGTGAGGCAATTTCAAAAACATATGCCAGAGAGGGTGCAAAAGTTGCCGTAGTAGATATCAATGGTGATGAGGCAAAACGGGTTGCTGATGAGGCAGGCGAGGGCTGTGTTCCACTTATTGTTGACGTAACTGATTCTGATGCCGTTGATCAAATGGTTGATAAGGTTGTGACGACATACGGCTCGGTCGACATCCTTGTTAATGCTGCTGGCGGATTTCACCGTTTTTCAGAGATCACAGAGATATCGAACGAAGAGTGGGACAAGGTTATCAATATTAATCTTACTACCGTGTTTTATTGTTCGCGAGCGTGCGCCAGGGTAATGATGAAAAATAAGTTTGGCAGAATTATCCAGATTTCATCTGGCGCAGGTATCTCTCCTAATCCCCATGCGCCATCATATCTTCCCTATGGTGCGAGCAAGGCTGGTGTTCTTGGTTTTACACGTCTTTTAGCGCGTGACCTTGGGCCGTATGGCATTACAGTTAATGCGATAGCACCGGGCACCGCGCTTACCCCTAGGGTGATGAAGGTGCGCGATGAGGCGAGCCTGAAGGTAATTGCTGAGCGCAATCCAATGCGCCACCTTATTGAACCTCAAGACATTGGAGAAGCTGCGCTCTATCTTGCTTCCAATGACGGACGTTATGTGACTGGTGTGACGTTGCCAGTGAATGCGGGAAATTTGATTTTTTAGTGTTAGAGCAGTCGAAGAAGGGAAAGTGTTTAAATATCTTTGATCTCTTCCAATGAATTGAAAGATAAATTATGCCGAATTTGAAATCCAATGGTCAGCGTCCAGTGGTGACCATTGCAACTTTGCAGAAAATGAAGCGCGAAGGGGAGAAGATAGCAAGCATAACGGCGTATGATGCGACTTTTGCTGCGCTTGTCGATGAGGCGGGGATTGATTTGGTTTTGGTCGGCGATTCTCTTGGAATGGTGGTGCAAGGCCATTCCACGACTGTTCCGGTGAGTGTCAACGATATGGTCTATCACTCGGCAATGGTTGCGCGCGGGCTTACGTCTGCATTTTTGGTGTCTGATTTACCTTTTTTGAGCTTTACTACACCGGAGCTGGCACTAAAAAATGCCGCGAGGTTAATGCAGGAAGGCGCGGCCCATATGGTGAAACTGGAGGGTCGGCAAGAACAGCTGCCGATTGTCGAGACGTTGGCGTCGGCTGATATTCCTGTGTGTGCGCATATAGGTTTGCGACCGCAGTCAATTCATAAATTTGGCGGGTACAAGGTGCAGGGTAAGGGTGATGAGGCCGCCAATCTTCTGGTGCGCGAAGCGCGGCTGTTTGAAGAAGCCGGCGCTGATATGCTGCTTTTGGAATGCGTGTCATCAGTCGCCGCGAGCCGGGTGAAGCACGAAGTTAATATCCCGGTAATCGGCATTGGTGCAGGAGTGGATGTTGATGGGCAAATATTGGTACTTTATGATGTATTAGGTATCACTCGCGGACGGTTGCCGGGCTTTGCTAAGGACTATACCAAGGGCGGAATTAGGGCTGATGATGCGGTGCGGGCTTATGTCGAGGCGGTAAAGTCTGGCGCGTACCCGGCCCCCGAACATTGTTTTGCCTGACAGGCAGGGCTATGAAAACAATCACAACTATTGGTGATTTGCGTGGACAGATCGCTGTTTGGCGGTGCGAGGGGGTTAAAATTGGTTTCGCGCCGACAATGGGCAATCTGCATGCGGGTCATCTCAGTCTTATTGACCGGCTTCGCGAACATGGAGCGTTGCGGATCGTTGTCAGTATTTTTGTCAATCCGAAACAGTTTGGGGAGGGCGAGGACTATGTCGCCTATCCTCGGACGTTGGATGACGATTGTGCTCAACTGACAGCAAGTGGCGTTGATCTTCTGTTCGCTCCTGAAGCTGGCGATATCTACCAAAAAAGTGACTCTTTGGCGGCACAGAT
>CAUZRD010000205.1:0-3483 GCA_963582255.1 Alphaproteobacteria bacterium | reverse complement strand
TATAGGCTTCGGCCTTGAATTTATCGGTCACTGGGCCCTTGCCGCACCAAAACTCGCTCTGGCGATAGTTTTTTGCTGCGTAATTGCTGGGGCAATATCAGCACGAGGCCTCGGATTTGATGATAGTTTATACAGCGTCTATAGCAACGATACCGCTGATTTTAAGCACTTCAAACAACTATCTGATGCATTCCCAGTATTGCGCGAACGAGAAATCATCTTGTTTGAAGGGCCGGATACCACCACCAAAGCCGGCCTAGAGCTAATTCGCTCAATCCATCTCGAAGTGCAGTTCATCGAAGAAGTGCTTGGCGCGACATCAATCTTTTCAATCCGAGAGAAAAGTACTGGTGATACACCGCCTGCTATTATCATTCCACGCGAGATCCCAGACGGAGCCAATCTTGATAGACTGCTTGACAGAATTGCAGCAAACCCTCTCGCCGGCGAACGCATGTTATCCGCCGACCGATCCGCGACCTTAATGACGATCGCAATTGATCAAGATACTAATGCCGTTGAATCAGCACTTACCATTCGCGAAGCCGTCCAGGCCGAGTTCGATGCTAATCTCCGTGATCTTAACATTGATATTGGGTTTACAGGTGCGCCACTGCTACGCAGTGAAATTCTTACCTCTCTCCGACGAGATCAGCGATTATTAAACGGAATTGGAATCGTCGTTACCATTGCATTATGCCTTGCCTATTTCGGACGGTTTCGCCTCGTTCTGATAGCCCTTCTTCCTGGTGTGATCGGAATTATTTGGGTTCTCGGAACGTTAGCTGCAACAGGACAGCATATTAACGCCATTAACAGCGTACTGCCCACATTAGTGCTGGTGATAGCTTTTGCTGATTCTCTTCACATGACCAGCTCAATGCGATCGGCTCTTAGTAAAGGATTGACGGCACGTGCAGCAGCCAAACACGCGGTAAATCAGGTCGGGCCGGCCTGCGCTATGACATCAATCACCACGGCAATCGCCTTTTGCTCTCTCGCAACATCAAGTTCGGAAGCCATCGGCCGCTTTGGCCTTACCGGAGCGACTGCAGCGTTCTTCGCATTTATCGCCGTTGTAATCATAATTCCATGCCTTGGATCATTAATTCTACGCCCCAGTGATGGACGGGCCAGAGGCGCGGTCGACGGAGCACTAACGCGCATGACAATACGTGTCGCCAGATTTGCCGGGTATTTGGTAGCAGCCTATCCCAAAGGATTGGTAACCTTAGGCACTCTCGCCTTAGCCATAACGACGGTATTCTATTTCTCGGTCGAACCACGTTATGGCTATCGTGACTTTCTACCCGACCGTAGCCCTGCGAATGAAGTGATCGACCGGATCGACACGCTATTCAATGGCGCTGACAGCGCCACTATTTTAATCCAGCGCACAGCTTCAACCAGTGGCGCATCCCCGGCGCCCGCCGAAGTCGTGCGGCTAGTGCACGAAAAGGTGCTTGAAGCAGAGAGGTTTGGCAATGTAACATCGTTACGTACGGCCGAGGAATGGCTAGGGCGCGATCTCAGCGAATGGGCCGGCGTTAGCATCGATCGGGATGATCCTAATCTTCTTACCCTTAACCTTGGCATGCCTGAACATGTTGCTGCCCGATTCAAGTCAGATGATGCCTCGGCTTGGCTGGTATCCACCTCTCTGCCCTCTATGGATGCGAGTAAATCAGTTCCGTTATTCAATAAACTCGACCAATCCCTAAACGAGGTACGTAAGCAGGTGTCAGGCTATGACATTGCTGTCACCGGCATTATCCCGATGACGACACGCGCAGGCATCAATCTTGTCTCTTCGCTAAACGTCAATCTTGCAGCGGCTGTGATTGTTACAATCGCACTAGTTGCCCTATCGCTACACTCGATCACTATTGGATTGCTGGCTGGTGTGCCAAATCTTCTTCCCCTGGCAATTGCTGGAACCATTTTATATCTCACCAATCACGGTCTCCAGATTACAGGCATGGTAGCGTTAACTGTCGCCTTTGGAATAGCAGTTGACGATACAATACATTTGATACATCGATGGCAAATTGAGCTCAAAAGCCATACACCGTCCGAAGCCATAAATCGGGCATTACGCGAGGTTGGGCCGATCATGATCGCAACCACCATTGTGCTGTCAGCCGGGCTAGTTGCCACCCTTTCCAGCGGTCTGCCGATGGTACGACTCTTTGGATCTTTATGCATCTTGACATTCGTAGCAGCAGTTGCCGCGGCGTTAATCTATATGCCTTCAGCTCTATCATTATTTGCAAGTCGCAAAACATCGAAAAACTAGGAGACATCATGCGATTTAGTAATATTCCCGCAGCCATTTCCATAGTCGCCATACTGCTTGCCTGTATATCTAGTCCGGTCGACGCAGCAAGCGAGGAAAGCGTCCTACGTCAGCTCAAAAATCCTGTGGTCTCTGATGCCACACTTGGAAAACTTATGGGGAAATGGACTGGTATCGGTGCGGTTCGACAATCGGTCAGCAGCGATGAAGAACCCGTCAAGTGCCGGCTGAAATCGTCCTGGACTTCAAACAACAAACTATTACGTATGTTCCTGACCTGCCGCGGTATCGACTACACTTTTTCAGCCACCAGCTTTATTGGCCGCTCCGGCGAAACCTATCGTGGAATTATAAAATCTTCTTTTAAAGGTCAAGCAAATGTTACAGGCAAGCGAACTCAAAACGGTCTCACTTTCACTTTGCTCCGCAGCACCATGCTCGGTCCCGTAAAATCAAATCTATCCCTAATTATTCAGAACAAAAAGCTCATCAATACCTTACAGCGCACGGATCCAGATACCGGCAAAGAATATACTGCCCTTGAAGTAACAATGAAAAAGTAGGCACCTAGGTGACGTTTTTAAAATTTGTGTTTGAAATTATATAAACCAGCTCAGACACGGCCAAGTTTTTTGTGAATACTCGTACTGGAAGTCGTGTATTGAAAAATTAGCCGCTCATTGGGATAAACCACCGAATATGCATCATGAGCCATCAATGCCGCTTCATGAAATCCGGATAGGATCAACTTCAACTTACCAGGATAGGTATTTATATCCCCGATTGCATAAACCCCTGGGAAATTAGTCTGAAATGTTGAGACGTCTACCTTTACTCTGTCGCCATCAAGCTCAAGCCCCCAATCACCGACCGGCCCAAGCTTGATGGTCAGCCCAAAAAACGGCAACAACACGTCGCAGGAGATATTGAACAGCCCAGCGGGTCCTTTGGCGATGACATGCGTGATCTGGCCCGCATTTCCTGCGACATCAATCATTTGTCCAAGCTTGAAATCAATAAATCCATCTTCGACTAGTTTCTTCACCGACGAGACGGTATTGGGCGCACCGCGAAATACCTCGCGGCGATGCATCAATGTAAGATGGGATACGTTACTTGCCAACGCCAATGTCCAGTCTAGCGCTGAATCGCCACCCCCGACAATTAGAACACGTTTGTTGGAAAAA
>CAUZRD010000204.1:0-3487 GCA_963582255.1 Alphaproteobacteria bacterium | reverse complement strand
GAACGATCAAGCCGCCGAACGATTCGACTTCGGCGCGAACGACATCGGAACTTGAGAAATCAAAATTCTCGACCGGCTCCACGTCATCCAAGCGTAAGCCGGACAAGACAGTACCCAGCCGGTTAACATCCTTTTGCCATTCCTCATTAAGAATGAAGTCTTTTGGTAAATTATCGATGCGAAAGTGTTCATCTCCGGGTGCGTCCTTTATGGTAGTAAACCTAGCATCGTCCGTGTTGATAGTGGTGACCCTATGGACCCGATCGACTTGGATATCCATGGCGGTGCGATCTAGCCACTGCACCGGTCGTTGATCGATGGGCAGCTTACCACGCGCAAGCCATGATTGAGCCTCTCCCGCCTTTCGTACGTAAACGCCCCGTGACTCAACACCACCCAGATCAAAGCGTTGTCTACCAACAATTATCTCAGCCACGACCTCGTCTTCGACATTCTTGAGACGCCATAAATGGGACTTGGCACTTGGTTCCGTCACGTTCTGGACCTCCAGGCGCGAATAACGTTCCGCCATGGCGGTTTTCGATTCAATAGTGCGAAGCTGAGAAAGGCCAAACACGGCTTCGCGCACCTTCGCTCCATCAGCTGGGAAACGATTCTTACTCGTTACCAACCATTTACTATCGTATTGTTCTATGGTGATCGTGTTCTCGACATCGATGATGTCTACTCTCGAGACATCATTCACACGCGCCAAAAGGTTTGGGAATAAAATAGATTCGCTACGATCTGACCGATCCTTACCATACCTCTCGTTTGCGCTAAACAGCGCCGCGCCGGAGACCAATACGGCTACGACCACAAGCGCAGAAAATGTCTTTGGTGTCATATAGCTCTCCCCTGGTCAGCGATCAGGCTACGATCATGCGCTGACGAATCCGAGCCCGCCGAACTATACCGATGATCAGCGCAAAAATGCTTATAAGGACCGGTACAGCCCATATATTTGTGATAGTCAGCAACGTATGGAGTTGATCGATCTCACTGCGCTGATCATGTTGTACCTCACGAAGCTGCTGGCGAGTATTTAACATTTCATGACGAAATTCATTAATAGCCTCTTTCTGTTCATCCGAAAGAATGACTCTACCGTCGGGCCCGTCGCCTTGGGTTTGCAGCCGGGCTAACTTAGTTTGTGTAGCTTTCAATTTAGCTTGAAGTGCTTCCTCTTTCTGGCGAAAACTAACTTCAGCGTGTTTACGTATTTTATCGATGACCGTGAAGGGCCGCTGAGATACACCCCGACCGCGCAGGCCAATCAAACCCTCACTACCAGCAAGATTATCCAACGCATTAATGACAAAAGTGCCATTACTTGATATCGGCACGGCGACTCGCTGACCAAGAAATTCTTGCTCGCGTACTGAAAATCGATCGGCCATCATATCAACATCGCCAACAATGATTGCGTTCAAAGGTTGTTGTGCAGTAGCGATATGAACCGTGGTAGGGAAACCCGTGGTGCTATCGTTTCCAGGTTTTTTGGATAATATGGCAGATTTTATCTCTTCAACCTTGGGTGGGCCATCTGGGAATGCGCTATTTACCGGCCCTACAACACGGGCGGCAAGAATTAGCCTTTTGTTACCAGGCTTAAACAGTTTCAAGACTTGGATTGGATCAGGCCTACGGCGAACCGGTTCGGCATCCATGGCTGCGGCCTGTGTGCCGCTCTGAATGATAGGTGTGAGGGTCGTCTTGGCGCTATCAACAGCAGTAATGGGACCGGCAACACCAAATATGATCTCCTCCAACTCACTCGTGACAACATCAGAGCTGGAAAAAAAGTCAGCATCAGTGCCCTTCTTAAGGTGAAGCCATCCCAAATAGGGTACGACAACATCTCTACCACCACTTTTGGTGCCAACGCGAATTGCGGTGTTTGGGTCGGCAACGAACTTGGCTGTATCGATCTTCACGCCCCAAGATTCCAAAATTTTATCAAATTGAGACACGGACACCCGAGGCTCCCTGCCCCGCGCTGTCTGCATCACAGACTCGGCGTGTGGGTCGAGGAAGACGAATACCTTGCCGCCGCGCATAACAAACTGGTCAATGGCATAGAGGGTTTTCTCTGTCATCCCCTGAGGATGGACAATCATCAGGATATCAACATCAGCAGCGATCTTGTCGAATTCCGTACCCAACGTGCGAAGCGTAAAGAACTGGCGAATCTGGTCGATAATTTCCCACGGGCCCTCCTGCCGTGTAGGATTTCCTTCCATCATAACGTTCTCGATAAGGCCAACGACCTTTTTTTCTGGATTTGCAAGATTGTAGGTAATCCGGGTCAGGTCATACTCCAGAAATGCTTCGCGCCGCTGGTCAAACAGTGGAATGAATTGAACATCATCGGTGCTGTTATTTGCGACAAGACCAAAGTACGCGCGGTCGCCTGCCTCAGTTAGCGGTATACCAAATAGTCCCTGAGCAACCGCTTGGTCCTCTATGGCCGAATATGGTTCAGGGTCAAAGATGCTAAGTTGAAGCTTGCCGCTGGAGAGGCGTACATAATGCTCCAAGAGCTCCCTAACGCGTTTAGCGTAGTTGGCATGGCCTGGACTCTGTTCGCCAAGCGCACTGGAGAAGTAAAAATTAAGTCGGATTGTTTCATCAATGGAACCAAGAACATCTCGGGTTCCTTCAGACACGGTGAACAGCTTTTCCTCGGTCAGGTCGAGACGAACAGAGCGGACACTAGTTGACACTAAAATATTAATAGCGAGCAATAACACTAAAGAAACGGCAATGGCGCCAAAGGTAAGTCCAGTCTTATTTGATCCCTTCATCGTATGACCTCAGGCTGCTTTCTTCAGATCAATAATCGCAACGTTTATAAACAGTGATACAGCGATCGTTGAGACAAAGAAGACGACATCGCGCAGGTCAATGACACCAGCGCGGATCGCCTCAATATGTGTTAAAAAGCTCAGTCCAGAAATTCCGTCAACCAAGACCTGTGGTGCCCAGCCCTGGAAGAATGATTGAACAATATCAAGACCAGCGGTGAGGAACAGGAAGCACACCAAAGCGGCGACGATAAAGGCTATCACCTGATTCTTCGTCAGTGCAGAAATGCATGATCCAATAGCTAGGTAGGAGCCAGCCATCACCAAACTTCCGATATAGCTTGCAGCTACAACGCCATTATCCGGATCGCCAAGGTAGTTAACCGTTATCCAAATAGGAAAGGTCAGCATTATAGCGATACAAACAAAAGCCCACGCAGCAAGGAACTTCCCGATCACGACCTGTGCGGTGGATATCGGCAAGGTCATTAGCAATTCAATAGTGCCGCTCTTGCGCTCCTCGGCCCACAGACGCATAGAAACCGCAGGAATCAAAATCAAAAATAGCCACGGAAGAAAGCCGAAGAATGATTGCAGGTCCGCCTGACCACGTTCAAAAAAGGACCCCATGTAGAAGGTGAATGAACCGGTAAGGCCGAGAAAAATAACTATGAAAACAT
>CAUZRD010000203.1:0-3488 GCA_963582255.1 Alphaproteobacteria bacterium | reverse complement strand
ATCTGGTGGGCTGAAAGGTCAATCGGTAATAGATCTTTGGGTTTGCCGTAATAGGCCATCATCGCATGTGCCCGTGAAGCAGGGGGTTGTTTTGATTTTGTCTGTGATGTCTGGGGAAAGTTCCACGTTTTCTTGGGTGATATTGAATAGATGTACCCAGAATTTGGTTTCTCAACAATTAGAAGAACCTAATGCCAATAAACGTCATAATATGAAGGAAATTTGCGTTTTTTAAAATTTAATATGAAATATATACTAAATTTCTCGTAAGATAGAGAATTATTAGCTAATAAACCTAGCTTGGGTATCTATCTAGATCACACCTTTAACTTGCATCCATTCAATGATTTTATCGGCTGCGCCCTCTGGCTCAAGCGAAGTGGTATCGATCTGAATTTCGGCATTTTTTGGCGGTTCATATGGGGAATCGATACCGGTAAAATTCTTAATCTCTCCCTTGATGGCCCGAGCATAAAGGCCTTTTGGATCGCGATTTTGGCATACTTCCACCGGCGCATCGACAAAGATCTCGATGAATTCTCCCGCCTGCATCAACTCGCGCGCCATGCGTCGCTCATCACGGAACGGAGATATAAATGAAACTAGGACAATAAGACCTGAATCAACGAATAGCTTGGAGACCTCTGCAATTCGTCGGACGTTCTCCACGCGGTCTGTATTGGTGAATCCTAGGTCGACGTTAAGTCCGTGGCGAATATTATCGCCGTCCAATAGATAAGTATGATGACCACCTTGGTGTAATCTACGCTCGACGAGATTAGCGATAGTCGATTTTCCAGCGCCGGAAAGGCCGGTAAACCACAGCACGGATGGGTTTTGTCCCATTGCCTTCGAGCGTGTTTGCTTATCAATATCTAACGCCTGCCAGGGGATATTGCTGGCGCGGCGAAGGGCGAATTTGATCATTCCCGCGCCAACTGTAAGATTTGAATAACGGTCGATCAGGATAAAGGCCCCTGTTTCGCGGTTTATATGGAACGGATCGAAAGGCACCGGCTCGGACAGGCTGATATTAGCAGCCCCTATTTCGTTGAAAGCAAGGTTGCGAGATGCCTCCTGGGATAGTGTATTCACATTGATGCGATGCTTTAGCGCTGTGATACTTGCGCGGACTGTCTTTGCACCAATTTTAAGTAGGTAGGGCCTTCCAGGCTGCATCACCTCAGAATCGAGCCACAGAAGATCTACCAAAAACTGGTTGGCAACATCAGGGCGCGAGTGAAGAGGTGCCAGAATATCACCGCGGGAAATATCAATTTCATCTTTCAACGTAAGCGTAACTGATGAACCTACAGTCGCGACGTCGAGATCCCCGCCCATTGTGACAATACGCTCAACGGTTGTTTCATGACCTGATGTTGCAACGGCAAGCTTTTCGCCGCGGCTTACCGAGCCAGATGCCACCACGCCAGAATATCCACGAAAATCGAGATTTGGCCGATTAACCCATTGAACCATGAAGCGCATTTCGCTGGTCGGCATACACTGGATTGGATTGATTGAATTAAGATGGCCTAGAAGTGTAGGTCCGGAGTACCACGGCATTGCGGGGCTGAAATTGATAACATTATCACCAAGTCGAGCGGACATGGGTAATGGGGTGATAGATGAAAAGCCAAGCGGTTTGCCAAATGCGGTAAAATCAGCGGCAATGCGGTCGAAGACATCGCGGCTATAGTCCATAAGGTCCATCTTGTTGACAGCAAGAACTACTTGAGAGATCCCAAATAGAGATGAGATGATCGCATGCCGACGTGTTTGCTCTAAAATGCCCTTGCGTGCATCTACTAGTAATATTGCCACATCGCTTACTGAGGCTGCGGTTGCCATATTGCGGGTGTATTGTTCATGTCCCGGCGTATCAGCTATAATATAGCTGCGCGGTCCTGAATTGAAGAAGCGGTAGGCAACGTCGATGGTGATGCCCTGTTCGCGCTCAGCCTCCAGCCCGTCCACCAGTAGCGCAAGGTCTACATCTTCGCCGGTGGAGCCATAGCGACGGCTGTCCCGTGTAACCGCATCCATTTGATCGTCGGGCACTTTATCATGTTCAAATAACAGCCGGCCGATCAAGGTTGACTTTCCATCATCGACACTGCCGCATGTCATGAGGTGGATTAGGCCAGTTGGTGTGTGCCCCGGTTCTCCAGAGGGTTGTGCTGTGTGTGGATCACCGATCTTCGCGCTCATCAGAAATATCCCTCACGCTTCTTAGCTTCCATTGAAGAGCCCTCGTGATCGATAAGTCGACCTTGGCGTTCAGAAAAGCGAGATTGGCTGAGTTCAGTCACAATGTTGCTGACTGAAAGGGCGTTTGATTCAACCGCGCCGGTGAGTGGGTAGCACCCAAGGGTTCGAAAGCGCACGAGACGCATCCGTACACGCTCGCTGTCCTTGAGAACAAATCGTTCGTCGTCCACCATGATCAAGGCGCCATCACGTACGACAATGGGTCGTTTAGCGGCAAAATAGAGCGGAACTACCGGGATATTTTCCAGCTCGATATAACGCCAAATGTCAAGTTCAGTCCAGTTTGATAGAGGGAAGATCCTCGCACTTTCGCCGGGGGATAGGCGTGTGTTGTAAAGATTCCAGAATTCGGGACGCTGATTCTTTGGGTCCCAGCTGTGTTCAGCTGAGCGTATCGATAAAATACGTTCTTTGGCCCGGCTTTTTTCTTCATCTCGGCGAGCGCCACCAAATGCAGCATCAAACCCTTGTTCGGTCAGGGCTTGTTTCAGCGCATCGGTTTTCATTACTTGGGTGTGGAGCTCGGCGCCATGATCCAGCGGATTAATACCGCGTTCCTGACCTTCTTTATTGATATGGACGATAAGTTCAAGGCCAAGTTTTTTCATAAGTTGGTCACGAAATAAGATCATTTCACGGAATTTCCATGTGGTATCCACATGGAGAAGAGGAAATGGCGGCGGCGATGGATAAAACGCCTTCCTTGCTAAATGCAGCATAACTGATGAATCTTTGCCAATCGAATAGAGCATCACTGGCTTTGAAAACTCGCCTGCGACTTCTCTTATAATGCGGATCGATTGAGCCTCAAGGGTGCGTAAAGAGGCGGTGGTTTGCATGGCGGTCATAAAAGCTACCCGAATGCTTTGGGTGGTGACAAATTCTAATACGATCAGTTTAGACGCCATTTGGCGGACAGAAATTACGAATTTACGGCATATCGGGAAACGGAACACCTGATGCGCTGTCGATCCTAGTTCATACTAACAAATCTGTGTGGTTGGACGCCCCAAGAAGAACTTTGGGTAACGCGGATCAATGAACTTTTGCTACGACGACCTTGGGGCATACCTTGCTGGCTATTGTGTTGTCAGTGTGGAGGTCTCCAATGTTGCTGATTGGCACTTTTAGGACGCGCAAAACCCGACCTATAATATCCGCTCTCGAAGGCAACTCCGACATCGCAGATCCCTGCTCAAGCTCATGACCATAGCGGC
>CAUZRD010000202.1:0-3499 GCA_963582255.1 Alphaproteobacteria bacterium | reverse complement strand
TTAGTCTGCTTTTTTGCGCCTTTCGTTAATACCATGACTGGCCTTTTAGGGTTTGATGAAGAATCAGAGGAACTGTTTAGATCTATGGGGGGAACTCGGCGGCAGATTTTCTGGCGCCTAATGATCCCGACAGCGGCACCAGCAATGGGCGCAAGTTTTAAGTTGGCAGTTGGTTCAGCTTTTGGCGGGGCGTTAGTGGCTGAGTTTATTTCTGCTCAAAATGGCATGGGCATTTTGATGGCCCGCTACACAATGTCGCTTAACATGCCATCAGCATTTGCTGCATTGTTATCAATTACTCTGTACGGTTTCATTCTCTTCCGGATAACTGAATATCTTGAGCGTCGTTCACTTTATTGGCGCAGCGATGATCTGATGGAGCGCAAAAGCCAGCAGCGCAAAGCAAAATGGGAGGAGACTCTGGGATGACTATAAATTTACCAACTCCCCAACCGACCATCATATTCTCGGAGGATGACGCATGAGCGCCGTCGATGATACAAATATTGACGAGATACTAGAAGCAGAGTTCCAGACCTCGTTTGGCAAGCGATTGATGGTCCATTTTCTTGTCTTCACCATCTTGATCGGTGGTTGGGAAGCTCTCGCCGTATTAGGATACACCAATGACCTGATCATGCCACCGCCCTCATGGATCGTCTCTAGACTCTATGAGATGTTTTTTGTGACAGGCATTATCTATTGGCATTTCTTTGTCACGATGTTCGAGGCTACCTGTGGATTTTTCATTGGCGTCTCTATTGGCCTAACTTTGGCGATAACAGCAGCTATTAGTTCGACATTCCGGCGTTATTGGGCTCCCTATGCGGTGGTGTTTAACGTAACACCGGGCATTGCAGTTGCTCCGTTTATTATCGCCTGGTTTGGTTTTGGCTGGAGTTCAAAGATTGCTCTGGCCACGCTGAATGCCTTCTTCCCGGTGTTCATCAACGTGCTAACAGGTCTGCTTTATGTGGACAGGGACGCGACAGAGCTGTTCAATTCGTTGCGTGCCACCCGGAGGCAGTACTTTTTGAAGTTACAGATACCAAGCTCGCTTCCAATCACTATGGCAGGTCTGAAACTTGGCATGACAACAGCATTGATTGGCGCGGTTGTGGCTGAATTTTTCTCAGCCACCGAAGGGGTCGGTATATTGATGCAGCGCTTTGCCTTCCGCTTGAATATGGATGGTGCATTCGCTTCTCTGGTGAACATGTCTTTGATGGGCCTCTCGCTCTTCATCCTCATGGAGTACATGGACTACAAGTTGGTATTCTGGCGTCGCCATAAACGCATGGAAGAAGTTAGCAACAGCCGCAAAGCGCGCTGGAAAATGGACTGAGCTAGATAACCAATCGCTTTGGGGGAGTAATTGATACCATTTCCCAAAGCGCACTGAATTTTGAATACAAAAACGGCCCGTTTCAGATGGAACGGGCCGTTTTTTATACCGAAATGGCAGTCAGCTCAAAGCCCAAGGAATATCTTGGCCTTGTTATACATTGCGTAGTCAACCATCTTGTTTTCAAACGTAATGGCAGCCTTTCCTGCTTTTTCCGCATCCTCAAACGCTACGACAAGACGCTGATAATACTCAATTTGATCAGCTTTGGGCTCATAAGCTTCGCGAGCGATTGCAATATGGCTAGGATGGATCAATGTCCGTCCATCATAGCCAATCTTCCGCGAAAGTGTGCATTCGGCTTTTAATCCCTCTAGATCATTAATCCCGCTATAGGCGCCATCAAGTACATACGGCAATCCCGCAGCGCGTGCCTCAACCAACGCCCTACACCTAGAATAATTAATCTCCGGTCCATCTACCGACCAAGAACTATGAAGATCAGCCTGCAAATCACCGTCTTCGGCACTGCCAAACACGATTGATTCAACTCTCGTAGCCGCGGAACACACATCAAGGCATCGAGCAACTCCAAGCGCTGTTTCGATGAGCAGGACAAGTTTTACCGAATTAGGTTCAAGCCCCCTCTCCCGCTCCAACCCAGTCATGATATTGTCGGCATAACGCACCTGATCAACTTTTTCAGCCATCGGCAGGGCAACCGCATAAATATGCGGCGATACAACAGCTTTCAGATCATCTTCCAAAAACTCATGGGGCGCATTCACCCGCACCATCGTAGTGATCTCTAGCTTGGGCAATAGCTGGGCGATGTTCTCGCGTACTTCGGCTTTCATCTGCAGCGGAACGGCATCTTCAAAATCTATAACGATGCCATCTGGCTTAAACCGTTCTGCTTTTTCGATGAGATCAGGTCTATTTCCGGGTGTATAGAGCGAAATAAGTGGTCTCTTTTTCATGATTTTCTCCGCAAGAGCGCCTTATCAATTAGTTGCGCTTTTTCTAAGTTCAAATTTTTACGGGATATAATACCGCATTGCTATTATCAGGCCCAAACATCAAAGACGGTATTTATCGGCACAAAACATAAATCCGCCCTGCAACAAAGTTTTTCTCCCTAAAGCGTAGTCTGAACGCTGCCTGGATAAACACAAAATTGTCATAGTCGATCCGCAACTAACGCGCCAGCCCACACATACCGCTGAATGCAACTTGGATTAAATTCAATGTTCAATTCTGTATTCCACCTAAACTTTTGGCTGGAGTTCAAAGTATGTAAGTCACGAAAGTCTTGATTTTATTTTTGAGTTATCACAGCTAGTAGAAGCTAAGACTTTCTGCAACAATAAGAAAACAAATCAGACAACCTCCGAGGATTAGAATGCCAAATATGACAGGCGGTCGTTTCATGGCCGAATTTTTCAGAGATGCCGGCGTGACTGCTGTATTCTTCGTTCCTACCATCATGAGCCGTCCGTTGGCCGAGATGGACGACATGCCCATCAAGCGTGTTTTATGCCATGCCGAAAAAGCTGCAGCCTATATGGCTGACGGCTATGCCCGCGCCTGCGGCAGACCTGGAATCTGCGGTGGCCAGGCGGTAGGTGCTGCAAATCTTGCTGCCGGGTTACGCGATGCGTTGCTTGGCAATAGCCCGGTGATCGCCATATCCGGCGGCCGCATGTCAAAGCAGAAACACAAAGGTGCATATCAGGAAAACAACGATCTCCCAATTTACGAGCAGCTAACCAAGGCAAATTTTCAAGTTGATCTGGTCGAACGGCTTCCAGATATGATGCGCCAAGCCTTTCGCGAGGCAACTAGCGGAAATCCAGGCCCGGTCAACCTACAATTATTCGGCAATCACGGCCAGTTGGAAGATGACTACGCCGATATGGAGGTGCTCGTCGAACCAGAATATACGTCGGTTCCAGCCTATCGCCCAGCACCAGATGCAGCCAGCGTTAAAAAGGCGGCTGATGAGCTAAAAAAGGCAAAGCGACCAGTCATGGTGCTGGGTGGAGGCACCCGCGCATCTGGTGCTGGTGCTGAAGCACTCGAGCTTGCTGAGAAACTCTCCATCCCCGTTGCCACATCTGTTGCGGCTTATCCGCTTGTTCCAGAAAACCATCC
>CAUZRD010000201.1:0-3506 GCA_963582255.1 Alphaproteobacteria bacterium | reverse complement strand
GCCAATGGTCATCTACATATAGGCCATGCGCTCAACAAAATCCTAAAGGATCTGGTGACCCGCTCCCATCAAATGTTGGGTTATGATGCTAATTATGTTCCTGGCTGGGATTGCCATGGCCTACCGATAGAATGGAAGGTCGAAGAGGGATATCGTACGAAGGGGTGGGATAAGGATGCAGTGCCGATCAACGAATTCCGTCAGGAATGCCGAGCATTTGCACGCCATTGGATCGACGTGCAGTCGGAGGAATTTCAGCGCCTTGGAATAATTGGTGACTGGAAAAATCCATATACGACGATGCATTTTCTCTCCGAGGCTATGATTGCCGATGAACTAATGAAATTCGCTATGAACGGTGCACTTTATCGGGGCTCGAAACCAGTGATGTGGTCAGTGGTTGAACGCACCGCGCTGGCAGAGGCAGAGGTTGAGTATCTCGATTATGAGAGCGATACGATTTGGGTAAAATTTCCGGTAGTTAGTGCACTAGAGGAGGAAAATTCTGACCTTCTGTCGGTCGAACTTAAAAAAGCATCAGTCGTCATTTGGACGACGACACCATGGACGATACCCGGCAACAGGGCAATCTCGTTCTCTTCCAGGATAGACTACGGGCTTTATGAGGTGACGGACGCGCCTGCAGACAATTGGGCCAAGGTTGGTGACCGATTGATTCTTGCCGATGCTCTTGCCCAATCTGTGAGCAATATTGCCAGAATTGATGCGTGGACGCGGGTCAGTACCGTTAATCCTAAGAGCATCCGAGCCTGCGCTCATCCGCTGCGCGGCGTAGCATCCGGTGGCTATGATTTCGACGTTCCGTTGCTCGATGGGGATCATGTCACTGAGGATATTGGGACTGGCTTTGTCCACACAGCGCCAGGTCATGGAACGGATGACTTTGAAATTTGGATGAATAATAAGACGGATTTTGAGAGACGCGGCATTGATGCTTCCATCCCGTATACGGTTGGTTCAGACGGTGGGTTTACCGAGGAAGCACCAGGTTTTACCGGTGCTCGGGTAATTGATGACAAGGGCAAAAAAGGCGATGCCAACAAGCTCGTTATTGCAGGACTAAGTGATGTAGGGGCACTGATTGCGCGCGGCCGTCTGATCCACCAATACCCCCATTCATGGAGATCGAAAAAGCCGGTCATTTTCCGGAATACACCGCAATGGTTTATCGCTATGCAGGACGGAAAGGACAATGGGTTGAGGGCGACGGCGCTTAAAGCGATCGATGCTACCCGATTTATTCCCCCAACGGGGCAAACGCGACTACGGGCCATGATTGAGAGTCGCCCAGACTGGGTGATCTCGCGTCAGCGCGCTTGGGGCGTGCCAATTAGCGTGTTTGTGCATAAGGAGAGCGGTGAGTTTATTCCAAATGGATCGTTTCCTGGTGCGGCTACTTTGATCTCACGTATTACAGATGCATTTGCTGCCGAAGGAGCTGATGCTTGGTTTGCTGAAGGCGCAAGAGAGCGATTCCTTGATGGGCTAGTTTCTGATCCATCTGAGTGGGAGAAGGTCAACGATATTCTGGATGTCTGGTTTGAGTCGGGTTCAACTCACCGCTTTGTACTGGAAACACGGCCTGATCTAAAATGGCCAGCGGATGTTTATCTGGAAGGAACTGACCAGCATCGTGGCTGGTTTCACTCGTCGCTCTTGGAATCATCGGGAACCAGGGCGCGGGCACCCTATGATGTCGTTGTTACCCACGGGTTTACGATGGATGAGAATGGGCGAAAAATGTCCAAGTCTCTGGGCAATGTAATAGCACCGCATGATGTCATCAAACAATATGGTGCCGATGTTTTGCGGCTGTGGGTAGTGCTAACGGACTATGCCGATGATCAGCGAATTGGTCCGGAAATTCTGAAGAGTACGGTCGATTCCTATCGGAAATTACGCAATACGTTGCGTTGGATGCTCGGGAGTTTGCACCATTTTCATGAGGAAGACCGGGTTGAAACATCAGACATGCCGGAACTTGAACTCTACATACTGCACCGCTTGGCTGAACTCGATCAGCAGGTCAGGGAGGGTTACAAAAATTTCGACTACAAGAGGATCTCGACGGTGTTATTCAATTTTATGACCATCGATCTCTCGGCGTTCTATTTTGATATTCGCAAGGACGCACTTTACTGCGATCCTTTGTCGAGCCTGACACGACGTTCGGCACTAACGGTGTTGGACGAGGTCTATTCGTGCATAACAGCGTGGCTGGCGCCGATTTTGTGCTTTACTATGGAAGATGTATGGCGTGCGCGCTTTGGTGATGATGCGTCTTCGGTGCATTTGCGCCAGTTTCCAGACATATCCCATAGGTGGCGTGACGATGTGTTAGGAGATCGATGGTCCAGCATTCGTCAGGTGCGGCGAGCTATAACTGGCGCTTTAGAGGTAGAACGCCGAGAAAAGCGTATTGGATCAAGTTTGGAAGCTGCGCCAGTGGTGTATATCAATAGCAAATTACTTATGAAATCTGTTGAGAAAGTTGATATGGCAGAGGTTGCCATCACAAGTCAGATCAAATTGGAATATGGGCCAGGGCCTGAAGATGCTTTCCGAATGAATGAAGTTCTCGACGTTGCTGTCGTGTCGAAGATTGCGGAGGGTAAAAAATGTGCAAGATCGTGGAAAGTTTTACCCGATGTGGGATCCGATCCGGACTACCCAGATCTTAGTCCGCGTGATGTGATGGCGGTGCGAGAGCTTGAAGCTTCGCTCAAATCTGGATAGCGCGCGGTGTTGGGGGGTAAATTCAGCAGGCTTGGGCTGGGAATTTTTGCATTCGTATTTGTGATTGACCGGATTAATAAGTACTGGCTAGTCGAGGTCGTCGATCTTTCCTCGACTGGGCCAATTGAGATCACCAACTTTTTTGATTTGATCATGGTATGGAATCGGGGCATTAGCTACGGGTTATTCCAGCAAGATGGCATTTTGGGCCGTTATTTTCTTGTTTTTGTTTCTATTTTACTGTCCTCAGTATTGCTAGTCTGGCTTGAGAGGACGACTTCAAAATGGACCGCGGTCAGCCTTGGATGTATCCTCGGGGGTGCTCTTTCAAATCCAGTTGATCGGCTGGTTTGGGGTGCAGTGGCTGATTTTTACCGACTGCACGGATTTGGTTTGAGCTGGTATGTCTTTAACATCGCTGATGTGGCAATTGTAGTTGGAGCTGTAATTTTATTATACTTATCGTTTGTATCTGGTCATAAAAGCGTCGAAAATCATCGATAGCTTAGACTTGGTCAAGGCTAACGATGCCGTGCATGTTGGGGTGGTGTTATCGGGAATTGTGGTAATCGAAGCTCAAAGAAAACAGTCACTATAAAATAAGCGGCGTGATTAAAGGATGGTGCGGGATATAATATGGTGATTGATAAATACTTGAGGGGCATCATGCTAATCAGTGTGATAGCCCTTTCAGGGTGCTCAGGTCTTGATGAGACGGGCAGTATTCTAGATGCAGATTCTCCCGATGA
>CAUZRD010000200.1:0-3523 GCA_963582255.1 Alphaproteobacteria bacterium | reverse complement strand
CCAATATAGGCTTACGCATCATTGCTAACGGGTTGACGAGCTTCAGCGGGATAGTCACGCAACGATTGAGTTTCCCGCTAAAGGAGTAACCCGCTTGCAGAATTATTGGACTGCTTTTTTCTTAGCCTGCTACGCTACGCTTATGCTGGGTTCAGGCGCGTCGGCTCAGCAACCATCCTCAGCAGCAGAACAAGAAGAGGGGGTCACCGTCTACGAACCCGACTTCTTCGCGGCCTATAGACCCAGTCACGCGAAAGATATGCTTGAGCGCGTACCGGGTGCGGCTGGGGCTTTGAGCGATAGCGGTTCTCTGTCTGGAGACGATGACCGGAGAGGCTTAAGGTCGCAAACGACGCAGATTCTCATCAACGGGAAACGCCTAACCACCAAAGGTAACAGCATTCAAGACTACTTTCAGCGCATACCCGCAAGCCAAGTCAAACGCATTGAAGTCATCACCGGGAACGTCCGTGAAATCGACGCAAACGTCGGTGGGCGGGTGATTAACGTCGTCCTTACAGACACCGGCAGTCCGGGCGGCACGTGGAACGCCGGGTCTGTTTTCTTCACGGATGGACAAATCATGCCTACGCTTTCTGGATCAATAAGCGGTGAACCGGGAAACTGGAGTTACACGCTATCTGGCGAGACGCGCCCTCGACAATTGCCACGCGTGCAACGCGAATTCCTTTCTAACTCGCAAGGCGAGCTTCTCATTGACCGCACCGAGAGACGGCGGATGAAAAGCCGCCGTTACGTTGGCCGCGGTCGCGCTGCCTATTCGTGGGGCCAAGATCATCAAGTCCAGCTCAGCGGCTTTATTCAAAACCGGCCAATTAGTAGCCAGCGCGATGTTGAGTTCGAATCCCTCCCGAACATGGACAGTTCTCTGACCCCTAATGGCGGCGGCATCGAGCAGTTGTCAGGGAAAGACCTCCAATATGAAATCAGTGGCGATTATACCATTCCCTTAGGAAAGAGCGTCACGTTCAAGAGTTTATTCGTATACGCCGTTGACCAAAAAGACCGCGAAAACGAAGATTTTTTATTCACCTTCGAACCTGGCACATCAACCCTTGTTTCCGGAGATACCAGCGATGAAAAGGCTACAGAGAAAATTCTACGCACCACGCTAGATTGGCGCCTTGCCCAAAGGCATAACTTAGAACTAGGTGTAGAAGGCGCAATCAACTCCCTCGATAAAACGCAGACATTCTTTGATGTAAACAATGGATTACAGATTAGCCGAGGCGTCTTTAATGCAGATCAAGTTGTATCAGAAGATCGCGTTGAGGTCTTCACTAGTCACAGCTGGAACGCCACATCAAACCTAGAAGTGGAAACCGGTTTAGCGGCAGAATACTCCTGGCTAGATCAACTTGGCTCCGACGTGGATACAAGCCGCAAGTTCAACTTCGTTAAGCCCAGCCTCGATGTCTATTACAACGCAACGGATAGAACTCAAATCTTTGTATCCGTCCGGCGTGATATTGGCCAGCTGGAATTTGCTGATTTTATATCGGCCTTAGACAGGGATGATGGAGAGATCGACGCAGGCAACCCTGACCTCGCCCCTGAGAAATCATGGGACTTTGAGATTGGCACGGAACACCGCCTGTCGGATCAAGCAGGAGTAGTCAATCTTCGTGCTTTTTACCGCAAGGTCACCGACGTGACTGATCAGGTTCCATTTGGCGCAAAGGATTCCGCGCCGGGTAATCTCGGCTCAGGAAAACATTACGGTGCCGAGATCGAAACTAGCCTTCAACTACGCCAGCTTGGCCTGATCGATGCCGTTGTTTCAATGACCTTTCTCTGGCAACATTCAAATGTTGAGGACCCATTTACAGGTGTTAATCGGCGCTTCGCCGGCCAGAAAAAATATAAACTGAGTATTGATGCTCGCCATGACTTTCAATCTCTCGGGATATCATATGGAGCAGCAGTTGCGGCAAGTGGTCCAAAGATCAAAAGCGATTTCGATACGGTTGAGCGGGCAAGCACAGGTTTTGACATTCGGCTCTTTGCAGAAAAACGGTTTGATAATGGAATTGTAGGCCGCATGTTCTGGGGGAATATTCTTCAACCAAAGAGCAAACGTAACAGAACTGTATTCCAAGAATCGCAGGCAGATGCAGGAATTCTACGAACCGAATTTCGGACCCAAAAGAACGGTTCTTTTTACGGTTTTGGGATACGTGGTACGTTCTAGAAACCCCTGGTAAGGACTAACCCATACATAAATTCCTCTCTTTGCTTCAGTTGCAATGGCAAAGGACAATGGACAATGGATCCATTCAAATAGACACCATTGAATGCCAAACCTGATGGGGTAGGGTGATAAAAAACTTTCATGCCTGCTTGCAGGGCCGGACGGCTAATTCAACCACATGCGAAGCACCGCCAAACTCAGTGACGCGAGACTCTCTGACCTCGGGTACATGTTGGCTGTGCCATCAACGAGCCAACTGGGCAGCTTCATGGCCCTTGATATGCATAGATATTGATGGGCCAAGGCTCAGGCCAGGCTAAACGACGAGATATCACGAAAAAGTACATAGCCTAAACGACGTTACGCGACCAGGCCCCAGCATATGCTAAAAGTACTTTATAGAGTTCTTAGCAGCATAAACACAATTGACGAGCGCCTAAATCGATCCTTAAAAAAGTTTACGTCCCTCACCACCCGCATTAGA
Organism: Alphaproteobacteria bacterium; assembly: GCA_963582255.1. Taxonomy (GTDB): domain Bacteria; phylum Pseudomonadota; class Alphaproteobacteria; order Rhizobiales; family TMED25; genus CAUZRD01. Next base: position 827 of record CAUZRD010000200.1, on the reverse strand, counting down.
TCCCTAGCCTGACCACGGCCAGGCACATAGAACCAGTAAAACCCAAGGATGCCGGTATAATGAGCCATATAAAAATTGTCCGCGTGATCGCCCTGATCCTCGGGTCACTGCTATTTTCAACGTCCGTAAGCGCCCAGGAAGAACGTGTGTTCCGACGCGGTGGCGGTGGTGATCCAGAGAGCCTGGACCCACACAAAATTCTCGCAGCATTCGAATCGACGATCCTGACTGACATGTTCTTGCCACTGGCGACAACATCGGCAGCGGATGCCTCTATCCCCGGGTCTGCTGAATCCTGGACGATTAGTGAAGACGGTTTAACCTATACTTTCAATATGCGAGACGGATTGCTGTGGTCAGATGGCACGCCCATCGACGCCAATGATTTTCTGTATACGTTTCGTCGTCAGCTTGATCCCGCAACCGCCTCACGCACAGCGGAATACTTCCGTCCCATCCTCAATTCTCTGGAAATTAGCAAGGGTCAGCTACCCATAGAAAGTTTGGGCGTTGAAGTGCAAGATTCAGACACCCTAATTATTCGACTAGCCTATCCTGCGCCGTACCTCATGGACGTGCTCGCTATCGATGCCCGTCCCGTACCTAAACATGTCGTGGAAAAATATGGCACCGCATGGACCCGGCCAGAAAACATGGTAGTGAACGGTCCGTTTAAACTAGCCGAGTGGTTGCCTGGTTCTCACGTCAAACTCGTGAAGAACGAATATTTCTATGATGCAGATAATGTGAACTTGGATGTGGTTTACCATATCCCGTCGGAAGACATGAATACGGGCTTTCGTCGGTTTCAGTCGGGTGAATTAAAC
>CAUZRD010000199.1:0-3529 GCA_963582255.1 Alphaproteobacteria bacterium | reverse complement strand
CCTTTCTGGAACAGTCGGGTTTCGATCTTCGTATCTTTAGAAACCCTTAAAGTCCCACAAGGGGGGACCTGTGGCTGCGCTGATACAGAAACCGAAACGGCTATAGTAACTATAGCCAACCAAGGTTTAAAACGAGATGTTTTTAAGCTCATAACAACTTCATCTATACGTAAACATAAATACCCCTTATTAGAATTCAAACGTAAAGCTCTTCAAACGCGGAGTCAACAGAGATTACATAGTCCTCGATTCAGCTTATCCAGAAGCACACTCCGCCCTACCCATGAGCGAACGGTAGCGAGTCCAGCACACAATAGTGCGCATAAGTGTGGCAGCTTGTTATATCTATTTATGGCTACCATCACACAGTGGTTGAGAAGCCGTGGCTTTACACCCGCAAAAATAAGCTTTTTTTGATTCAGTTGCCTCAAACTTTACTGGTGAAAAGTCTGAACCTTTATGCGAGCCATCACAAAAAGGCTGCCCTTTACTTTGCCCGCATGAGCACCAGTAATATGATTTTCCAGATTCAACTTCGACTGAAAATGGAGTATCAGATACTCTTATTGGGTCACTCATTTCTTTGTTCCTTGGTTGATTAACTAAATATTAAGTAACATAGACATTACTTCGTAAGTTGCTGCACAAGTGCCCCAAGCATCGGCTTGACGATTCACATCCTCCCTTGACCCGTTAACTGCTCAAGAAAATCAGGGTAGTACCTCTCGACAGTTTGATACAGTAAGGACTGTTCTGGATGGTGTCTATTTAGCTACTGCAAATACTGCCGCGCTTCCTGCAATCCGGTGAGTGATTCACGACCGTCCCAAATTTCGCTAAGCTTCCGGTATTGCGTCGCGGCACCCTCTGCATTGCCAGTCCGCTCGTACGCCTGCGCCAGACCGAGTAAGGATCGCGGACGATTTGGCATTCGAATTAAAGAGGTCTCGAATTTCGCAATTGCATCTTCGGGACGATCAAGTTCCAGTAAAATTTCTCCATACAGCTCGTATGTGGGCTTGACCGGATTAGCGGCGCCATTGGGCGGTCGCAGCGTTGCGACAATCTCCAGCGCTTCATCCATCAGCGTAATTGCATCACTCGCATTACCCTGTGCCGCGCGGATCAATGCCCCGATTTCTTTATGCATGACGGGCACCCACAGACTTTCACCGCGCAATGCGCCGGCGTAGCTATCAGCAGTAGCTAAGCGCCCGAGCGCCTCCTCAGCCTCGCTTGCCAGCGCCAGATTACCCATTCGCACGGCGCTTAGCCCTGTCGCAAGCAGCGTATGTGGCGAGGTGTCTGCAGTGATCTCCGCCGTTTGCCATTGCTCCGTCTCCGCGATGTAGCGCGCTTCGAGCATGGGGAGCGTGTTGACAGCGCGGGCCTGGCCGTCGCTGATCTCGATGAGGGACTCTAAGCGTTCAACCCACAAACCAGCTCTCTCATAGTCACCCCTTTGCAGGTCACCGTAGTGCCCCCAGTCCAGCGCGTGCACACCATCGGTCACAGAGTCGCCAGGCTCCCATAGATCGATCGCTGCTTGGTAGGCTGACTCATTATTATTCGACACCAGATCCCACATCCCGTGCTGGATGAAGATATGCGTCGGCATGTGGCGTGCATGGGATACGGCCGGAGCAATGTCAGCAAACGCATAAGCCGCCTGCAGAGCAATCGGGGCGTGGAGCGGATCATCGAAGGAATGAATTACAAAGTGAGCCGCACCTGGGTGCGTCGGGTTTCGGTTAAATATGCCCAGAGCAATGGCACCGGCCTGCATTTCCAGCCGCAGGCTGTCGTCGCCCATCGCACGCGCACCGCTGAGCATCGACAAGGCATAAAACGTCGCAATTTCATCGTCATCCGGATACTGCGTATGCAGTTCCGCCATCGCGTTCATATAGGCAACCCGACGATCCTGCCACGTACCATCATCCCAAAGGCGTTCGACAGCATCCAGCAGGCCTTTCTCGCGGGCAGTGTGGGCTTTTGCCAGCCGCTGTGCGCGCGTGGTACCGAGACGTTGCAGCGCCTGACGCGGCGAATCGGCGTTTTCTTCCGGAAACAACCAATGGTTATAGGAAAGTGTCTCGCCCCAATATGCCATTGCGAAATCCGGGTCGAGCGCCTGGGCAGCCTGAAACTGCTCGACGGCCTGTTTCCATCCGAAGCTGTGCAGGATTGCGACCCCGCGGAGGAAATGTTCCTGCGCCTCACCCCCTGCCGAGGTCGGGAAATCAATCGTTCCGACATTGTCGAACTGCGCATGCGAAGGCAGGCCGAAAGTCAGTACACAAAAAAGTGAAAGTAAAACAGGAAACCGTTTCATAGTGTTTCTCAAGGTTAGCGAGAGGCTCATTTAGAATGCATTATACTCATAGATCGAGAAGGGTTCGTCGAGTGCTTGCAACTCCCACTCGGCCGTCGCAGGCGCAAGCAAAGTCGCAGGATCTTCAATAGTTAACTGAAAGCTCAATCGGGTCAAGTAAAGTATAGGAAGTATAAAGCATATGTTCCATTGATCGAAACGTGATTCTCAAGGTCTGCAACCATTGGAAACGTTAAACGTCGAACAACGATTCAATCCATTAAAATTGATCCATTAGCATTGAGAGTCGGGATTTATTCGCTAAACGGTGCATGTCCGCTTTGAGTATATAGCAGTCATTCGTAATAAAAATGCCCCAATATATGGGGTTCTAGTTTTGTGTGATGGTACCGAGGGCCGGACTCGAACCGGCACAATGTTGCCATCGGGGGATTTTGAATCCCCTGCGTCTACCAATTTCGCCACCCCGGCATGCGGCGGGAGTATATATCTAGTAACTGGATCCATCTAGACCTATTTGCAAAGTTTCTAACCGTGGGAGTTGCATCACAGTTTATTTTGGTTAGATTTTGACAGTGTTGAATAGAGTGGGCATTTCAGGTGAGACTCTATAGTGCTTAAGTATGAGCATTAGATAGGAAGGAATTTCTAAGATGCATCGGTGAGCTGTAAACCCTTATAGAATCGTATACAACTTCCTTGTCTATTTTGTTAGGACGACGAGTAGTCTTATTGCAATTGAGATTGTAATCTTGGTTGCAGGATAACTTGTGATTCTGGATTGGAAAATCATTTGCAGGCAGGTATGCTCAGCCTCCGTCAATCTTCCTAATTCGGCCAACAGCTAAGTGCGCGTTTCCGATTTTCAATACGAACTGCCTAATGAGCTTATTGCTCAACATCCACTTGAAGATAGAACAGCTTCTAGATTGATGCTGATGGATCGCAGTGCGCATACATTGGGTGAATCACTCTTTAGTGCATTTATTGATCAGCTGCAGCCAAATGATTTGTTGGTGATGAACGATACCCGTGTGATACCAGCGCGTTTGTACGGTAGAAAAACAAGCGGTGGAAAGATTGAGATTCTATTGGAGCGCATCATTGACGAGCGTTCACTTCTGGCTCAGGTTCGCGTAAGTAAAACACCGAAAGCTGGTACTAAATTTTTAATAGATAATTCTTTAGGTAACG
>CAUZRD010000198.1:0-3531 GCA_963582255.1 Alphaproteobacteria bacterium | reverse complement strand
GTTAACTATATCTGGAAAGAAGGGCATCGGTCGTCTGATGTCCACGATCAAAACGATACGAATGTGAGAACTGTTGTTATCCACACGATGTGGGTAACAGTCATCGAACAAGATCGCTTCGCCCTCCTTCCAAGCATAAGTTTCGCCGTTGACCATGATTGTCGGCGGATTGTCGGAAGGCACGACTAGTCCTAGGTGATACCGCAAATAACCAAGATAGGGGCCTTTGTGCTCGGGGATCGACTTGTTTGCGTCAAGGATTGAGAAAAAAGCTTGTAGCAGGTTGGGGATGCCTTCCAGTGCTGCGCAGGTTTCCGGACATTTGCTGCGATTTTGCCTAGGTTTGAATCCAAACACATTCAAAAAGAACACTGACCATTTTTGGGGAGTGCCACCCGCAATGCGCATTTGGGCCTGGTCGAGTTCTTGATAGGTTGGCAGCTGGCTGCGTTCAGTCAGCAGGGCTTCAGCTTCGCGGCGAATCTTCTCATGCGCAGCTGTAACCTGGCCCAACTCAGGGCAGATCTCGGATATTTCATAGAATGCAGGACGTGGTTGACCACGGGTTGAATAGGAAATAAATCGATTAATCCATAAAAGACACGCCCGGGTGACAGGCATCAATAGCTACTCCAACCGGTCAGAATTATCTGCCTTTTTACAGTCATAAATTTCATAGTGTAGGGTTATGTTAATGTCGTTTTTAATTCTATAGAACTTCTACAAATATTCAAATCTTGAATTGGTTCAATATAGTAATGCCTTGCCACTGAGCCATCTAAAATCAAACAGTAATGACGATGCCGAATTGTATCAATTTACCCCTAGCCCTAATCTGGGGCAGTATCATAGACGTGCGTCTGGTTCAGGCCACGCTCGGCAACACAGTGTCATGCAGTGCTCGGGTCAGGTTAAGAATTGGTGTGGCTTGAGAATATTCAACCCCCTAGCTATCGACATCGAATATAGTGGAGTCATTTTTGTATTATACCATTGTTACTATGGTTTGAGGAGGATGATGAGGTATTAAAAATACCTGAGATGATCTATTTTCGAGTTAATTTTTCCTGCATTCGCGTTGGGGAACTAGCCCAATTTTTTGATCAGAGGCAGCATCTATCAGATAGTTCTTGGTAACAATGGACATTGCATCAAATACGTTACAATGCGTGGCTTTAGTTACCTATCGTAATTAGGGTCTGCAAACCGGATCCTACATTGGGTAGAAAACATTTTCGAGGAAGTGCATGCCGCGCCCGATGATAAGAATTGATCAGTCAGTTGCCGAACTTCCGCGCACCCGCTCTGGCCTACGTGCTCTAGCGTCGCGATTTGTCATCAGCATTCTGGTGCGGGTTTCACGAGGTTGTAACGAAGCACTTGAGGTTGCTACCAGTTATATTGCTCATTCCATGGCGAGCGCGCAATTTGGTAGCGGTGTGAATTCAGCGGAATTCTACCGAGATTATATAGCGTGGCGGCGAGCGTTTAAATTATTATACCAAGGATTACAGGTCAATATTGATTCGCGGGCAAAAGCTGTCAGCGTGGATATTTTCGGGTTTGCCATGCAAACCGTGAATTTTCGTGAGGTGCTGGGTTCGTTGAAAGATATGCCTGGCGCAGATTTTACTTCCGCTACTCCTCATGTGGGATGTCCAGCGGTGCGGGCGGTGGGGCTTCTGGCGATTCCGCATGAACAAAAATCTGCTGTCTGGGCAGACGATGAATCCTTGGCGCTATTGCTTGAAGATATGTGCTCTCGTAAGGCCCCAGGGGGGGGGGCTGCGACCAAGGCGTTGGCTGTTGTTCATCAAAACCGTCTAGTTGGTGAAGCTTATGCTTCAGGCTATGGTCCTGCGACACCGATCATTGGTTATTCGCTGGCGAAATCACTGTGCAATGCTGTAGTCGGTCGAATGGTGCAATGTGGTTTGCTGAGCCTTAACGAAGATCGGCTGTTTCCAGAGTGGCGTAAGCCCGGCGACAATCGCGCAAATATTACTATTTCCCATCTTCTGCAGATGACTAGTGGGCTTAAAATTCCCGAGACTCATTCAGGTTTTGATGCGGTCTCGAAAATGCTGTTTTTGACTAAGGATATGGGTGAGTTTGCAGCTGGAGCACCGCTCTTGGCACAGCCCGGTAGCGTATTTGATTACACCTGCGGCAACACCATACTTCTGGCTCGGTTGATGCGTGAGCGTACTGGGATTGGCTCCGGTATTAAGGGCATTTGGGATTTTATCGATAAGGAGCTGTTTGCCCCGCTTGGTCTCCAGCATATGTGGGTTGAATATGATCATGCAGGAACACCGATTCTCTCCACATTTGCCTATGCTAGTGCTCGCGACTGGGCTGGATTGGGGATACTTTACCTAAATGATGGTTGCGTTGGCTCCGATCGTCTACTACCCAAAAATTGGGTTAGTTTTTCAACCACTCCATCGATAGAGCCAAGCTATGGCGCAGGCTTTTGTCTCAATACCCCCAGTACGGCACGGGAGAAGGGGCTGTTCTCCCATCTTTCTCGAGCTGTATTTTATATGCACGGACACCTTGGCCAGTACGTTCTTATTTCCCCGGAAACATCGACGGTTGTCGTGCGACTCGGAGTATCAACAGCGGCTATGAGGGCTGAAGACATGAAAATTCTTGGTCGCATCGGGGCTAATTTTCAGCCCTGATCGTGATCAATTTTTCTTGTGGAGATCAATCGGTCTTAATCCAGTATTTTTTTGTCTTAAGATATGGCTCGAAATTATGCAAAATAGATTAACCTAGGTTGCACGCGCCGACTGAGTTGTTACGAAATGAATGCCTCCAATCCGTTAATCATTTTTTACAACTGTTGGTAAGCGAGGCAGAAGGCAATGTTCGCGTGGCATGGTAGGCAAGTGACTTACATAAAAGCGGTCCCTTCAGATAACCAAGAAGATACGCACGTATGTTGAGCGGAATGAAGATGAGGTGGCATATAATGTTAGCGATGTGCTGGGCGAGAAGAATAACAGTTATCATAATGCTTGCCCTTATTAGAGTTGCTATTCCGGGTCATTCCGAGGCGGCGATTTGTGCTGGAGTAGATTTGCCCGATTTTATTGAGCGGGACGGCACTTTGGTATTGAATGGTATGGGGTTGCGTATTGCTACAATATTTAACTTCAGAGTGTACGTTGCAGGCTTATATGTGCCTGAATTTCAGTCCGATGCGGAGCAGATCATCTCTAATGATCAGCAACGTGTTCTGGTCATGGTGTTTTTACGTGATGTCAGTGACCTCACAATCCGCAAGGCTATTATAGAATCGATTGAGGCCAACGCAGACCGTAATCTTGGTCCGGTGAAGGAAAAATTAGAACTAGTCCCTGAAGTGTTGCCGAGTGTGAACGAAGGCCAGTCATTGATCTTTGACTATGCCCCGGGATTTGGAACCGCTGTCATGCTTGATGGCGAAGTGATTGCGGAGCTTCAAGGCGAAGATTTTGCTGCTGCTCTGATGACGCTGTGGCTAGGTGTGCCACCTAATGA
>CAUZRD010000197.1:0-3617 GCA_963582255.1 Alphaproteobacteria bacterium | reverse complement strand
CCACCACATTCTACCACCCCCATCTCACCCACCGGGTGTGGTAGGCGCGGCTGCTTCACCCAACGGCCTTGATTTGCCGCTTGCGGGGCAACGCTGGTCAGATAGCGCTGCTTTTCCACGGTGGTAGGAACATCCGTGATAGTTTTGTCAAAAAGTCCAATAAATAGGGGATCACTCATAATCTTTGTACCTTCACTAGGGTTAGGGGCGCTGACAGTTAGGATAGGTTTCCTTGCAGCGAGTTGCAGATAAGTTGGTTGGTGAGGTCGACGCCTTCCTTACAGACATCGATAGGTGACCGATTCCATTGCTCGGGATTTGGAGCCTCAAAACTCATTAGGCCAGTATAGCCCTTTTCGTTGAGTAGCTGGAAGATCTCAGACCACAGTATGGCACCTTTGCCCGGCATCAGCCGGTCAGTTGGGCGTTTTACACCAGTGACAGGTTTTTCAGGCAAGTCTGAATATTGGAAATGCATGATATCCTTGCCAGGCACATCTTCGAACGCGCGGCCGGGACGGCCACTACGCGCGAGATGATATGCATCGAGGAGGAGCCCAACGTTCTTCTTGCCTGCCGCGGTCACAAGATCTCGCTGCGTTTCAACTGAATTTAAATTGGCATGTTGGGAGTTGAACTCTATTGAAAGCTTTAGCCCATATTCACCTGCAATATCGGCGGCAGTTCGAAGGTGGCCAACGGCATCCTTCAACGATCCTTCAATTGGTCCTGGTGCAGACATCAACTGCGAACAACTTAACGCAACAGCATTCTGGCATGAGATGTGGAAATCCTTAAATATCCGTTTACTTTCAGCGCCCGTGGCGAACAACCAGCCGTATTCAACGCCGAGTACGCTGACAGTTACGCCACTGCCCTTGATCATTTGGAGCACCTGGCTGTTGGTCATACCAACTTCATAACACCGCTTGAAATCGATGCGCCGTAGCTCAGCCGCGTCATATCCGGCGAGGCGAATCGCCTCAAGTGCTGTGCCGAGTGGTGTCGTATCTATTGTCCAAGTATGCAGAGCAAGGCGCCCAAATTTTTTAGTCATGTCTTTAGTCCTTTCCCAGTTTGTTAGGTTAATCTATTTTAGGTTTTCATCATGCTCAAAGTGACAGCAGGCGCTCGGCATTGGTCGCAAAAATTTTCTGCTTGGTCGCATCATCGGCGGGATTGGCTTTCAACCAGTTGACCCCATCGGCATTAGCCACAAACGGCCAATCGACAGCGAACATAATACGGTCTTTGCCCATCTCATCGAGACAGAAGCGAAGTGCACTATCTGAAAAGAACCCACTTGTCGTCAGGTGAACGTGCTTGCGAAAGGTATTGGCGAAATCTGATGGCTCATTACCGGGGCGGGAAAATGCCTCGTCAATCCGGGCCAGTTGAAACGTGATCCCCTCACCCAGATGGCCAAGGATAATTTGTAAAGCTGGGTATTCCTGAAACACACCGCTGAGAACCATGCGAATGCCTAGCGTTCCCGTCTCCACGCCAAAGCCCCAAGCCGCACCCAGAATTGCAGGGTGGGATTTTTCGTAAGTTCCATAATAGATATTGCGGACGGTCGGATTTGGCATCGAGGGGTGCAAATAAACAGGAACGTGCAACTGTGCAGCACGCCTGAAAATCGGCCAAAATACCTTTTCATCAAGGAATTGGCCATTAGTCAGGCCGAACATCATGGCCCCCTTTAAACCAAGGTCTTCGACAGAACGCTGTAGTTCATCCGCCGCCGCTGCGGGGTCGAATTGCGGTAACGTGGCAAAGCCTGCAAAGCGGTCTGGAGCTTTTGAAATAATGTTGGCCAACAGATTATTTACTTCCCGACAAGCTACAATACCCATTTTTTGAAGCAACCTCTGCCCACCTGGCGGCGCATGGGAAATGACCTGAACGTCAATCCCAGCCGCATCCATGTCAGCCAGACGTGTGTTAGTATAATCTTCAAGCTTCTGCATCAGATCGGGTGAACGCTCCCCACGCGGACCTGAAAAATGATCGGCAAATTCCTTGCTCCAGAAATGCTCTTCAATCGCTATGACTTTCATCAGCAACTCCTTTGTCGTTCAACCGAACCAAAAACTGCTAAACAACAGTACCATCAACTTTTTCGATAAGCGCCTGCGCTACTGCCACGCATTCGCCAGCAAGCGCATGGGCATCAATTTGGTCCCGCCCCACCAAAAATGCGGTCTGAGCGTGTACAGCAAGGTCTAGCAGTTCTTCGCGTAAATCCTCATTACCATTGCAAATTACCGCATCCACTTTTTCGATTAGGCATTGGGCGACCGCCATACATTCGCCAAGCAGATCATCAACGCTCATATCTGGGCGTCCTTTTAACAGGGCAGAAAGCGCATGGACCGACATGTCCAGTAATTCATCACGCTCTACACCTTTAGTCTTGGCAGCCGTGTAATCGACGCATGAGACCAACCTATAGGCAATGTCCAGTGCATCCTCGAACAGGTCATAGGCTGATGCATGTTGCTGGGCGCTCATCAGCGGCGCTAGCGCATGGATCGCCATATCTAAAATTTCTTCGCGTTTTGACAATGGTTCGCCCTCCAATGAGTTATTAGTACAGACCCAAGCTGCACAATAGGTAGATTTGGGTGGCAAGGCTCATCTTAGCGCCTTGCCAGATTTTGGATCGAAAAAGTGCAATGCGCCGAGTTCATAATGCAAGTCCACCAACTCACCTACGCGTGGCAAAACTTGCGGTGCCAAACGCGCGACGATGGTGTATTTTTGCGACCGTTTGAAAATGCCTTCGGCAACGGGTCGGTCTGGAATGCTTGCACTACTAATGGGCTGAGCATCAGATTGCAGATAAACCAGTGCCTCAGCACCCAGCATTTCAACCAGATCAACCTTCGTGCGGATGCGTGAGGCCTCACCAGCCGAACCATCAGCCATGAAGAAGCTTTCTGGGCGGGTCCCCAGCACGATTTGCCGTCCAGCCATTTTTTCTACTTTCGGGAACTTAGACAAACAAGTTTGATCAATACCCAAGGTCATCTTTCCAAACCTCACCTGAAGCCCGTCTGGGCCATCCTCAACCATCGCATTGCATAGATTCATGGGTGGGGATCCTATGAAGCTCGCAACAAAAACTGTTTCAGGTTCAGCATAGAGCATGGCAGGTGATGCTAGTTGCTGTAACACGCCTTCGTGCATCACGGCTACGCGATCCCCTAGCGTCATCGCCTCGACCTGATCATGTGTTACATATACCGTCGTTGTCTTGAGGGCGCGCTGAAGATGCGAGATTTCACCGCGCATTTGCACCCGCAACTTGGCATCAAGGTTTGACAGGGGTTCGTCCATCAAGAACACGCGCGGTTCTCGAACGATAGCGCGGCCCATAGCGACGCGTTGACGCTGACCACCGGATAATTCACGCGGAAAGCGGCCTAAAAGATCAGCGATATCCAGAATATCTGCTGCCTCAGCAACACGTCTTTTCTTTTGGTCACCACTGATCTTAGCCATACGCAATGGAAAGGCAATATTCTGTTCTACATTCATATGTGGATAAAGTGCATAGGTCTGAAAAACCATTGCAATATCGCGTTCGCGCGGGGTCAAGTTATTGACTACTT
>CAUZRD010000196.1:0-3622 GCA_963582255.1 Alphaproteobacteria bacterium | reverse complement strand
TCTTATTATTGCGCGTGGAGGCGGTAGTATTGAGGATTTATGGGGGTTTAATCAAGAAGAGGTGGTGCGCGCTGTCGCAGCCTGCACTATTCCGGTGATTTCAGCAGTTGGTCATGAAACCGACTGGACTTTGATCGATCATGTTGCTGACAGACGCGCACCGACGCCAACCGCCGCGGCGGAGTTTTCCGTACCAGTTTGTGGTGATCTTGCGCTCACATTGGGCGATACAGGTATTCGTCTGATGCGCGCATTGCGCAGATTGTTGTCAGATCGACGAGTTAAACTGGACAGCGCTATACGAGCGTTGCCAAGATGTGATGGTCTTCTTGGAACCCAACGTCAAGCCGTTGATCGATTGGGAGAGGCATTGGTTCGTTGGCGTTTGACTACATTACAGGTCCAACGCGAACGACTGACCACTGTCACCCTAAGTCTTTCTCTTACACCCTTCCAGCAACGCATTGACCGCGAGCGCATGCGGTTGCTTGAGCTTGAAAAACGTAGCTTGGTATCGGCACGCAGACATCGTACTGAATGGGGTGCTGGCCTGAATAGGCTGGTGCCAAGAATGCGTAGAGCTGAGGGGCGTTTAGTCAAGGAATGTCATATACGAGTTGATAATCTTGCAAAAATGCTTCTTTCACTTGGATATGAGAATGTTCTTGGGCGAGGCTATGCGATTGTTCGCGATCGGCATGATTGTCTTATTCGTGATACCAATGCTGCCCTTGGTGCCGGCGAGGCTATTATTCAGTTCAGTGATGGCAGGGTAGATGCTGTTATTAGCGCGGAGATGCGCGGTGGTGATAAAGCTAGAATATTAGGCGGGTTAGGAAAATCAAAAAACCAAAAAGGTCGTAAAGAAGGGCAGGGGTCGTTATTTTGATAGAAATGTCACCTGTGAGGTAGGTTTGACGGTGAGAAATATCAGTGACTGCAGTCGAATTTCTGCTTGAATGAGGTACCTAAATGAATCATCATGAACATGACTTTCAGCATTTACGAGAAGCAAAACTAAAATTCATGCCAGGCGATTTTCGCGTCTTGTTGCCCGGTGGTTTTGTGAAGTGCGCAGTGTCGGGTGAGTCGATTGGTTTGGATGATCTGAAATACTGGAATGTGGATCTTCAGGAGGCTTATGCATCGGCTGAAATTGCTTTCAAGCGCTATATAACACTTGGCGATGAAGGTGGTGGAGAGTGAGCAAGCGAAGACTAGAGTGGTGGTGGGGTATCCGCACTAAATTCACCTATATGTCCGTTTCAGTTAGCACGCCGGTTTTGCACAATAGTGCGGTTAGCTGGTTTGGATCATCCCACTTTATTTCTATTGGCAGGACGCTTGCCATATCGCGTAGCCTGCCGTTTGGATCATTGTTCGAACCGATGCGGACCATATCTTTTTCCGTCGTTAGAAGGAGGCTCCCGGAGTTGGATTCACCAAGTTCTAGTAGGCGGGTTACATCCTGGCTCGAAAACATCTGGTGATCTGGAAATACTCGTCTGGCAACCACGTTTCCTCCCATGTCTTCGATGCTATTGAAGAATTTATCTGGATCGGCAATACCACAAAAAGCAACGATATTACGCTGATTCAGATTTGGTGCGGATGGGCTGGCGATAAGTTTGGCACGAAGGACATCTGTACCAACAAGAAGCGCTGATCGCACAAGGTGATTGGCACTAGAGCCATTGCCAATCACCAACAATATATCAGCCCGCTTCAACTGCCGTGATATAGGCTCACGCATGGGACCCGCGGGGAATACCCAGCCATTGCCGATACCCCTAGATCCATCGATAACCAGGATAGAACAGTCTTTTTTCGTTGTTGGATTCTGAAAACCATCGTCCATGATGATGATTTCTGCGCCTGCGGCGAGTGCGCCTTTTACACCCGCAAGACGATTCTTCGCGACAAAGGTTGGGGCATGGCGGGCCAATAGTAATGGCTCGTCGCCAATCTGGCTAGCGTCGTGGCATGCTATATCAACGCGTAACGGCCCGACTTTTTTGCCGCCGTAGCCACGGGTTAAAAAGTGTGGATCATTTCCCAAAGCTATCAGGTGTTTGGCAACGGCGATGGCAACCGGAGTTTTTCCAGCACCGCCAAGGCCGGGATTGCCGATGCAGATGATAGGGTAATTGGCTTTAAACGGGTTTGAAACTGCGCGGCGCAGCCATACTGCACTGGAGTAAAGACCAGCAAACGGCGCGAGTAGAGTTGGCTGTAGAATGGAATGCTTCTTGTGCCAAAACGCGGGAGGCTGCCACATTACGGTCTAGCCATCGAATTTATCGGAAAGCGCGAGGACTATGCGTTCAAGGGAACCCTTGTTACGGGTGATTTCAACTTGGCTCATGCGGTTGAGTTTCTTGCGGCGCTCTTCTTGGCTCAGAAGGTCTGTTACTTGATTGGCGAGTTCATTTTCATTTTTTACCACCACCACACCTTCTATATTGTTGAGTAACTTATATGTGTCGACAAAGTTTTGGACGTGGGGGCCGTGTATTACGACGCAGCCAAGCTGCGCTGATTCTATTGGATTGTGGCCACCAACTTCAACCAGAGATCCTCCGATAAATGCGATGTCACAGTAGCGGTAGAATAGGCCGAGTTCACCTAGTGTATCGGCTAGATAAACATCACTTTTAGCAACCGCGGGTTCTGCTTTGCTACGTCGAGCAACGACCAGTTGAAGTTCTTCAAGCATTTTCACGATTGTGCTTGCGCGGTCCGGATGCCGCGGCACGATGATTGTTAGTAATTCTGGGTAGCGTTTTCGAATTATAAAATGCGCTTCGGCAATCAACCTTTCTTCGCCTTCATGGGTGGAGGCGGCGAGCCACACAGGTCTTTGACCTACCATCGCATTAAAACTTACTAATGCATTTTCCGATACCGGCAGTGCGGGCGTGTCAAATTTCAGGTTACCAAGGTGGCGCACATCAACCGCACCAAGAGCGCTAAATCTAGATGCGTGATCGGCTGATTGGGCCAGCACGAGTTGGACTGTCTTGAACAGATTCTTGGATGATGCAGGCCAGCGCTGCCAACGGGCAAAGGATTTTTCTGACATGCGGCCATTTACGAAAGCGAGAGGAATATTTGCTAGTGCAATTTCATAGATGAGGTTGGGCCACAATTCGGATTCGATAAATATAGCGCCATCAGGTTGCCAGTGATGGATGAAGCGACCCGCATATCTGGGAACATCAAGCGGAACATATTGGTGAATGATATTGTCCACTGCTCGCTCGGCGACCATTCGCGCGGAAGATACAGTGCCGGTGGTGACCAGAATGTTGTCGGCAAGATTGTGCAACAACAGTTCTTTGGCTAGCGGTAGCGCAGAAAGTATTTCTCCAACGCTGGCGGCATGAAGCCAAATAAGCCGGCCCTGGGGACGTTCATATTTGGTGATGGCCCGGCGTTCAGCTATTCGCTCTAGATCTTCTTTACCTGCGCGGGCGCGCATGAGTAGGTAGGGAAGGGTTAAAATAGAGACAATAGTGGCCACGGCTGCATAGACGCGTAGCGCCCAGTGGCGCCTCCCGCGTGATCGGGGGCGGGGAAGTTCGGACGGAGTAGTAACCACTTGACCTTGTGAACCAGACAC
>CAUZRD010000195.1:0-3645 GCA_963582255.1 Alphaproteobacteria bacterium | reverse complement strand
ATAACAGGTGCATGACCCAAGGGCGTGATGGCTATGTTAGAATCTAAGCCACCCTGTTAATTCTGACGTCGTCGTATGCGCCACATCCGTGTTGCCCGCCCGTCAACTAGCACTAGACCAATACATATAAGTGCTAACCCGCCGAGATGGTGCGTTTCTATCGTCTCATCGAGCAAAAGGGCTCCGAGTATTAGGGCCATGACTGGCATCAGGAAAGTAACTAACATCACGTTCGATCCGATGGTTCCGATTAGTCGGTAAAAAATAATATATGCTACCGCACTTGAAAACACAGCTAGCGCTGTCATGGCTCCAAACGACAAGAGCGTTGGTGTTGGTGTAAACGGCGTGTCAAATACAAAGGCGATCGGTGCCATCAGCAGTGCCGATGCTGTTAGCATTCCAGCGGCAGCAAACGCTGGCGGAACGTTTGCAAGTTTGCGGCCATAAAGAGCTGACAAGCCATAGAATAATGCGGCCAGCAATATGGCTGCTTGACCGGGTAATTCGGATATGAAATCAGCGCTCTGACCAAGCCCGATAAGAATGGCAACGCCAAAGAATCCGATAAGTACACCTGATATCCTTGCAGGTGTAGCACGTTCTCCGCCCGGCCACAGATGAGCAACAATAACAGTAAAAAGCGGTGTCGTGGCGTTCAAGATAGAGGCAACTCCTCCGGTTATATGAGTTTGTCCCCAGACAATCAGATTGAATGGAATAACGTTATTTAAAATGCCCATGACGAAGAAGGTCAAAACAAGAGAGCGAGAAAGATAGACGCTGACACCGGTCAGCACGCAATATCCAACAAGGCATAATCCGGCGACCGCGGTGCGCCACAATACTATTGTCATTGGCGATGCTGATACCAGGCTGACTTCAACGAAGAGGTAGGAACAGCCCCAAAGAGCGGCAAGCACCAAAAGCCTTGCCCAGTCGATTGCCGCCATCATAGCTCCTGTGCCCGGTGTGGCCTTAATGAGGATACGGGCTCTTACACCGGTTTTATCCTATTGCTCCTCACAACTCTTTAACTGTGATACCCTTGTTGCAACGATCAGCGTAAAAAAAGCGACTTGATACTTGCGGTCCATACCCGGCATGGTCGCTTCAGGTCCCCGGATCTTATGATTAGGAGCAAAAGACATGAAAGACTTTTCCACTGCCCCGGCCATTGAACTTTACTATTGGCCAACGCCAAATGGTTGGAAAATAACAGTCTTTCTTGAAGAGGCTGGCTATCCCTATGAAATTAAATATGTTGATATTGGCAAGGGCGAACAGTTTGAACCATCTTTTTTAAGGATTGCTCCCAATAACCGGATGCCTGCAATTATTGATCCGGATGGACCGGACGGCGCACCGATATCCGTGTTTGAGTCAGGTGCCATCCTGCAATATCTTGGTCGTAAAACGGGCCTATTCTATCCAACTGATGTGCGAGCCCGTGTGGCAGTTGAAGAATGGCTGTTCTGGCAGATGGGTAATCTCGGGCCAATGGCAGGACAGGCACATCATTTTCGCAACTATGCCAAAGAGAATATGGAATATCCGGTAGAGCGTTATACCAATGAGGTTAACCGGCTTTACGGAGTGATGAACACTCAGCTTGCCAATAATGAATACCTGGCTGGTGAATATTCTATTGCTGATATGGCCTGTGTTGGCTGGGTAAAAAATCCTGAGAGGCGCGGACAAAATATCGAAGAATTTCCATATCTGAAACGTTGGTTGGAAACAATGTTGGCACGCCCGGCTGTTGAACGTGGGCTAAGCTTGGGTGTAGAAAAACGTCGAAGCGGTTCACCAGATGAGGCCGCGCGCAAGATTTTATTCGGTCAGCGTTCCCGGAAATAGAGTGTTTGAGCATAAATAATCTGAATATTGCTGCCAGCAATCGTCATGTTTATATATTATAAATAAGAATTATTATGTTTAGTCGATGGGTAGTAAAAACAGGCAAGGATATCCGCATGGTAGGTTGCGTCTATTGTCATTTGTGAAAAATCGAGGAGGATGTACCATCTAGATAGGTATGAAGCCGGAACAGATCTGGTTGTTCTGCTTTTTCTCGATTAATGCGTTCTTGATCGATAAGATACGCATCGACCAGATCGCGTGTACGTGAATCCACAGGCGTACTCCCATCGATATAGAAAGTCTGTGGCTCAATATTGAAATCCTGAGCTACGACCGGAATTGCTGATATAAAAATTATGATGGTGTAAATTGCGATTGCATAAGTGCGCATCACGGTCTCCTGTTTGGTCCAAGGGCAACTGTGAGGCGAGTATGTATACTTAGATGCTGTCGCCAAGTTAATGCTATAAACTATGTAGATATTTTTGTGTTCTGTCGATAAGCGACCGGTACAATTCGGAAGTTTATGTGCTTATGGGCTTGATTCTGCCGCCGTAATGGTCGGAATGTTACGCTTTGTTTCCGATTTACAGTTAGGAGAGTGATCTATGGAGCGACAGGCATTCATTTGTGATGGTACGCGAACGCCAATTGGCAGATTTGCTGGCGCCTTATCGTCGGTTCGTCCCGATGATCTCGCCGCCCATGTTATCTCAACAGTAGTAGCAAATGCACCAAATCTCGATCAGGAGCAGATCGACGACGTAATTTTTGGTTGCGCCAATCAAGCGGGTGAAGACAACCGCAATGTTGCGCGCATGGGGTTACTCCTTGCTGGCCTGCCTCATAGTGTACCCGGGTTGACGGTCAACCGCCTGTGTGGTTCAGGTTTGGATGCGCTTGGATCTGCAGCGCGGGCAATCAAATGCGGCGAAGCCGATTTAATGATTGCCGGTGGAGTGGAAAGTATGTCACGTGCACCGTTTGTTATGCCAAAAGCTGAAAGCCCGTATTCTCGCTCAAATCAGGTCTTCGATACAACAATTGGCTGGCGGTTCATCAACCGCAACATGAAAAATCGTTATGGCACAGATTCTATGCCTGAAACGGCTGAAAATGTTGCGGAAAAAAACCAGGTATCCCGTGCAGATCAGGATGCATTTGCCTTACGAAGCCAGGAAAGGGCTGCTGCCGCGCAGGCCAATGGTAGGTTCTCAAAAGAAATTACACCAGTCACTATTCCCCAAAGGCGAGGAGAGCCAATCATTGTTGAACACGATGAACATCTAAGGGCAACCTCGATCGAATCGTTGGCAAAGTTGGGAACGCCCTTCCGCGATGGCGGGACAATCACGGCCGGAAATGCATCTGGAGTAAATGACGGAGCGGCAGCATTGATTGTGGCCTCGGAGGAAGCGGTAAAACGTCATGGGTTGAGGCCGCTTGCTCGAGTGTGTGGCTCTGCTGTTGCTGGTGTTGAACCCCGGATTATGGGCCTGGGCCCCGTGCCAGCATCCGAAAAACTAATGTCACTGCTTGGTTTAACCATTTCTGATATAGATGTCGTGGAATTAAACGAGGCGTTCGCCGCACAGGCATTGGCGTGCATGCGTACACTTGGGCTGTCTGACGATGCTGCTCACGTAAATCCGAATGGCGGTGCGATCGCGCTAGGCCATCCTCTTGGCATGTCAGGGGTACGTCTCGCATTAACCGCAACCCATGAGTTACACGAAAAAAATCTCACCCGAGCACTGTGTACTATGTGCGTTGGTGTCGGGC
>CAUZRD010000194.1:0-3704 GCA_963582255.1 Alphaproteobacteria bacterium | reverse complement strand
CCATTGACACCTCCGTGGAGATATTTGGCGAGCGCTGGAATTCACCGCTTTTTCTTTGCCCGACCAACGGGCACAAGGCTTTTCATCCACTCGGTGAAATAGCGTCGGCGCAGGGTGCCAGTGCCGCTGAAGTTACGCAGATACTGTCTTCACTGACCAACACGGCTGTTGAAGAGGTCAATCAGGCCAAGTCGGACAAGCCGGTCTGGTTCCAGCTATACCCTTCTCATGATGAGGAAATACGCTTTGAAGTTGTTCGTCGTGCGGAAGCTGCCGGCTGTCCGGTGATCGTTGTGACCGTCGACGATATTGGTAATCGTAGTCGTAATTCCGAAATCTCTGCGCCATACACCAACCTGGATAATCGGGACTGCACCCTCTGTCACCAGCGAGAACTGGGTATGCAATCTTTTGTAGAGCGAAAACCCATGTTCGCCCAATACAGGAATCTTCCTGGCTTCAATATCAATGATGAGGATATTAACTTTGACGATATCCGCAGACTGCGTGATCAGGTGAAGGGCAAGCTGGTGGTAAAGGGCATCATGCATCCCGATGATGCATTGAGCTGCCTGGATGCAGGCGCTGATGGCATCCTGGTGTCAAATCATGGCGGACGAATTGATTCCGGCGGTCTTGGTACTCTGGACGCACTTCCTCGCATCGCCGACGCGGTTCAGGGAAGAATGGCCGTGTTCCTGGACGGTGGCGTGCGTCGGGGAACGGACGTATACAAGGCAATGGCTATGGGAGCGGATGCGGTTGGATTCGGTCGGCCTTATCTCTGGGGCTTGGCGGCTTTTGGTGCTGAAGGTGTAACCCGTTGTGTGCAGTTGGTCCAGGCAGAATTGCACCGGGCCATGGTACAAGCAGGAGTAAGCAGTATGGAAGAAGTGACCAGCGAGACCCTTTTGCCTGATTAATATAATAATTGGGTACAGACCACGTTTTAATCCCAATTATTTTCATGGAGGTTTTATGCGCCGCATCAGTAATCTAATACTTTTGAGTTTAACCCTATCCTTGATGCCTTCTGTATATAGCGCGGAGTCATCAGAACCCTTCCGTATCATCGATAACATTTACTGGGTGGGCAGCACGTTCGGTTCCTATCTCATTAACACACCGGAGGGTCATATTCTCCATGACACGGGCTCCAATGAAATGCACGATGTCATCGTAGCGAACGTGGAGAAGCTAGGCTTCGATGTGCAGGACATTAAAATTATGATTTCGAGCCATGCCCATTGGGATCATGTGCAGGGGCACAGGCTAATGCAGCAATTGACCGGCGCACAAGTTATTGCTCTTGGCGGCGATGCTGAAGCGCTTGAATCAGGCGTTGATAATTCAGCGGGCGGTTTCCCTGGTCTGGAACCGGTCAAGGTTGATCTTGTGATCAGGGATGGCGCTGTGATCACATTGGGCGATGTGACCCTCAGTGCACTTTGGACCCCGGGACACACACAAGGCGCTACGGTATGGATGACAACTGTCGAAGAGGAGGGCAACACATACTCAGTTGCTTTCCGGGGCGGTGAAATACCCAATGACGGTTTGCAACTCTTTGGCAATCCTAGGCACTCATCTGTAGTTGAAGATACCTTCATGACACTGGAACGTTTGAAGGCGCTCACTCCACCTGATCTGCTGCTTCACAATCACCCACAGAATCTTGGTCGTCCACTTGATCCTGCACTACCAGTTAACCCGGCTTGCTTTACCTGTCTTGACGCCCAGGGCTGGACGAGCATGGTGGAAGGGGCCGAGGCCAGGTTTGCTGAGAATTTGGAGAAGGCGCGGCAGGATCAGTAGTTAGATAATGGATCAATGGGGTCTGAGCCTGATTAGCAATATAAATAATTATGAAGGAACAGGAATCATAATTTAGTTGTTAGGCATATTAAGTAAGGCTCACTTATGAAGAAAGGAATTCCGATTTCAATTGAGGATGGTTTTAAAAAAGTTAAATTTTTAGATAACCGTGCTCCAGAATCATCAGATGAAGATAAAAAGGATGCCTTTGCTAATCTTTCAGAATATAGAGATGGGGCAATCTTTATTGCACACTCTGCCGGGAATACAGAATGGGAAAGACATTCTAAAGGGGATGAGATAGTTTTTGTTCTAGAAGGTGAAACCAATTTGATACTTTTGGTTCAAGGTGAAGAAAAGCTAAATAATCTTAAAGTAGACGAACTACTAGTGGTCCCTCAAAATATCTGGCACAGATTCGAGACACCAAAGGGAGCTAAAGTTTTAACAGTCACACCTTTGCCTACCGACCATAGTATTGAGTACCCAAAAGATGCATAACAAGCCCTTTAATATCGCCCTAAGGGCTGGGACTCCGCTTTAAATCAAAGTGGTCAGACTAACCTGATATTCAAGTTACACGGACCACTTTGATTTCAATTACAGTTTTTGCTATCCGCTGAAACTGGCCTATAATTCATCATTATGGCAAACAATAAACTGAAAATTCCGTCCGAATTTATAACTGCCCAAAAAGAGCAGCGTATTGATTTTGTTCAAGATTTGTGGGATCAGATAGCTCAAGATCCAAAAAGCGTTCCGGTTCCGGAAAGCCACAAGCATATTATAAGGGAGCGTCTGGAAGAATACCGCTCAAATCCCCAGCCAGGACGACCTTGGGGTGCTGTGCGTGACGAAATTCTGAATAATTAGGGACAGACCACGTTTTCCGACGAAATGAAAGCAGGCCATATTTCTAGCAACTAAAACGTGGTCTGTCCCCAATTTTCACCTTGTGCTTTATTGGCGCTGCAATATCTATAAACACATAAATTATCTGCTAACGTGGAATAGTGTGACGTGACTATATTGAACTACGTTTCTATTTTCTTAATAACTTATTGCTTGTCTACTTCTTACTTCCTGGGCTATACGCCACTAATTGTTTCTGTACTTTATATTTTGGTAAGTTTATTAACATTTTTGACTTACTTTAGGGATAAACACGCAGCCCAAAAAGGAAGTTGGAGGATTTCAGAAAATATTTTACATGTATTTTCTTTATTCTGTGGGTGGCCTGGAGCGATAATCGCACAACAAAAATTCAGACATAAAACGAAAAAAGTAAGTTTCAGGTTTGTATTTTGGATCACGGTGTTAGTAAATTCAGGAGGCTTGATCTGGCTTCATACTAGTGAAGGCTCGTCTTATTTGCACAACTACACTTCTGAGATTGAAAAGCTCATTATGAGCGAAATTAGTGAAGGTAAAAGTAGAAACACACTATTTGCTTTGTTGAAGTTTCAAACTTATTGAATTCAAATAATAGGGAAAATGAGGTCTGTTCCCAATTTTAAATCAAGTTACTCTGACCCTTTGGCTTCAAACGCCGACCACACGCCGATGCTGCCAAATTCATTCTGGAGTGTTTGTCGAGCCTCTTTGCTGACCCGGGTACAGTCTGCAACCCCGTTCTCACAAGGGACACCCAATTGCCGCACTCGCTCGAACCAGTCGGGTCTGCCACGGCCAAAAACGTCCAGGCCGACAAGGATCATCATGTTGCTGTCCGTGGTCGGGCCATAGGCGGCAATGGAAGTGAAGCGGGCGATTGGCTTGTCGCCACGGGCCGGCGTCCCGCTAATCAGGACACGGGTTCCAATGGGAAGCGCCTCTTCAGACCACCCCGCCTTCGCCAGCGCCGTCCAGGTGCCCGCCGATTCCCAGGC
>CAUZRD010000193.1:0-3722 GCA_963582255.1 Alphaproteobacteria bacterium | reverse complement strand
TTATTTCTTGATGGAGATGCCATGCCAACATGCTTTATTTTCAACTGAACACGAATATCTCTGGTGGCAAAAAATACCGGACAACAACTCAATTCTATACACCTAAGCACTTGACCAGATCAGCCGTGGTAGATTGAATTTACGATCAATTAAGTGGTTAGAACAGAGATGATGAGATACAAATCTTTATCGCATGCCAGCCAATTTAACTTGCACCCTCATTCTAGTTTGAAGCTAAGCATAAGCGGAAAGTTTTTGCGTCTGCTCACCAACGCATCAATAGAGCGGTGTGCTCTCATCCTCACTGCCATTATTCTCTTATCTATCGTCCTCGTCAGTTTAACTCTTCACACCGCCACGGCCGATGAACGCGGGGAGACCGAGCACGCATTTCAGGTCTGGCTTCATGGCGATTTCAAGCGCACTGCAATGCAGCAAGGTATCTCTGATCAAACCCTCACAGAGGCGTTTTCAGGGATAAAACTCAACTGGTCCATCCCCGATCTTAGACCTTCCAGCGCACCCGCTGTTACCAACAAATGGCAGCAATCTGAATTTCGCGCGCCAGCACGCTATTTTGATCAGGCTAGCATTCGAACACTCATTCGCATCGCTCGAACAAAACTTTTAAAACACGGTGAAACCATTGCCAGCATCGAGGCTAGATTTGGTGTTCCCGGCGGCATTCTGCTTGCTATCTGGGGGCGGGAATCTGCTTTCGGGGCGGCAAAAATTCCTCACGATGCCCTTCGCGCACTCGCCACTCAGGCTTTCATAGGTAGGCGTCGGGAGTTTTTTGCCCACGAGTTACTGGCCGCATTAGCAATGCTTCAATCCGGTGATGTTTCGCGAGTCGAACTACGTAGCTCGTGGGCAGGAGCTCTTGGCCAACCGCAATTTCTACCATCAAAATATCTTGCCTATGCAATTGATGGAGATGGCGATGGAACGCGCGACATCTGGAATTCAGTTCCAGACACTCTCGCCTCAATTGCAAATTTTCTAAATGAAAATGGCTGGCAGAGTGGACAGGACTGGGGGTTTGAATCCGTTATACCCCCATCACTCGCCTGCTCTCTTGAAGGTCCTGATCAGGGTCGGCTCATTGGAGATTGGATCGCTCTTGGCGTTAAAAGGGTGAGCAGCCGCGTATTTCCAGATGCGGAAAAAACACGCCCTGGTTTCCTGCTCATGCCAGCCGGGCGATACGGACCGGCATTCATCGCGAAGCCAAATTTCTACGTTCTAAAATCCTATAACGAGTCCGATCTTTATGCGCTTTTTATAGGTCATCTTAACGATCGCATCCGTGCCAACCAACCGTTTGCCTCAGCATGGGATAATGTCGCAGATTTTAAACGCACCGATATCCACCTCCTCCAGCTCTATCTAGAGAACCAAGG
This sequence comes from Alphaproteobacteria bacterium, assembly GCA_963582255.1. Lineage (GTDB taxonomy): Bacteria > Pseudomonadota > Alphaproteobacteria > Rhizobiales > TMED25 > CAUZRD01. Next base: position 2,319 of record CAUZRD010000193.1, on the reverse strand, counting down.
ATACGATGTAGGTGGAGCAGACGGTCTAATCGGGCACAAGACACGCCGTTCGGTCGGTGACTATCAGTCCAGCATCGGCGTTAAACAGACATGCTTTCCAGACCTCAGGCTCATCGAAAGCATCCTGTAGTCAGTCAGTCATTACTCTGTGCGCTACATTGAGCGCGGCGCTCGGGCCTATAATCAAGATCTACTATAATGGTAAAACATACGCTGACTTTCCCAACAAATTCGCTTTCTTCTTGCCGCTCGCTGGCATCACTGCAATTAAGCAGATCAAAGAAAATTCCTTTGATATACGCGCCACGAGACGCCTAAACAGGCTCTACGTCGAGTTGCTGAAAGACAACAAGGACTGGGCAACAGCTAATCGCCGCTCAGACATGAACCATTTCATGGCGCGTTTGATCTTCTGCTTTTTTGCTGAGGACACCGATATTTTTCCTGGCGAAAACCTGTTTACCAAAACAGTGAATAAGATGAGTCAGAGTGATTCATCGAACACGCATGAGGTGATAGGCGAGCTATTTCGCTCGATGGATACACCTATTAAAGAAAGATCTTCAGCAGGTATTCGAAGCTGGGCCGATGACTTTCCATACGTAAACGGTGGGCTCTTCGCTGGAGATACTGATGTGCCGACATTCAGCCGAATAGCGAGGTCTTATTTGCTTCACATAGGAACATTGGATTGGCGGCAGATTAACCCCGATATATTTGACTCGATGATTCAAGCTGTTGCCGACGATGAAGAGCGAGGCGCGCTGGGCATGCACTACACTAGCGTCCCAAACATACTTAAAGTTCGCAATCCGCAGTTCCTTGATAGCCTGCGGGTTGATAGCATGACAGTGGCTGGATCAAACTAACCTGGACCAGGCTATCGGCGCTGCCGAAAAACAGCGCTGAGGAATGCGGAAACCTGGGAGAAAATGGCGTGTTGAAGACATTCACTGGATCGCCGATTGGGCGCGCCATCTGCGGCGCACTCATCGCTTTGATTATCCGTGCGGTCAAAGTCAGCACCCGCTGGCAGGTGTTACACGAAAATCGCCGTGACGCGCTGTTTGCTTCCTGCCAGCCGTTCATCGTCGCCTTTTGGCATAACCGCATGATGATGATGGCGGCGATCTGGCCACCCCGGCAACCTGTCGCCTTGCTGCAATCATCGCACCGCGACGGCCAGCTGATGAGCAATGCCATCAACTACTTTGGCATTCGGACCATTTGGGGGTCATCTTCGAAAGGCGGTAGCGCAGGCTTGCGTGGCATGATCAAGGCCCTGAAAAAAGGTGAGCATGTGGCCATCACGCCCGATGGCCCGCGAGGACCAAGAATGCGCTGTAACCCAGGCGTCATTGCCCTTGCACGCCTGAGCGGCGCGCCGATTGTGCCAGTGACGTATAGCTGTTCACGGCAGTGGATTTTGAACACCTGGGATCAGATTATCTTTGCCAAGCCCTTTGGCCGGGCGGCATTGGCTTGGGGCGAGGCCATCAGCGTACCGGACGACCTTGATGCGGACGATTTTGAAACCTATCGCCTGAAGGTCGAGCAGGCCATGAACGCGCTGGTCAAGGAAGCCGATGCTGCGGTCGGGGCCGCCGCCATTGACCCGGCACCGATCGCCTAGCCGTTATTTTTCAGCTCCACTTTATTCTATTCTGTCCGAAAAAGTGTGGTGATGCGCTTTTATAGCTACCGGATAAACTCACCTGAGCTGCGCCAGCTTATCCAAAATCCGTGCCCAGCTGCGCGCGCCCTTATGAAAACAAGTCACATTGTACTTTTCATTAGGGCTGTGGACCCGATCATCATCAAGAGCAAAACCGATAAGCAGAGAATCCATCCCAAGATAGCGTTTGAAGCTATCTACAATTGGGATCGAGCCCCCGCAACCGATCAGCGCAGCGGGTGTTTTCCACTCTTCTTCCAGGGCCGCAGCTGCTGCACGAAATGCAGGCGCATCGACCGACATTTCTATGGCTGGGCTTCCTTCTCCGCCTAAAAATTCCAGTCTCACGCCATCCGGAGAATAATCTGATAGATGACGATGCAAGCAGGCGCGCAGATAATCCGGGTCCTGTTTTCCTACCAAGCGGCAGGTGATTTTAGCGCTAGCCCGAGCTGGAATCACAGTTTTTGTACCTGCGCCAGTATAGCCCCCAATGATGCCATTTATCTCAATCGTCGGACGCGACCATACCTGCTCCAAGATAGACCGTCCCACCTCGCCGCCTGAGCTAGACTGTCCAATGCCTCCCAAAAATTTATCTGCGTCGAATTTAAGACTCGCCCAGTTAGCAACAGTCACCGCAT
>CAUZRD010000192.1:0-3734 GCA_963582255.1 Alphaproteobacteria bacterium | reverse complement strand
TGGTGATCCGAATGCTGTCAGTAAGGCTGGCGCCGTTGGCTTGCTCCAGATTTTGCCGAGTACAACTCGAGATCCAGGATTTGGTGTAGCTGGGCTAGAAGGCAGTGATGAAGAAATCGTGGCTCAGTTGAAGAATCCTGAGATCAATCGCCGCCTTGGTTCGGAATATTTGTCTGCGATACTGCATCGATATCACGGTGATGCCGACTTGGCGCCGGTCGCCTATAACGCCGGTCCTGCCAGAGCCGATACAGCCGCAAAAGATGAAAGACCATTGAATAGATTCATCGAGTTGAATCCTAAGACTGCCCAAGAAACACTGCCTTACATCAAACGGGTTCTTGGCAATGTCTGAATTTATGCGTGCTTCCGAGGTGGCCAAATTGTTGGGTGTTACCGAAAGGCGTGTCCACCAAATGATGGCGGGCGGACAACTAGATTATCAAGGCCGCAGACCACGCCGGATAAGCCGTGACAGTTTCAGCCGATATCTAGAAAATCATCGGCCGCTATTGATCGACTTTATGGACGGCTCAATGTGAGCTGTCGGCGTGGAGGTGTATGAATAAATGGATCTTTACCTTCTCTTCATCTGCATAAGGAATTCTAGATAATCATATAATTATGAATTCAAGGTCAAGATGCGCGATAACAAATAAATAGATTATTCAACGCCTAAACAAAATTTCTGAACAGTTTTATATCCATCCAGATTTGTTATATCAGTCGGCAGCGCCATCTTTCTTGCGTTCCTTGTAGCGATCAATTTCGTTCTGAACTGCATCAGCGGCCTGCCCATTAAATTTATCGCGATTGTTAAAACTAAAATTATAGCTGTGTTCCCGCATATCATTACTTCGCTGGAAATGCGGAAAGACATAACGCGAAATTAACTCATAATTTCGCTTTGTCGCCTCGAAATCTGCCCAGTTATGCGCCAATTGCATAAGAGAACCAAAACCACCGGCACCTTCCAGCAGAGTTTCGATGTATTCAATGGCATCGTCAGGTGTGCCGATGATCGCATTTTTAGATTCCATTAACCATTCATACGGATCATCAATGCCCGCCGGGATAATTGGAAAGGTTGCAATGTCTCGGAAGTATTTCGCAAAGTTTTCTAACCCAAATTGAACGTTTTCGCGCGCTTTTTCTCGTGTTTCAGCTATATGCATCATGGTAACAAGCCGCCAATTTTCTCGGTTCACAGTCTTGCTGTTCTCTGTTGCCGCTTCCTCGCACATACGCCAATTTTCAGCGTGCTGGGTCAGAGCCTCAGTGCTTGTGCCCCCGATCGACAGCATGCCCAGACCATGTTTTCCTGCTGCCAGCGCGCCCGATGGCGAATAGGCGCAGGCTACCGCCATTTCTGTCCGAGGTTGAGAATATGGCCGAAGTTGCAAATGCCCATCCTTAAGTTCAAACCAGTCAGTTTTTTTTGTTACAGACTCGCCGTCCAAGAGACGGACTATAACATCCAGAGATTCATTCATCATTCGTCGCTGAGACTTCGGGTTAATTCCCATGCGGTAGGCATCCCCAGTCAATGCGCCCGGGCCTACACCCATCATGCACCGGCCTCGCGTCATGTGATCAAGCTGCACTATGCGACCCGCCAAGGTAAATGGGTGGTGATAAGGCAGAGAAACGACCCCGGTACCCAACCTAATATACTTAGTGCGTTCGGCGGCGGCTGCGATGAATATTTCTGGACAGGCCAATAGCTCGAAGCCACCAGAATGATGTTCGCCAATCCAAGCTTCGTGATATCCAAGCATGTCCAAATGCTCTATCAACTGCATATCCCGTTCTATAGTCATCGTCGGATTTTCACCCATGGCATGGAACGGCGCTAGAAATATGCCAAATTTTAGGTGTCTATCTGGAATAAGTGAAAGTGCATTCAAAGACTCAGTCATGGTTTTTTCTCCCCAGGCTCCAGAATCTGGAGTCGTGATATATATAATAGTAATACAACAATACCAGATTAGAGCTGATTAAGCACGAATACCGCATAGTTGAACGGAGCATTAAAGCGGGTTATTTTCCTAATTCTAAAATCTCGATAGCTTGACCAATCGTCTCTTCCTGGGACTGGATTATCAGATTCATTCGCTCTGGCAGTCTTATTTTGTAAGAGCGGCGGCCTAGGTCAAACTATCTCTGCTGGATAATCCGATATGCCCGCGATACGGTTTCCCTAATGAAACAAATGGAGGGTGCGTTATGAGGAAATTTAGCCTGGTTTTTGCCACCACCGTTATGGCTGTTGGGTTGGCGGTGTCGGGTAGTGCTAGTGCTGAAGATATACCGTCAAACTATGAAGTCTTGACCGAGGGCAAAATCCTGATGGAGTCAGGAAGCGGCGATCAACATTTCTTCACGGTGCATTATGACGGAGAGATTTTTGGCTGTGCGTCGGTATTGGGCGAAATGTACTGTGAGAAATCTTCCATGCAAAGCGACCCAGTTATGTAATCTCCTATGTAAACCGTTAAGGTTAAGTGAGCAGGCCTTAGCTAACCCACGCGATCGGCCTTCTTACCCGGCTACTCCTCCCAGCGCTTGATCACATCGAGATGGCCATATCGGCGCGGCATCAGGGGCCAGTAAGAAACCACTGGTCTTTCGGATTTCTTCCTTGCTGCCTCGAATCGCCGTCGGCCTCAAATTCAATTAGACTTTCCCGCATGAGAACCCTTGCCGCCCTACTGTGTCTCACTCTTGCCGTGCTGTTGTTCAGTGCGGATTCCGCGTGGGCTGACGACAACAGTGAGGCACAAAAAGAAGCACAGTACGAGGCGGATGCTGAAGAGGTTGCGCTGCATCATGTACCTTGTTGAACGTACCCAGAAGCGAATTAACGGAGGACGTATTCAAACAGGCCGACAGACTGTTGAAACAATCCACAATGCTTATAACGCAAGGCCCAGGTATTAACTCTCATCTCAATAAACGAGCGGTCAGGGAGGATATTAGGAAGCTCAGAAAAGATGCGCGCGACAGACTGACGGGGAATGGTACTGGCCCCACTGAGGCGCAGAAAACTTCTTATAATACTGCTTGGGGGAAGGCCACCGACCCCGAAACTTCAGTTACGGAGTTTGAAACTTTTATACATAACAATAGTCATGATCTCCCTATTGGTAGAAACGGCGGCATAAATTGGAATGAATTGCGGAAAATCAAAAAAATATTTAGGGATGAAAGAAATCTCGAAGCTAAATAACCCCAAAAATTCGTGAAGGCCCTTCGCGGCGGCGACAAAAGATCAACAACTAACGCCGCGCCGTCCGCACCGCTCTCTCAAACGACTTCTTAAAGTTCGGCACCATCCGCCGCTGCACCACCTTGGCCGCGTCTTCGTAGAAGCGCAGCCGCTTCGGTTGATCTTTCAGCGCGACACAGCGTCCCGATTGGCGCTACGATGAACCATGCGCCGCATACTCGCCACACTCGCCGTCGTTGCGCTTCTGTTTAGCGCTGGGTCTGCGTGGGCTGATTGGGCTAATGGCGTAGCAGCGTATAAGCGTGGTGATTCGCATATTGATACCTTAGGAGGACAACGACCATGATAGATTTTGTCACTGTAGGCACTAACAATTTGGAGGACGCTGGGGTTTTCTACGACGCCGTCTTCAACGTCCTCGGGGGTAAGCGCTCTATAGAATATGAAGGGCTTATCATGTGGTCTGGCAAATCTGGCACGGGGTCGGTTGCCGTCACCACGCCGT
>CAUZRD010000191.1:0-3758 GCA_963582255.1 Alphaproteobacteria bacterium | reverse complement strand
AAGTGTTTTTGTCCTTGATGGTAACGTGAAGGCGATAAGCCTTTATAAAAGCGAAGCTTTTGAAGTCGTGGACAGATTCGAAAGTGACAATAACGGCTACCCTTGCACCGTCTTAAAAATGTCTCAGCTGATGCCTTCAGATATCTGAGATATATAGGGGTCATATCCCTTGTTCTCCCGATTCTTCAGCAACTGAATACATTTGTAACTCGATATTGCCAATGTAGAGACACTGCACTGAGTCGCCGATTCGCCTGTGTAACGGGCTGCCGTTTCAATAACGATACGATGTTTATTGCAGCAAAACATAAGCTATTTCTTGATCGCCGGTGGTTAGTGAGTTGGCAGCCTGGCATGGCCGCAGCTGCGCACCGTATTGCGCTTCAGTTCAATAGTAAACTGATCTATTGTGCAGAAAAGCATAGCGGAGATTTGATATGACACAAATGGCAGACAAGGTCGCGATTGTCACCGGAGGTGGTTCGGGCATGGGGCGTGCAAGCAGCGTGCTGTTCGCGCAAGAAGGTGCAGCGGTCGCTGTGGCTGATCTTAATGAAGACGGCGGCCAGCAAACTGTTGCAATGATCGAGCAAGCGGGCGGGCGGGCTAGCTTCATCCATACGGACACTGGCGACGAATCATCCATTATTCAATTGGTTGAGCAGACCGTGGCAACCTATGGTCGAGTCGATGCCATGGTGACGGCTGCCGGTATTTCTTACTCAAACTTCATGGAAAAAGACGAAGCTACAGACCCCTGGTTAAATCCTGGTGAAGGCCTGATTCTCAACAAGTCCACTGAACGTTGGCAAAAGGTGCTGGATGTCAATCTTACCGGCGTGATGATCTGTGCGCGAGAAGCCGCGCGGCAGATGATCGCTGAAAAGCATGGCGGTACGATCGTCAACTTTGCATCTATTGCCGGCTATGGTCCTGCGCCGACAATCGCTGACTACTGCGTATCGAAGGCAGGCGTCGTTATGCTGACAAAGTGCTTGGCAGCCGAACTTGGACGCTCAGGCATACGTGTCAATGCGGTGGCGCCAGGGCCTATCGAAACCGGCATGACGCAGTCTTTGATGGAGCTCGGCCGTTTACAGAAACAGGCTGAGGCATTGCCCCTGGGCCGCGTCGCACAACCGGAGGAAGTGGCGAGTGTGGTGCTTTTTCTATCGGCTGAGGGATCTAGCTACATCACAGGCAAGACCATTGGTGTTGATGGTGGCACGTACACGATTTGATGCTGATGCGAGGGCCTCAATGCGCTACGATCTATTTTCCTCGCGGAGCTGGTTAAGAGCGCATGTTGTGCCGAGAAAACCGGTAGAGGAGTCGGTACAGCATTCACAAGCTGGCAAGGATAAGGCTTACTCGATGAGGCGCTGTTCATATAGGGGCGCAACGGTTAGAGCACGTCTTTGCAATAGAAATTGAGAAGTGCGGTAAGAAGTGCGACAAATTTGGCGGCAATGCGGAACGCCGCCCGGTAGATCATTAATGACTTATGGGCGCTTCAGATGAGGCCAATGCCATATCGAAACTCTAGTGCTTAAAATCCAAAGCGCCGGTATGCTCGATTTGTTGTAGCATATTGAGCAACCCTGGAGCGCTCATTATGTCGAAAAGTGTCCTTGTGATCTGCTTTGCCTTCATAAGCACAATCGCATTCTTCTCTCTCAACCATGTCGCGCAACAACCTCCGGAACCCAAACCTGCAACAGCACCCGCGAATGAGTTCTCCGCAGAACGCGCGCACAATCTGCTGCAGACGCTGCTGGCCGAAAATAAACCACACCCGGTAGGGTCACCACAGAATAGGGTCGTTAAATCGCGAATCACGGCTGAGTTAGACCGTTTGTCAATCGGCTGGGAAGAGCAAGCCACTTGGGCTTGTGCGCACCGTTACAATGGTTGCGCCTTCGTTGAAAACATCATCGCGATCATTCCCGGTAAATCGGGGGATAGTTTTATTGCGCTGATGGCTCACTACGATTCTGTCCCCATGGCTCCAGGAGCTGGTGATGACGGGGCAGGGGTCGTGGCGATTCTCGAGAGCGCTCGCGCGCTAGCGTTAGAGGCTCCTTTTGAGCACTCAATCATGCTCTTGTTCACAGATGCAGAAGAAATGGGTTTGATAGGTGCGGAAGGTTTTTTTAACCAACATCCTCTTGCAAAGAAAATAAAGGTGGTTCTGGACTTCGAGGGCAGCGGCACCACGGGGCAAAGCATGGTTTTGCGCACAACTGATGGCAACGAGCTGCTAATGAACACGCTTGCTTCAGAAACCTCTTCACCATTTGGGTTCTCTTTCGCGAATGAGATTTTTAAGCGTATGCCAAATGACACAGACTTCAGTGTCGTTCAGCGGGCTGGTATCTCTGGCATAGACTTCGCATTTGCTGGTGAACGTAATCATTACCACACGCCTAATGACAACACCGAGAATTTAGATCTCGCGACGATTCAACATCACGGTGAAAATATGCTGCCGTTAACTCGCGAACTGGCCAACAACAAATCGCTGAATCTAGGAGAGCACGTCGTTTACGCGAATTTCTATGGACAATGGATGCAGTGGGTTTCTGACCATAGCATCTATCTTGTGCTGGCCAGCGCACTCGCTTTGTTGATAGCGCTGCGCAGAATGAAACCTGCTATGAAAGAAGTGCTTATCGGTATTTTAACAAGCATTGGCATTTTGTTTGGCACCATCGCAGTCGGACTGGGTGCTTTCCAATTGGTCGCTCTGGTGTTGGGTACCACGGTTAGTTGGCCCGCCAATGATTTTCCTCACCGGACAACTCTCATCTTCTCAACCCTCGCGGGCGGTCTAACAATGATTGCCTTCGCCAACAAATTCTCTAACCAAGCGGCCATGATGTTTGCAGGGTGGCTGTTATTGCTCATTGTCTGTGTCGCCTGCCTTATCTATCTCCCGGATGCGGCAAACACTTTTCTAGCCCCAACTCTCGTTGCGTCAATGCTGCTGCTTGTAATGAGTTTTTTGCCAGAACCTTGGCGACCATGGCTTTTTGTCCTCGCCCTGATTGGCGTCTTACCTTCCACGCTCGGAGTGATTTATTTACTGGAGCAATCTCAAGGCTACACACTCATTGTCGCAACAATGCCCTTTATTGGGCTGTACATGATCGCTTTTGCGCCATTCACTGCCGGTGTCAAATTGCGCAACTTCGCCTTGCTGGCCTACCTTGGCAGTTTCGCATCGATAGCCATGATTGCCTTGACGCCGCTTTATTCGCAGGAGCGCCCCCAGCACGTCAATATTCACTACTACGAAGATATGAATAACCAGGTCGCCTACAATCGACTCGCGAGCAGTAATCCAATTATTGAGCCGCTGGCATCCGTTAAAAGGCTCCACCTTGAAGAGAAAAAATTATTGCCTTTCGGCAATGTGCAACAGAAAAATTGGACCGATAGTTCGTTAAGTGGCTGGCCAGCACCTGAGTTAGCCGTGCGTGAAGACCAGGTGACTGATGGCGCAAGGGCAGTGGCTGTCACTCTGACTAGTGTTCGCGGGGCAGACGCGATTGGTTTAGTAATACCCATCGAAGCAAAATTACGCCAGTTTCACCTCGGTTCCCAAACCTACGGCGCCAGGCCAATTAACTCAGGTGTTCTCAAGGGGCATAACTTCATCAAACTCATCGGCGTATACCATCAACCGGTAACCCTGACGCTCGAGTTCGATACCATCGCCCCAATCGACGATGTCTACCTTATTGATTTTTCGACGG
>CAUZRD010000190.1:0-3759 GCA_963582255.1 Alphaproteobacteria bacterium | reverse complement strand
CATTGAAAATGATCATTAGTGGTCAGACGGCAGCACATAATTGTGTGTGCGAGTAGTGCAGATAAGGTTGACTGGCGACGTCAAGCGAGCGATTTCTATCCACGATGTGGCTCCCAATGGGTCTAATACTGTGGTTTGACATTGCCGCTCTGCAGCAGCATTCGCGGTCTTGCTAGCTCTGTTTATTAGTATGCAGTGTTCTTTGAGGCAGCAATCTAAATTCGTATAAAGGACGATAAAGATGGCACAGCCGAACTATACTGGCGCGGTCAAAGCCGCACTTGAGGCAGTGCGAAGTGAAGGGCGCTATCGCGAGTTTGCCGATATCAAACGCCGGTGCGGTTCTTTTCCTAACGCCGATCATCATCAAGGTGAAATAGTTCGTGATATCACGGTGTGGTGCTCCAATGATTATCTTGGAATGGGACAAAGTTCTGTCGTGCTGGATGCTATGCACGCGGCGATAGACGAAACCGGAGCGGGATCTGGTGGTACACGCAACATTGCGGGCACCACTCACTACCATGTTGAGCTTGAGCGAGAACTTGCCAGTTTGCATGAAAAGCAAGCATCACTTTTATTTACATCTGGATATATCGCCAACGAAGCGACGCTATCGACGTTGACGCGGATCATACCTAATCTTGTTACTTTATCGGATGAACGCAATCATGCCTCAATGATTGAGGGTATTCGCAATGGTCGCGGTGCAAAAAGAATATTCCGTCATAATGATGTTGATGATCTTCGGCGTATTCTTATTGATCTTGGGTCAGATACGCCAAAAATAATCGCCTTCGAATCGGTCTATTCAATGGATGGCGATATTGCGCCTATTGAAGATTTTTGCGCTCTGGCTCGCGAATATAATGCGCTTACTTATCTCGACGAAGTTCATGCAGTTGGTATGTATGGTGCTCATGGCGGAGGTATTGCTGAACGTGATGGCATTGCCGATAAGATTGATATTATCGAAGGAACCCTAGCCAAGGCATTTGGACTTATGGGAGGTTATATAGCTACAACTGCCGATCTGGTTGATGCTGTGCGCTGCTATGCGCCTGGGTTCATTTTCACAACATCGCTTGCTCCTACTATTGTTGCTGGTGCAACTGCGAGTGTAAGACATTTAAAAACATCATCAACTGAGCGCATGGCTCAGCAAGAGCGTGCGAATAAGTTAAAGCGGATGCTTACTCAGCGCGGATTGCCGGTGCTAGTGAGCGCTAGCCACATCGTGCCGGTAATGGTTGGCAATCCAATTATCTGTAAAAACATCACCGACAAGCTGCTTAATGACTATTTGATCTACGCTCAACCAATAAACTATCCGACCGTACCTAAAGGGACTGAGCGCATCCGGTTGACGCCGGGTCCGCTTCACGGAGATCAGGCTATGATCGCACTCGTTGGAGCCCTTGATGAAATCTGGAGCAGTATGAAACTGGAACGTGCAGCGTAAGCATGCAAAGTGCCGTATGCTAGGAACGGTTCTGTATGAGTTCAGTTTGTGTCTTATCTGACTTAAGTTAGCGCGATTGATCATTGCCGAAACTTGAACTGTTGGTTGTCGTCTGTGCTTCAGGGTATGGTTTAACCCATCGAGCTTACAATACTTTGTAATGGCATGATCAAAAGCTACTTCGCTATTCTTGATGCTAATTCCTTCACGACATACTGATGCTGGGTATTTATATGCCTGATTTGATTTCTTGGAGGTCTTTGAAACCCATGCTATTGACCGATCGCATATAAAATTTGCGAATCTACATTCCTATTCATATCAAGGGAACTACCATGGTGCTGACGTCGCAGTTTGCTGCAACAGGCAAAATATCGCCGTTCTTTGAGGCTAGCATCTCGCAGAGCGATCCTGAAGTTCAAGCCGCGATTGATGCGGAAAAATGGCGCCAGCAGTTTGAAATAGAACTTATAGCATCTGAAAACATTGTTTCCCAGGCGGTATTAGATGCGCAGGGTTCAGCTTTAACCAATAAATATGCCGAGGGTTATCCGGGGCGGCGTTATTATGGTGGTTGCAAGCATGTGGATGTGACAGAAACACTCGCCATTGAGCGTGCTATAAAACTTTTTGAATGCTCATTTGCTAATGTTCAACCTCATTCTGGATCACAGGCGAATCAAACCGTTATGTTGGCGCTAGCAAAGCCTGGTGATGTTATTTTAGGGATGAGCCTGGCCGCAGGAGGTCATCTAACTCACGGTGCGAGGCCAAATCTGTCCGGAAAATGGTTCGAAGCAATTCAATACGGTGTTCGCCGGGAGGACACTTTAATTGATTTCGATGAAGTAGAATTCCTGTCGCGTAAGCACAAGCCACGTATCATTATTGCTGGCGGTTCTGCCTATCCCCGTTTTATTGATTTTGCTCGTTTCCGTCAGATTGCAGACGAAGTAGGTGCCATATTAATGGTCGACATGGCCCATTTCTCAGGCCTTGTTGCAGGTAAGGCTCATCCAAGCCCATTTCCTCATGCCCATGTGGTTACGACCACGACACATAAAACGTTGCGTGGTCCGCGTGGTGGTATGGTGCTGACGAACCAAGAGGACATTGCCAAAAAAATAAACTCAGCGGTTTTCCCTGGTCTACAAGGAGGTCCGTTGTGTCATGTCATTGCGGCAAAGGCAGTGGCGTTTGGGGAGGCGCTTCGACCTGAGTTTCAAATCTATGCTAAATCTGTGATTAGCAATGCCAAGGTATTGGCTGAAAGCATTAAATCACGTGGATTCGATATCGTATCAGGTGGAACTGACACCCATTTGCTCTTGGTTGATCTAAGGCCAAAAGGACTGACCGGCAAGGCTGCTGAAGTTACTCTGGAAAGAGCTCACATTACTTGTAATAAAAATGGTATTCCGTTCGACACAGAAAAACCAACAATTACATCTGGAATTCGCCTTGGAACCCCTGTGGGCACCACCCGTGGTTTTGGAAAAATGCAATTTGAGAAAATTGGCGATCTTATCGGTGATGTTTTAGATGGATTGGTTGAAAATGGAGATGACGGAAATAGCGAGATTGAGTGTAGGGTGCGTAATCAGGTTATTGAGCTTTGCCAAGCCTTTCCAGTGTACCCTCCCCATGGCCCTATACCAGTGTAAATAAGAAAAACCAATGCGCTGTCCTTATTGTGGAAATGAAGATACTCAGGTTAAAGACTCGCGGCCTAGCGAGGACAGGACCGCCATCCGAAGGCGTCGATCCTGTTTAGGTTGCGGAGGTCGCTTTACTACCTTCGAACGCATTCAACTACGTGAATTAGTTGTCTTGAAGCGCAGTGGTCGGCGGATGGCATTTGACCGTGATAAGCTTGCGCGTTCGATTCAGGTCGCGTTGAGAAAACGTCCAGTTGAATCAGAAAGAGTAGAGCGCTTAGTATCTGGTATTGTGCGTCAGTTAGAGAATATGGGTGAGAGTGATGTTACCTCAGAGACCATTGGGCTCATAGTTATGGAGGGGCTTCGAGCGCTTGATGATGTTGCTTATGTGCGCTTTGCATCAGTTTATCGAAATTTTCGAGAAGCCAAGGATTTTGAAGAGTTTCTGGGCGAGTTGACTTGTGAACTTGATGATGAAGGCGAAGCTGGCGACACATGAGCGCATAAGACCTCACTAGATGTTATGACACACTCAGTAAGAGCTATGAAACCTCGTATTAATGATCTAGATGAGCGATTGATGGCCATGGCTTTGTCTATTGGCGGACGCAATCTTGGTAATGTGTGGCCAAATCC
>CAUZRD010000189.1:0-3829 GCA_963582255.1 Alphaproteobacteria bacterium | reverse complement strand
GCGCCTGAGAGGTCGCCGGCGATGAATCTCATATTGCTCGGGCCTCCAGGTGCTGGGAAGGGTACCCAGGCTAAGTTACTGCAACAGATTTATGGATTTATGCATCTTTCGACAGGAGATATGCTGCGCGCTGCTGTGGCTGCTGAAACCGAAATTGGCCTGCGTGCCAAGGATGTTATGGCGCGCGGTGAGTTGATGTCAGATGAGTTTATGGTTCAGATTACCCGCGATAGGATAGATCAACCCGATTGCGCTAGCGGCATTATCTTCGATGGATTTCCAAGAACGGTAGCGCAAGCCGAGGCGCTTGATGAATTGTTGACTGAGCGCAGATTATCGCTTGATGGCGTGGTTGAGATGGTCGTTGATGATGGGATTTTGATAAATCGTATCATGACTAGGGCGGCTGAACAGCCTGGTGGTCCACGCGAAGATGATAATGACGAGGCCCTGAAGCGCAGACTTGATGTTTACCATTCGCAAACTGCCCCGCTAATTGACTACTACCGCGCACGTGGCAAGCTAAAATCGGTAAACGGTATGGCGGCCATTGAAGGGGTTGCTAGCGAGATTGTAGATGCGCTTGCCTTGAATGGAATGGCATGAGGCATATTTTTGTCGACGGTTCTAAAAATGAATATAGGAATGATTGACACCTACTGGCAATATCCGATAACAATCTGGGGATTCTGCGCTATCTAGAGTAGGCAGCGCTGCGCGTCACCTGGCGCCGCCAGTTTTGCCTACTATGTGCTACAAAAGCGGTCTGTTGATCAACCGCCATATCAGTTAAACACAAATGGAGGACCGCCGGTGGCCCGTATTGCTGGTGTTAATATCCCGACGAACAAACGAGTGGTAATCGCGCTGAGCTATATTCATGGCATCGGCTCTACTTCTGCGCGGGAAATTTGCAACAAGGTGAACATCGAGCAGGAACGTCGGGTGAATCAGCTTTCCGATTCGGAAGTTATTCAGATTCGCGAAATCATCGACCGTGATTATCAGGTTGAGGGTGATCGGCGTCGTGAGGTGTCTCAGAATATCAAAAGATTGATGGATCTTGGCTGTTATCGGGGGTTGCGCCATCGACGCGGCTTGCCGGTGAGGGGGCAGCGCACTAGTACCAATGCGCGCACTCGTAAGGGGCCTGCGCGGGCAATTTCAGGCAGAAAGAAATAGAGTCGGGTAATTTCAAGAATCTATGATTGGAACGAACCGCCTCCAACCCAATAGAACCTATGCATCGAGCAGACGGATGTGCGGTTAAAAGGAAGACGATAGGCATGGCCAAGGATAAAACGCGCGTTCGTCGCCGAGAGCGTAAAAATATTAGCTCAGGCGTTGCGCATGTGAATGCTACATTCAACAACACCATGATCACCATCTGCGATGCGCAGGGGAATGCAATTTCCTGGGCTTCGGCCGGTGCCTTGGGATTCAAGGGCTCGCGTAAGTCAACACCATATGCAGCACAGGTTGCAGCCGAAGATGCGGCAAAAAAGGCCATGGAGCACGGTATGCAAACAGTCGAGGTGCGGGTAAAGGGCCCTGGGTCTGGCCGCGAATCGGCGCTTCGAGCCCTGCAAACTGCTGGTTTCACTGTTACTACAATTCGCGATGTAACCCCTATTCCGCACAATGGCTGTCGACCGCCTAAAAGGCGCCGTGTCTAAGGTTGGAATACTATATCGCTGATAGCCTAGCGAAAAATGGAAGAATATCCTGTCCGCGGCGGGCGGCACAAAATCTAAAAGGAAAAATTGTGATCGAGAAGAACTGGCAAGAGCTTATTAAGCCGACCAAACTCGATATTCGGTCGGGACACAATCCGGCAACTACGGCGCAATTGATAGCAGAGCCATTGGAGCGGGGTTTTGGTTTAACGCTCGGCAATGCACTGCGGCGTATTCTTATGTCCTCGTTGCAGGGTGCCGCGGTGACATCGGTTCAAATTGACGGAGTCCTACACGAATTTTCGTCGATTTCTGGCGTGCGTGAAGATGTCACTGATATCGTGCTCAATATCAAGGATATAGCTCTTCGCATGCATTCTGAAACACCTCGTAGGCTCATGCTGCAAAAAACAGGACCGTGCACTGTGACTGCTGGTGACATTACACCAACTGCTGATGTGGACATTCTAAATCCTGAGCACCCTCTTTGTACTATTGATGAAGGCGTTGAGTTGCGCATGGAATTCATGGTGCAAACCGGTAAGGGTTATGTTCCTGCGGAGCGTAATCGACCAGAGGATGCTCCGATTGGTTTGATTGCCATCGATAGTCTTTATAGCCCAGTGCGTAAGGTCTCCTACCAGGTTGAAAACACCCGTGAAGGTCAGATCCTTGACTATGACAGGCTGAACTTACACCTTGAAACAGACGGATCTCTCACACCAGAGGATGCGGTCGCTTATGCTGCCCGTATCCTTCAGGACCAGTTGCAGGTCTTTGTCAATTTCGAGGAACCTAAAAAGGAAGTTATCGAAGAGAGTGTACCCGAGTTAGCTTTCAATCCGGCATTGTTGAAGAAAGTTGATGAGCTGGAGCTGTCAGTCCGATCAGCGAACTGCTTGAAAAATGATAACATCATCTATATCGGAGATCTTATTCAAAAGTCCGAGGGTGAAATGCTTCGTACCCCGAATTTTGGTCGTAAATCTCTGAACGAAATTAAGGAAGTGCTTGCACAGATGGGCCTTCATCTCGGCATGGATGTGCCGGACTGGCCACCGGACAATATTGATGATCTAGCCAAGCGTTATGATGAACATTTCTAAGGTTCTAGATATCTGAACCTGCCAGGAGGCTTACCATGCGCCACCGTAAATCGGGACGCAAACTTAATCGAACAGCCAGTCATCGCAAGGCACTGTTTGTGAATATGTCAAATGCTTTGATAAAGCACGAGCAGATTGTAACAACCTTGCCAAAAGCTAAGGAACTGCGGCCAGTGGTTGAACGATTGATTACTTTAGCCAAGCGAGGTGATCTACATGCCCGCCGGCAGGCTTTGTCGAGATTGTGTGGAGACAAGGTGATGGTTGCGAAGTTGTTCGATGCACTGGGTCCACGTTATAAAAATCGTAAAGGTGGCTATACCAGAGTGCTTAAGGCTGGCTTCCGTTATGGTGATTCTGCGCCGATGGCAGTGATTGAGTTTGTCGACCGCGATGAAGATGCTCGCGGGCAGGATTCTGGGCCAACCCAAGAAATAGCTGAAGAGCGTGGAGAAATGGCTGAAGCAGCAGCCTAACTGTTTCGATTGCATGGTTGTAACCAACCATGCAATTTTTCTGAAAAACCTTATAATAGTTTCGGGAGCGAAACCTGATTGGGCGGCTTTCGAGCTGCCCTTTTTCGTTAAAGTTTTGGCGTGGCTGCGGTTCCCAATAATATCGGAGAAAGAAGAAACAGCAATAGTTGTGGGCTCTAATTTAGGTGATGTCGTAGAGGGCAGTAATGCGGACACTGAAACTTTTGATAACGACACTGTTCATGGGGCTTGGCGCTGAAGCTGAGGAGCTAATCTCGCCTGAGATCCCCACCCAAAATGAATTTGAGGTTAACAGTCCAAACAGTGATGCAGAGTTAAAGCTGACCTACGCGCCGGTGGTGCGGCGCGCGGCACCAGCAGTTGTGAATGTCTACTCTCGACGGGTTGTCCAGCAGCATCAGATGTCTCCTTTCTTTTCAGATCCTTTTTTTCAAAGGTTTTTTGGCCGCAGAGGGCAGCTTGCAGAGCGTGAACGTGTTCGCTCTTCACTTGGATCGGGTGTCATTATCTCCGGTGATGGGTTAGTCATTACCAACCATCATGTGATTAA
>CAUZRD010000188.1:0-3876 GCA_963582255.1 Alphaproteobacteria bacterium | reverse complement strand
ACAAGGTGTTGATCTATCTGGCAGTAAAAGCCCAGCAATTTTTGAGTATAGTATTGATTGTACGCTCAGAAAAAATAAGCATTAATTCCGTACCTTCCAAACCCTGCATTTAAGTGATTGGCTTGATGATCTTTTCTGCGGTAAATGCAATTGATCTTGCGGAAAATAGGCTGAGGCTCGGGGCCTAGGGCAATCGCCTATAGCAAGGGTGGATCTGCGTAGCTTTGGATGGTTTTATTGAAGAGCAAGTTTCAGAATTTTGGTTGATATCGAGGGAGATGATGTCGGAGTTAAAATACACCCTATGGGTCGAGACTCTGCACATTAGTAATTGACTATTTCATCCCTTATTTTAGGCAATTACTAATTTATAGTGGTTAGGGGGATAAATGCTCGGTTGCACTGTATTGTCTGGTAGTGTCTCATTTATTTAAAAATATCAAGTAGGTTCAAGCCACAACAATCAACAATGAGAGTGTGCGATGCTTAAGTCTGCCAATAGTAGGCTGGGAGGTCATGTCCTTGCTGAACAGTTGCTTATACAGGGAGTGGACACCGTCTTCACGGTGCCAGGTGAGAGCTATATGGGGCTGCTCGATGGGCTTTATGACCATCGCGACGCTATTACGGTGATTACAGCTCGCCATGAATCGGGCGCGTCCAATATGGCCGATGCCTATGCCAAGCTTTCTGGTAAACCCGGAATTTGTGCGGTATCGCGGGGGCCTGGCGCGACCAACGCGACTAATGGTCTGCACAGTTCGTTTCAGGATTCCACTCCGGTCATCTTGCTGATCGGGCAGGTGCCCCGCGGTGAGCGTGGCCGAGAGGCGCAGCAGGAAGTCAATCATATTGATCTATTCCGCCCGCTCGCAAAGTGGGTGATTGAAATAGATTCTCCCGACCGCATTCCAGAACATGTCAGCCATGCATTCCATGTTTGCCAATCGGGTCGCCCAGGGCCGGTGGTGCTGGTGCTGCCGGAGGATATGCTGGTGGAACAGACCAATGTTGCCAATGCGCGAAGGGTACGTCTTTTAGAAACCGCGGTTCCTGAACGCGTGGCAGATGAAATAAAAGAGCGGTTGCAAAAGGCGCAGCGTCCGCTGGTGCTTGTTGGAGGGCCTACCTGGACGCAGGAGGCCATCGACGATATGACCAAATTTGTCGAAGATAATGGCCTGCCAGTGCTTACATCTTACCGCGCTCAGGACAGATTTGATAATCGCAACGATCACTATGTCGGACATTGTCGCTATAATGAGCGAGCGGATCTAATCACTGCTAGCGATTTGGTAATAGCTGCTGGCCCGCGGTTGGGCCAGGTAACTACTGCCGGATATAGCTTGCTTGATGTCCCAAACCCAAAACAGATGTTGATACACGCTCATCCAAGCCCGGATGAATTAGGTAGCGTTTATGCACCGGATCTTGCGGTTAGTTGTACCATGCCAGTTCTGGCAAAGACGCTGGCGGGTATAGAACCCGTTGGTGGAGCAGCATGGAAAGGGTGGCTTTCCTCAGCGCGGTCTGAGTATCTGGAGTCGATCAAACCAACGTCGATGAGTGGCGATGTTAATCTGTCGCAGATCATTTGTTGGCTCAGCAAAACGCTTCCAGATGATGCCATCATGATCAACGGTTCGGGAAACAATTCAGGCTGGGTGCATCGATTTTATCAGTTTCGTGGTCTTGGGTCGCAGCTTGTTACCACATCGGGTTCTATGGGATACGCGGTGCCGGCGGCAGTCTCGGCATCCTATCTTTATCCAGATCGTGATGTAGTTAGTGTAAATGGGGATGGTTGCTTCATGATGTTGGGTCAGGAAATGGCAACGGCGGTGCAGTATGGTCTGAAGCCAATATTTATAGTGGTCAACAATGCAATGCTGGCAACGATTCGCATGCATCAGGAGCGTGATTTTCCGGGGCGGGTAGTTGGAACAGATCTGGTTAATCCAGATTTTGCTGGCCTTGGACGCAATTACGGAGCACATGCTGAAACTGTGCGTCGTACGGAGGAATTTTCACCTGCATTTGAGCGTGCAAGAGCTTCCGGGAAAATGTCGTTGATCGAGGTTTTTATCGACCGCAATGTTCTAACGCCTGTGCTTGAGCTTGGCGCAAATATCTAAGCAGGGTAAACAACAAGCTAGCGCCTTGCTTCTGAAGTGCGCAATTTGGAGGCGGTTAGTTTTCTGTTGGGTATCTGCCAGAATGCGTGCAAGGTTAATAGGCATTGTAATCGTTGGTCATACGATGTGGTCCTTAGCGGTTGCTATTCAGCCACTGGCAACAACCCAGTCGCGGGCTTGATCGCCAAACCCTTCATTATCATCAGCGGTCACCGCAACGGTGTCTTCAAGTTTGACCATGCCGACGGTAGGGTTTTTCAAAGTGGTTTCAACGGAAAGTACCACGCCGGCTTCAAGCGGTATGTGACGGTGTTGCGCTGGATAAGGAATGGCGCCATTGATTTCTAGATGTGGTGCTTCGTGCTGTATTAGGCCCATTCCGTGGGCAAAAAAATTAATCTGATCGCGGTGGTCGCATTTTTCCAATTCGGAGAGTGCGGCCTGATAAATATCCTCACCAGTAGCGCCAGGACGGATGACCTTGCGCGATGTGTCTTGAATGGTACGTACTTCGTTTAACAGATCTTGCATGAGCTGGGTTGGCTCGCCCATCACTGCCATGCGACATAAGTCACCGAGATATCCACGCAAATTGGCGCCGGAATCAAGTGAGAGAACCTCACCTCTATTCCAGTTATTTGAGTCTGATGGGGTGCGGTTAAATCTAGGGCCAGCAGCTGTCAGGCAATACTCAAAATTCATCCCGAGCTTGATTTCTTCAAGATGAACATTACGGGCAATCTCGGCCGTTGTAGTCCCTGCTGGAGTTGAGGTCATCACCTTGGTCATGCATTTTACTATATTTTCAGAGGCTTTACGCAAGAGGTTCAGCTCATGCGGTTCTTTAACCATACGGAAGGTTTGTAGAAGCGGAAGAGCGTCGACAAAGGTGGCCCCAGGCAACTCTTCGCGCAGGGCATTGTAAGTATCTGCCGGAATAAAACACATCTCGAGCGCGATGGTTCCGCGTTCAAGACCAAGGTTTATGATATTGCGTGCTGCGTCTCGCCCGGCATCGGCGCTGATCCATTGGTTGTTAGCTATATTAGGAACCCAGAGTGGCTCGATGTCTTGATGTTGCTGCTCAAGACCGCAGCCGATATAAAACGATTGCTCAGGATTTGATCTGCGGTAGCCTAAAACCGGCAGATAGCGGCTGATGCCGATTGCGTCCTTGTGTGCCATAAAGAAGAAACGGAATCCGCCAGTCAGGTGCTGGACCGTGTCTTTGTCGGTGGCGAGAATCAAATCGATACCGGCGGTTTCCATGAGATTGTCTAGTTTTTCGGCGTCGAATGGCAAATTCATCGCAATTGTCCTTAAAGTTTGGAGTTCACTCAAAGTGTAGGGCTTTTGATTTCACCGCCCAGAGTGAAATTACCCCAGGTTGTCATCTGCATGTCGGTTGAAAAATGAATATGTGCGGATGCCGCTTTTACATCGCGGTAAATGCGCTGCATTGGTGAGCTATCATAAATTCCGTTTGCCCCGGCCATCTCATAAAGAGTTTCGATTGCTTCCACCGACATGCGAGCAGAAAGACAGATGTTGCGCTTGACGCGCAGTTTGGTTTCAACTGAGACTTCAAGGTTTTCCGTAATTTTCTGGCCAATTTCTATGCAGTCGGTTCTTAAAATCAATCGGGCAGCGTCAATTTTAGCACTAGCTAGACCAATACGATGTTGGACATTCTGGAAATTACGCATTTTTGAGCCGGTATAATTGGTGCTGCGGATTTCAA
>CAUZRD010000187.1:0-3897 GCA_963582255.1 Alphaproteobacteria bacterium | reverse complement strand
CAGGGCATCCACGTTGGCGTTTGTGGAAGCCGTTTGATCAAGGGGAATAATAAGACTCATCGAAGACTCCTTTCGCACTGAAAAGCTTGGTGGCAGGATAGGAGTGTGCCAATCGTCGGGTCAAGATAATGTCTGTAACTGGCGTTGAAAGAGATTGTGAATAAGAATCTGTAATGAAAAATCTCCTAAAGACCAATAATATTGTGCTGATTGGATTTGTACGCTCGCTTCTCAATGACGCGGGAATCAAAAGTATTCTTCTCGATACCAATATGAGCATTCTTGAAGGATCAATCGGAATATTGCCACAGCGCATTATGGTTGATGAAAATGATATGGTCGATGCTCGGAGAATATTACAAGATGCTGGGTTATCGCATGAGCAGAGTTAACGAGGATAAAGACTTATTTGCCATCACAACCGATGCATTTTTGGGTGGACAGCTCACTATTGAACAACCAAAGTCAGGCTATCGCGCGGGGTCGGATGCACTCATTCTGGCGGCCTGTGTGCCGGCAAGACCTGGAGACCTTGTCTTAGAGCCAGGCATAGGTACCGGCGTTGCTGCGCTCAGTCTTCTTTCCCGGGTTGGGTTGATTAACGTCGTTGGCATTGAGCGCGAAGGGGTTCATGCGGCATTTGCCCGCCGCAATGCGTTGCTAAATGGGTTTGATGCGTGCGTTGAGGTTATTGAAGGCGATATTGCCGATATGACTGGTGCTGGATTGAAGGTGCGCGGAATTGCGCGAAAATTCAATCACGGCATGGCTAATCCACCCTATCATGATATTGGTGCATCGTGCCCTGCACAAAGTAGCTTGAAGCGGTCTTCACATGCGATGGACCGTGCAGATCTAACTATTTGGATTGTGCGTATGGCAGATGCGCTTGCTGGCGGTGGCACGGTGAGCGTTATTTATCCTGCCAATGCACTAGAAATATTGTTGCCGGCATTCACCCGCCAATTGGGAAGTGTAGTGATTTTACCTTTGACATCGCGTGCCGGCGATGAAGCTCACAGAGTGATTGTGCAGGCAACAAAGGGTGCGCGGGCAAAGCCGCGCCTGTTATCTCCGTTGGTTTTGCATCGCGGCGATGGCTTGCCAAGCGAGGAAGCAGAAGCCATCTTGAGAAGAGGTGCATGTATAGACCTCTCCACATCACCGGTTACGGTGAAATAGGAAGATTTGTTCGAATAGGTAAGTTACCTCCTTTAATGTCTGGCCGTTGGCAGAAGATAAAATAATGGTAAGTTAGCTAAAATTTCAAATGGCCTGTATTTAAGAATTCAATGACAGATACTCAGAATTTATTCATGAACCCCGCGCATTCCTTTCAGGGACTTATCCTGACATTGCAGCACTATTGGGCAGAGCGGGGCTGTGTGATCCTACAGCCTTACGATATGGAAGTTGGAGCTGGTACCTTCCATCCAGCTACCACGCTGCGCTCGCTTGGGCCGGACCCATGGCGTGCGGCCTATGTTCAGCCATCACGTCGACCAACCGATGGGCGTTATGGTGAGAACCCTAATCGCTTGCAGCATTATTATCAGTTTCAGGTGATATTGAAGCCGTCCCCGGACAATCTGCAGCAGCTTTATCTCGATAGCCTAACTGAGATTGGTATTGATTCTCTGGTGCATGATGTCCGCTTTGTAGAAGATGATTGGGAAAGCCCTTCACTGGGAGCCTGGGGACTCGGCTGGGAGGTATGGTGCGACGGAATGGAAGTATCGCAATTCACCTATTTTCAACAGGTTGGTGGGTTTGATTGTCACCCAGTTTCAGGTGAGTTGACCTACGGACTTGAGAGATTAGCTATGTATGTGCAGGGCGTCGACAATGTTTACGATCTGAATTTCAACGGTCGTGACGGCGATGAGCGCGTCAGCTACGGTGATGTGTTCCTGCAGGCAGAGCGGGAATTCTCAGAATATAATTTTGAACGAGCCGAGACCAATGCATTAATCAGACATTTCAAGGACGCAGAAACTGAATGCGCGGCCCTTGGAGAAGCTGGTCTCGCATTGCCGGCCTATGATCAGTGCATCAAAGCCTCCCATCTGTTTAATCTCCTCGATGCGCGCGGCGTGATTTCTGTGACGGAACGGCAGGCTTACATTCTTCGAGTTCGAGCACTTTCGCACTCATGTGCTGGTGCATGGATTGCGAGCGGTGAACGTGCACGTGAAGCGCAGAGGCAAGTGAGGGGACGGGTATAATGATAGATGTTGTGGTAGCGGCTAAGGAGCCGGTTCAAGTCGACGTAGTCGAAGGCAAGAGCTACTGGTGGTGTGCTTGCGGGCGGTCTAAAAACCAGCCATTTTGTGATGGCAGTCATCAGGGGACTGGTTTTGAACCAGTTGAGTATGTTGCTCCGCGTTCGCGCAAGCTGTTCATGTGTCAGTGCAAAAAAACATTGCGCGCTCCCATTTGCGATGGTCAGCATAATAAACTTTAAGTGCTAAATGTTCTGCCTATTTGAGTTTACTCTCTAGCTAAATGTAACTCTTTAGCTGCCAAACAGGCCAAGCACAGGCAAACTATACCTCGCGGATGCGATGGCTAGTTTGCCTTGCCCTTTGCGGTCGTTTCTCTTTGTGCGGCGATCTAAGTACGGGAGTCGATGCGGCTCAGAAAATCAGGTAGGGGCGGTCCCTCCGTCAAATTTTCAAGGCTGGTGCGAAAATGTTTGAAATGAGGTTCGTCGCGATGAGCTTCTATATCGGCCTGAGTTTTCCAAATCTCGAAAAAGTGGAAGGTTCCGTTTTTGGTGGATCTATAAAGATCATAAACGATGCAGCCTGATTCTGCCCGTGATGGTGAGCACATACCGCGCAGCAGGGTCTCAAGGTCGGTCTCCTTGCCGGCCTTCGGCGTCAATGTTGCGTAAATAATCACATTTTCGTCCGCCATTTGTGTTCTCCAAATTGTCTTGAAATTGTTATGAAAATTTCGTTAGCATTGCATTTGCCAAACAGTTCTATTTTTCGCGTCACGCTTTGTCATGTCAACTGCGTGAGCGATGGTACATCTATGAGGAAGTGATGCGTGTCATGTAAATGCTGAGATACGCCCTATATTTGGTTATGTGGATTGACGCTGAGGCTTTGTTTGGATCGACTGGTGATATTTAATTGTCAGCAAGGGAGTGATCTATGGACTTTCGCCTAACATCTCAGCAGTTGGAGCTACAGGCGATAGCCCGTGATTTTGCTGCAACCCATATTCGCCCGAGGGCGCAAGAGCTAGATCGTATTAGTAATCCTGAAGATGCTTGGCCTTGCGATCTGTTTGCTGAAGCCTCGCGACGTGGGTTGCGGACTTTAAAACTGCCGCGCGAATATGGCGGTTTTGATGCCGATACGCTCACTGAACTTATCGTGTTGGAAGAGCTGTGTGTTGGTGATGTCGCATTTGGATCGATTCTTGCTCATCCCTGGCGTGAGGGGCTGATTCTGGCACAGGCCACCAATGAAACCCAGCGCCAAAAATTTCTCATGCCTTTTCTTGATGACGAAGATGCCATGACTTCTATCGGCATTACTGAGCCACATGCAGGTAGCGATAATTCAAGCGGGTATGACCTCGAGTTAAGCGCAGGTCCGCAAACACGCGCGGTACGCGATGGCGAAGACTGGGTGCTAAACGGGCATAAAATTTTTATCACTGCTGGAAATGTTGCTAGGTTCATGTTGGTAATTGCCAGAACAAATCCGAAAGTTCCATGGCGGCAGGGGATTTCGGTATTTTATGTACCGACCGATACACCAGGTTATGAGTGCATCCAGGTGATGGATAAACTTGGTATGAGGCCTAATCCAAATACAGAGGTTGTGCTCACCGATTGTCACATCCCATACGATTATCTGATTGGTGAGATAGATAGGGGCG
>CAUZRD010000186.1:0-4048 GCA_963582255.1 Alphaproteobacteria bacterium | reverse complement strand
ATCACCGCCCCTACTGCCTTCGCGTTTGTTAACGAAATGAGGATTACATCCGCATCGCCTGCCTCTGTGATGCTACTAGCCAGCGTTGCTCCAGCCTCTAAAGCCGCATTCATATGCGCCGCGGTTCGGTTCCAAACAATAACGGGTTGCCCAACCTCAATCAGTCTTCTGGCAAAGGCTGTACCCATTCGGCCTGTACCCAAGATTGCAATTTTTGTCATGATGTATCCCCCCTTCCTAATCCGAATACTTGAAGCGCCGGCTCTCCAGAACGAAGGCGCCTCATCATTCTTTTTTCATTCACCACACGCATTTCGCCTGCTAAAAGCCCCTCCTTTACGGACGAAGCGGGCAACACAACTACCCCGTCAGAATCTGCTACGATCATATCGCCCGGATAAATCATAACGCCACCAATTTTAAGGTTGATGTCCAATTCACCCCGGTTGAGTTTGGTGGTTCCTCGGATATTTAGTCCACGTGAAAACACAGGAAAGCCCATGGCGGCGATCTGGTCGCTATCACGGACGGCCCCGTCGATGACAAGTCCAGCAATCCCCCGCATCTGACATGCGAGAGCCATAAGCTCTCCGAAAGGACCGCTGTCGATGTTCTCACCATAATCGACCACGAGAACGTCCCCTGTCCTTGCTCTGTCAATAGCGAGATGAAGTGCAAGGTTGTCACCATGTAGACATCTCACCGTCCTTGCTGGACCCGCAAGGCGCATGCCCGGCCTAACCGGTCTTAATTGCGCCTTGGGTATGCGGGCATCTTGTGCGGCTTCCCCCAAAGTCGCTGTGCCAAGAGCTACCAGGCGGTGAGTAAATGTCACGCTGCAGAAGCTCCTATCCGCACCTGCATAGCGGCCAGACCATCAACTGAGCAGTTAAGTACGTCACCCGTCACGACTGCGCCTACCCCAGCGGGTGTTCCAGTCATGATTATGTCGCCGGCCTTCAATTCATTTTGCTCAGAAAGTTTCGCAATGATTTCATCAATTTTCCATATCAACAGGGAAATGTCATCATCCTGACGGGTTTCTCCATTGACTTGAAGGCGTACATGTCCTGACGAGATAATTCCCATATCATCGACTCGTGTCACTGGACCTATAGGTGCAGATTGATCAAATGCTTTGGTGACTTCCCACGGAAGACCATTTGCCAGAGCCGCCGCCTGATGATCGCGGCGGGTCATATCCAGCCCAACGGCATATCCAAAGATGTGAGAAGAGGCATTGGTTTCAGTTATATTGTAGCCACCTGATTTTAAAACCACCACCAGCTCACACTCATAGTGAAAGTTATTCGTAAACACAGGGTAGGGTATTTCGCCGCCGTTTCTTACGATTGCATCAGCAGGTTTCATGAATATGACCGGTGGATCTCTTTCATCTTGTTCCATTTCCCGGACATGTGCCAGATAGTTTTTTCCGATACAATAAATTCGACGGACTGGAAATTTTTCCTCGGTTCCTATGATATCAAGATATGCCTGTGTCGGCGGTGAAACAGCGTAGCTATTCATGAATGTTCTCCCTCTGAGCCCTGAAAAATCGCCGTAGTTCGCGTCGATTGACGACTCACGGTGGCCATATGATTCAATATACTTTTCATTATTTCAAGATATTAAATTTATGTTTGATCATCTTAATATATTATTTAGTATCCAGTTACGAATCATATTAAATAGCCACATCGGCAAGTAGCGTAAAAAGCGCTGCAAATAACAAACCGCCAAAAATGGCCTGGGAGGATATTCAAATGACTAATCGTAAACAATTTTCGCGCAGAGACTTTGGTGCATTGACGATCGGTAGTGTTGCCGCAACAGCAATGTTTGCACCGTCAATTGTCCGCGCTCAAACAGCCATCACCTTTGCTGTACCAAACCCTTCTGCACTGACTTGGCTGCCTTATTGGGTTGCCGTTGGGGAAGGTTATTTTGGCGAAGACGGCATTTCACCATCCTTTGAAGCCGTAGATGGATCGTCTGCAGTGCTGCAGGCTATGGCAGCAGGTCAAGCGCACATAGGTGCGCCAGGGCCAGGACCAACTCTTGGCGCCCGCGCCCGCGGTGTGGATGTAAAATTCCTCTACAATTTATATCCCAAATCTGTCTTTGGGCTTCTTGTCAAAGCTGACAGTGGTTATTCTCAACCGTCAGAACTTGCGGGTACTGTAGTTGGTGTTGGTACTGCAGACGGTGCGGAGGTGTCCTTTACCACAGCTATTATGTCAGATCTCGGCATGAAGGCAGGAACGGACTTCACATATTTACCAGTGGGTGACGGTGGCACTGCCGCAGTGGCTTTCCTTCGAGACGAGGTTAGCTCCTATGCTGGAGCCGTTTCTGACGCAGCGATTTTAGCGTCTCGCGGAATTGA
This sequence comes from Alphaproteobacteria bacterium, assembly GCA_963582255.1. Lineage (GTDB taxonomy): Bacteria > Pseudomonadota > Alphaproteobacteria > Rhizobiales > TMED25 > CAUZRD01. The sequence goes on along the minus strand of CAUZRD010000186.1, from coordinate 1,659 downwards.
ACTTAAAGAAATCACACCAGAAGCCTATTTAGGGTTCTTTGGTAACGGCATTGCCATGTTGGAAAGCCAAATGAAATCAATGCCAGACCTAGCGCCAAAATTCGGTCGTGCGCTTGTTCGTGGCATGCGATTTGCGTCTGATCCAGCAAACAAAGAAGCTTGTCTTGCGCATTGCGCTGCTGGCAATCCACAGGAAGGCGAACAGGATTATGCGGCGTCGCTTTTTGATGGTGTTCTTGGTAGGATGACCCCGACAGATAGCCTAATGGGCAATGGTTTTGGATATCAACCCCCAGAGCATTGGCAGGCTATACACGATTCAGCCGTCGCCTCTGGAGGTCTATCTGAACCGCTGGCAGATCTCGCTTCCGTCTACACAAATGACTTTGTGTCGGGCTGGAATGCATGAGGTCTAAATGACTGATCCAATACCCCTAAATTCTGGACCGGCCGCGTCGAGTGCGCGGCCGGTCTATGAGGTAAAGCGTTTGTCAAAGACTTACGCTCGAAATTATATAGTAGCCCTGGAAGATGTTAACCTGTCGATCAAAACTGGAGAGTTTGTATCGGTGATTGGATCATCAGGCTGCGGCAAGTCAACATTACTAAAAATTATGGCGGGGCTTATTCCTCCAACAACCGGAAGTGTCATTCTTGACGGCAGACCTGTGGTTGGTCCCCGACTCGATATTGGAATGATGTTTCAGCAGGCGACCCTGCTTCCATGGAAAACGACACTTGAAAATATAGTCCTTCCTATTGAAATAAGGGAAGGACGGGTTGCTGCTAAAGGGGCTCTTGGCCGGGCCATGGACCTGTTGAAGCTGGTCGGCCTGGGTGATTTTGCGAATGCCTACCCCGGTGAGTTGTCAGGCGGAATGGCGCAACGTGCATCCATTTGCCGAATGCTGGTCTCCGATCCAGCGATGCTGCTTTTGGACGAACCATTCTCAGCCCTAGATGAGCTGACACGCGATTTCATGAACATGGAACTTCAACGGATCTGTATGGAACGTGGCGCAACTTCGTTTTTGGTCACTCATTCTCTAGCTGAAGCTGTAATTTTGTCAGACCGGATACTCGTTATGAAAGCACGACCTGGCCAAATTATTGAAGATATTAAAATTGATCTTCCCAGACCACGCACGCTCGAAATGATCAACACACCTCATTTTGGTGAGATTGTAAGTCATATTCGGGACCTACTTGGAAAAGAGGCCGCTGAATGACTGATTTAAATCATAGTCCAAGCCACGATGATGGCAAAGATACCGTCTGGGTTGAACATGAAGCTCTGATTGACAGAATTCCGCGTGGGATTGCGATGGCCTTTCTGTTTGTATTGGTTGTAGGCATTTGGGACATAGTCACGCGCATGGGATTAGTCTCTGCCATTATCCTGCCTACACCCGCAGAAACTTTATCAGATATTATATTTGTGGGGAAAAACTTAGTTTCTGGTGGCTACATGTTGAATGCACTCTGGACCACGACACTTACGGTTTTTTATGGTTTTCTCATTGCCATAACCATTGGGTTTTGTCTCGGTGTTCTGGTGGGTGAGACCAAGTTTGGAGAACGTGCTGTAATGCCTTATCTTGTCGCCATTGATTCCATGCCAAAGGTCGCATTTGCCCCGCTTTTTATTGCCTGGCTTGG
>CAUZRD010000185.1:0-4052 GCA_963582255.1 Alphaproteobacteria bacterium | reverse complement strand
TAGAATGTTATGATTGCGCAGCGGCAGCCATTAAATTGCGTATTTTCGTAGTCTTTTCATAGTCTATGATCAGGGATTCATTGCGGACCTCACCGCTCAAGCACACACCATACTTTTCTTGTGCCTGCTCAAGCGAAACATAGCCTTCAAGGACATCGTTCAGCACCATATTAGGATCCCTTTCATAGGAAAGGCCATAACCGCCGCCGCCGGATGAGAGGCCACGCAGCCGTTCGCCGGATTTGACGGTGCCCCTGAAAAAATTATCGGCCCGCTCAGCGGTTCCATCTTTGGAAAAGTTGAAGTTCCCGCCGGGCTGCCCATCTTCACCTCCGAGCGCTCCTTTCGGGCCGTAAATACGACCGTCCGCGCTGATGATGCAGGAAAGATCATTTGTGCGCGATCGGATGACGAATTCCATCTGCGGTGCGCCGCGAAACCGACCTGCTGCTGCCGTGTCGGGCTGCATCGCCAGTTTTTCCATAATCACCGGATACTTGACCTCATCGATTTCCCAGCTATCGTACCACATCATCCCCGATATGCCGGGTGTTCCCCAGGTTAACCACCCATCGGAGTCCTCGCGGCCCGGCCCGCCATTACTGAGTATGAAGAGCTGGTTTGCGAACGCCTCCCCATTATTGCGAGGATCGTGCCCGGAGATGTTCACTGTCGACACATTGGTCCCAATCCCGCCTTCGGCCGCGCCATAGCCGTCGCCCAATCCGGTCATGGCGCGCATGATCATATTGATCGAACGACATGAGATATTGGTCGTGGCGTTTGATGTACTGTACGGGAATTCCGGAATACCGGCGACGCAGCCTTCCCGCAGAAGGATGTTCAATCGCCGCAGCGAACCGCTGTTGCGTGGGATTTTGTTACTGCCGATACTAGTAAACACTGCCTGCGAAACGGCAGATTTCATATTGGCTTCGCACATATTGATGCCGGCAGGCACATTGTCCGGATTGTCGCGTAAGTCGACGGTAATTTCAGCAGCCTTTGGATCAATCTCGACGTCTACCTGAAGTTTGACACCATCAGGCAGCAACCCTTCGACCGGATCATGCATGCCTTCGCCATGAAGTCGGCTTGGTTTCAACTGACTGATCTGGCGTTTCATCAGATATTCGGAGTAATCAAACCACTCCGTGATGATCTTTTTTAAGGTTTCCACACCATATTTTTCGCCAAGTGCTTTCAATCGCTTTTCCGCGACCCGCGCCGCGCCGAGCGCGCCAAGCAAGTCGCCATACCAGACTTTGGGGACCCTAATTCGGCGCATGCCCATGCGCACGATATCATTATTCATCTTGTAATCACGTTGGAGACGAACGCAGGGGAAGATGACCGCACCCTCGTTATAAACGTCTGTTGCCCATGCGTTATAAGTTGTTGGGATCGAACATCCGATATCCGCTTGGTGGGCCTTTACGCAAGCTGTAAACAGATGCTCGCCCTCAACGAAAACTGGAACCAAAACTGTCTGATCGGCAGCATGGGAGTTGCCATCGTAAGGGTCGTTGTGCAGGTAGGCGTCGCCCTCGGCCACATCATCATGATGTTTGTAGATAGTTTGCGCCTGATAGTGTGAGCCGTAGGTGTGAATAGGAATGCTTTCACCAACCTCCAGCAATTCCCCCTGGCCTGTTGTCAGGCAGCAGGAAAAATCGCGCGCGTTGTTGATGATTGCAGAACGCGCAGAGTTATAGAGAGTGTGTGTCATCTCGCGCACGATGAATTCAAAGCGCTTGGTCAGAATGGCGGTCAGGAAAGGGTCGCTGAGAATTTTTTGATTTTCCATCAGTTTATGCTCCTGTTTCGCAAATGTAATTTCCAGAACCTGAGACGTTAAGCTGCATTCCCGGACTGACAACAATCGTAGTGGTTGGTTCAATCACGATTGCAGGACCGTTGATCTTAGCCCCGAGACCGAGATCATCCGATCTGTAAATCGGAGTATCTACCGTGCCCGCATCACCAAAATATGCCTTTGTCGTCTTGATTGCGTCAACCGGACCACTTTGCTTGGCTTTGTTGCTGGTTGACCTGGCAATGTGGTCGCTGTTTATCCCCATGGTCATTTCGCCTTTCCAATAGACGATCTCAACAGGGGACCCAGCATCACGGTGAGCATAGATGCGCTCGTGAGCGAGATGATAATTTTCGACAATTGCGGCCACATCGGCATCGTTTTCCGGGCATTTTTCGACCGGCACATCCAATTCGACAATTTGCATCGGATAGCGCACACCTGCAAAGAAACGGAATTTTGCATCTGTAGCCAGATCAGAGGACACCTTGTTCGCAAAGCCCCGGAGTTTTTCTTCGATCAATTGAAAGGCGTTGGCAGTCCCAGGATAGTCGAAATCCACTGAACGGGAGAAAGCGCTGACGGAAAACTGGCTCTTAATATCTGCAACTTGCATACCAAAGGCGCTCAGCACGCCTGCGGTTGGTGGTATAATAACCTGAGAACAACCCAAATCCCTGGCAATGGACAAAATATTGAGGCCTGCTCCTCCACCACCGGCGACAAAACTAGCTTCACGCGGGTCTAATCCTTGTGAAACTGTGATGTTGGCAATGCCCCCCATCATATTTTCATTCAGCACTCTTAAAATGCCAAAGGCGGTTTCGTACTTCGTCATTCCTATCTTCTTAGCAAGGGCATCCAGCACCTTGTGGGCGGCGTCGGCGTCTAGATCCATAGTTCCGCCTAAGAAAAAATCGGGATCCAAGTAACCTAGAACCAACGCCGCATCAGTTACGGTAGCTTCAGTGCCTCCACGGCCATAACACGCGGGTCCTGGTTCGGATTTTGCACTTCGTGGGCCGACGTGAAGCAAACCACCATCATCCACAAATGCAATAGAGCCACCGCCTGCTCCAAGGCTCCTGATGTCCACCATGGGCAAACTTATTAATTCGCCCAATCTTTCTGGTCCCAACCAAGTCTCTTTCGTAATTGAGATCTCGCGGTTTAACACCAAACCAACATCGAACGTTGTTCCGCCAGTATCACAAACTAATGTGTTTTCACTCAGTCCTTCTTGCTCTGCAACAACGCGGGCTGCAACAGGTGCCATCGCCGGGCCAGATCTCAACAGGTAAATTGGCTGCTCAAGCGCTGTTCGCAATTCCGTGCAGCCTCCAAGGGAAGTGCTGACTAGTATAGTACCATCGTATCCAAGTCGGCGTAGATCCATTTCGAGCTTACCAAGATCTCGCTCAACAATTGGTTTGAGCGAGGCATCGATAGCAGTCGTGACTGTACGAGGATATTCACGTATCACCGGTAGAAGCTCATGCGAAAGAGTGTAAGGCACATCACCCATGATTTCGCGGATCAGCTCTCCGACCTTCTGCTCATGATCCTGACGGACCATTGACCACAGGAGGCTCACTGCAATAGCTTCATATCCTCGCCCATTCATCTCACGCAGCGTTTGACGCAAGAGGGCTTCATCCAACGGAACTTCAATCCCACCTTCAGCGTTCACCCTTTCGGCGACTTCATAGGTATGTCGTCGCGGTATATATGGTTCTGGGTAGGCAAGCATGGACTCGCGAATGCTGGGGCTCCCTCCCCCGCGAATTGTCAACATCTCACGCGTTCCTTGAGTGACCAAAAGTGCGGTTTTGGCAGTTTGCCGGGTTGCGACGGCATTGGTAGCGATCGTCGTGCCGTATATTAGGAGCTCGGTGTCAGCGAGCATTTCCTCCAGTGTCAGACCTACCTGGACAGCAGCAATTGTCATGGCCGCACTTAAGCCATCACTGATCCTAGAATAACTTGTCAGCGCTTTTCCGACCGTCACCCTCCCATTCGGGTCGGTCACGACAACATCGGTGAATGTTCCACCCGTATCTGCGGTTATCTTAAACATTTTTTGATCACTTCTTTTTGGCACACGGCATCTCCCGTTCCGGCTGTTTCTCATCACTTGCTTCAACGGAGCGATTAAGTATCACTTGACTTATTTTATGATATAATTTATTTCATAAACTTGCAAGCAGAAAATCTGCTGCGCAACCGAAACTTTATC
>CAUZRD010000184.1:0-4103 GCA_963582255.1 Alphaproteobacteria bacterium | reverse complement strand
CAGCGAATGGGCCAGAGAACTGAGCATCAACCGGGGAGGTAATGTTACGCTTGTCCTCAATTGGTGAACCGCAAAGCTGCACACCATATGTCGGCATGTCGATCACAATTGAGGATACTTCTCGGGTATTAATCTCGCGCTCGTGAGTTAGGGAAATGAGTAGATCAAGCGTTTGATGATTGTATCGGCAAAGCGCGAACGGTTTGATCGCGTTTTTTAATGTCTCGTAACTCTTACCAAGTGTCTTGATGGAATCTTCTGGTTTTGGCCTCAGCGCGTAGCCCTGAAAAAAACCTTGAATGCCCTCAAACACTTCCGCAGCACCTATAAAGCCCTCATCGGCAAGTGTAGCCGCAATGAAGCTCGCATGTGTAGCAAGTCCGGGATGAGCACGCTTGTTCCACGCGCCATTGACCACATACTGCATTGATCCAGCAGCCTGCGAACCGTTAAGCCCCATCGCATTGACGATGGTGTCTGCGCTTAACCCACGTAGTTTTCCGATAATTGCCGAACCGGCGAAAGTAGCGCAGGTGCCTGTTGGATGAAATCCCATTTCATGGGAAGAATGGGGCCCAAGTCCCAAGGCTAGCCGACAGGCAATTTCGTAGCCTATTACTACAGCGGTGATGAGATCTTTGCCGCTTGAATTATTCTCCTCGCCTGCGGCTAGCGCCGCGTTGACAACTGATGAGCCCGCGTGAATAACGCCGGCGGCGTGATGGTTATCATAGTCTAGACTGTGTGACATTGAGCCATTCGCGAGCGTCGCCCATTCCGGTGCCATGCTTTCGCCTGTCGCCAGCACGGTCGCTCCGCTGGCACCTCCGTTGAGTCTGCGCACTCCGGCGATGATTTTAGGGCCCGACTCCATCCAGGCATGGCCACCAAGGTCATTTGCCATGATGTCTAGAATGAGTTTTTTAGTGTGAGAGACTACCTCTTCTGGTAGATTATTGAACTCTAGATTAGTTGCGTACTCGGCATATTGTTCTGCGATGGACATAGGTTCTATCCTCCCGAGAGTTCGACTGTTTTATTATGGAGTATGCTATTCAACAAGGGAAGAAAACCTATTGATATCGAGATTAAGTAATGGAATTGTGTCACACGCTGTGCATCGTATCGCAGTATGTGATGTGATTGGCGCATACTTATATTTTGAGCTAAGTTGATTTTAGTGATGATAAGACAAGTTTTTTCTCGCCCCGTAAGCCCCGTCTCGTCCAGCAAAAGAGTGGTTGCAACGACGGTTGAAATTGCCGGCGAGATAGTGCCGCTGGAAGTGAATTGGCATGCAACTGCAAGGCGCTTCACATTGCGAGTTGATCCATCTAACGGTGCTGCTCGGCTTACCGTTCCTGACTATGTAGGACTCAATGTGGCGATTGCGTTTCTCAAGCGCCACGAGCTTTGGTTGGCGTGCGAGCGGGGTAAGCTGGACGCGCCGGTTCCTTTTGTTGAAGGAGCGGTCGTTCCACTGCGCGGAACGGACCATAGCGTCCAACTCACCGGTGCCTTGGATCGGCGGATTTTATGTTGCACGACATCCGAAGGTAGCGTTATCCTGATACCTGGTCCGCGAGATATGGTGGCCATCCAGTTGAAGCGCTGGCTGAAGCATGAGGCTCGTAGTGATATATCAGCAAGCGTTGCTCGCCACGCATTTGGGTTGGGTGTGAATCCCGGGCGTATCTCACTGCGAGATCAGAAGACTCGCTGGGGGTCGTGTTCGTCAAATAACAATCTATCGTTTTCCTGGCGGTTAATTCTGGCGCCTAAACCGGTTCTGGACTATGTCGCTGCTCATGAAGTTGCCCATCTGAAGGAAATGAACCATGGCCGGCATTTTTGGAATTTGGTCCATTCGACTGGAACAGATGTTGAATGGTCTCGCCAGTGGCTCACCTGCCACGGCCAGTCTCTATACCGCTTTGGATAGGTTAGTATGCTGGATCGTAGATAGGCAGCTGAGTTGCAGATCAAAGTGCAGCTTCAGCGTTGGCTGTCGACGGGACGTCCGCCTAAAATGAGTCTGCTACGTTGTTGCTTTGGTTTACGTATGCGGGGCGTGCCGGTTATGACTTTAGGGACATCGTGCTGCTGATATTGTGGGCTGTCATAGGGCGTATCTATTCCCGTCTTGGGGTAGACCTCTCCGTTTGGATGAGGGCGATATCTATATTGCTCGCTACGCTCACGTGGATCAATACGTTGGGTGGGCTGGCCAAATCCAAATAGGCGAGTAAAGAACGAACTAACGCCAAGAGCTCGCGGATTAATTCGTTGAACAATAGTAGGTTGGCTTTGTGGCAGTGCTATCGGATGAAGTCTTTCATGCACCTTCTGCATGATCTCCTTCCAGATAATTGTCGGAAGATTCCCGCCGGTCACCCGGTTCATCTTCGAATTATCGTCATTTCCTACCCATATGCCGGCGGTAAAGTGGCCAGTGTAGCCGATGAACCAGGCATCGCGGTAATCTTGGGTGGTGCCAGTTTTTCCTGCTGCCTGATGTCCGGAGAGCTGGGCACGCCGGCCGGTTCCGCTCGATACAACGTGGCCTAGCATCAAGTTCATATCAGCCACTTGAGTGGGGTTTATAACCTGAGTGTCTGGACCTGGGTTATATTCAAATAGTATCCGCCCGTCCGATGTCAGCACCCGGGTGATTATATGTGAGCGCACCCGCTTTCCGCCACTGGCTAGATTGGCGAATGCCCCAGTTAACTCGTAGAGTGTGACTTCGCCGGTCCCGAGTGCGATTGAGGGAGAATTCGGTAAATCCTGTTTAATGCCAAGCCGCTTGGCCACGTTGATAACGGCACGGGTGCCTATTTCGCTGGCCACTTGTGCGGCCACCGTGTTGATTGAACGGGTTAGTGCTTCATCTATGGTTACCACACCGCGATACGAATTTGAGTAGTTCTTCGGCTCCCAGTCGCCAATCTGGATTGGTTGATCAACACGAATGTCATTGGGCAACATGCCATATTCAAGCGCCGCCAGATAAACAAATGTTTTGAATGTTGAGCCCGGCTGTCTCAGTCCTTTTGTTACCCGGTTGAATTGGCTGGTATCATAATCAAGCCCTCCGACTAGCGCTTTTACTGCGCCGTTATTAGTCATCAATACGACGCCGGCTTGTTCGACTTTCTTCTCTTTGCCGTGTTTCCCTATCAACGTAGTAACGGTTTTTTCAGCAAGTCGTTGCAGCTCTAGATCAAGTGTGGTTTCCACCACCAAATCGCCCCGAGGCTCGCCGATGACGTCGGGCAAAATCTCGGTTACATAGTCAAGTACATAGGCCGCGGTCTCGAATGTTTCCGCTTGGTTGCGTGGCATTCGTAGCATTTGACTGGCAAAGAATTGTTCTTTCTGACTAACGAAGCCAGCTTTTTCCATATTGTTTAGGACGACCTGTGCCCGACCTACGGCGCGATCTTTGTTCGTTGTTGGTGCATAGCGCGAGGGCGCTTTCAAAAGGCCCGCGAGAATTGCAGATTCCGATAGCGTAAGATTGCGTGCACTTTTTTCGAAGTAACGCTCCGCTGCGGCCTCAATACCGTAATTCCCAGCACCGAAATAAACTCGGTTTAGATAGAGTTGTATAATATCCTGCTTTGTGAACTCCTGCTCAAGACGGATGGCCAAGATTACTTCCTGCAGTTTACGAATATAGGTCCGTTCCGGATTGAGAAACAGATTCTTGGCAAGCTGTTGAGTCAGGGTTGATCCGCCCTGGACTACCTTGCCGGCCTTGTAGTTTGCCCATGCCGCGCGCGCGAGCCCCCTGAAATCAATTCCAATATGCTTAAAAAACCTCTGATCCTCGATTGCAATTACTGCCTGAATCAGGTGGTCAGGTATTTCGTCATAGCTTACAAGACCTGCATGAACGGCCCCGCGCCGTCCCATGATCTCGCCATGACTAGATACCACCGTAATGCTGGGTGGACGTGCAGGGATGCGTAGCTTGTCGAGGTTGGGAAGGTCACGCGTGATATAGTAGAGACCCGTGCTGGCGCAGGTTAGTCCAATGACACCAAACATCATGGTTATGCTAGCTATCCAGCCAAGCAGAGATATTGATCGTCGCCGGT
>CAUZRD010000183.1:0-4131 GCA_963582255.1 Alphaproteobacteria bacterium | reverse complement strand
TGCGATTTGGTCTCGTACCTGCTCGAACGTGGGGATTGATGGATCGGCGAAACCATTGCTTGAGCTCATGGCGTAATCCTTTCGTGAAGTATTATAATAGACAAATTATGACAAATGAAGACAAAAGGAGAATCTTATAAGTAATAGTGAAAATAAAGGACCGGTAATCGTTTTGATTACTTGTGTTATATTTTCACTAGTACTTGGTTTGCTTATGCTAAATTGCGCCATAACAAGACAAGCCACTTCAATCATGGCCAAGCACCCGGTTACGAGCGATGTAGTCCGTCAGATCGGTCATGGTGAAGCGGTTGGAGCCGCCGACGCGTATAATTGGCAAGTCACCATGTTGGACGATGCGGCTCAGTGTTCGCGTCGAGATGCTTAAAAAGCCGGCGGCCTCCCTTGGTGTCAGTAAGCGGGTTTGCAAGTCGGGGTTTATTTCAGGCATCGCGGCCACCTGGCTCAATTCGTGTAGTGTGATCGCTGGATGGTTGCTGTGGGGCGAACGCTTCTCGGGCTGCCTGGCGCGCGAGAAGGCGTGCGAGTTCGCTCAACACCGAACAGGGTTGAGTGCTCGGACTCCGGTCGCGGGATTTGTTGGTTAGCCGAAGGCGGACATTGCTCATACATCCGAGATGGTGGCGCCTCGAACAATAAAAAGCTGTGGAATTACTCGACCAATTGTGAGGTCAGGTATCTCTGTATCAGGTCTTCGTTGGCAGAGGGGACTTCCGGTATATCTCGCGGGCCTGGTCAAGCGTTGCATCGGTGCTCAATAGCCGCAGGCTGGCAAGCCATAGTTCCTCGAATGGTGTCATGTAGCCTTTGCGGCCTAGCTGATTGCCAAGACCGGGAGGCTTGCCCGCAATTTGCCTATAGAGCAGGGCGACGGAGCGGCTGAACCCGGCAAGGCCGACAGCTTCCGCAGGGCCGGGGTGCTTGCGGAACCAGAGACGAACGTGGCTTACCGACACTTCTAATGCGTCACGTAGTTCGGGCTTCGACCAGTCTTCGTTCTCGAGATCTATTTCTTGGTCAAGACGGCGAGCCAGTTCAAGTCTGATGAACGGGAATACCGGCTCGGGCAGGCTAGAGAGCTTCTTGGCTATCTTCCCGGGTGAGGGCGTGCTTCGGCGGAGGCTGCGCAGGAATGCGTTCAGCGCGCCGAGGATGGGACCGTAAGGGTCGTTGTCCGTTCGTGGCTTGTGATCTTCGATATCGGCCCGTTCGGCTTGCAAATCGATAATCGAAATGTACAGCCCCACAGATTGATCCGCACCCACCCGTTTAAGAGCAGCTTCCAGTTCCGGGTAATCTCCGACCATTTACAAGTTTTTCCCCATCAACGATACAACGTAAAGGCAATTTAACAATCTCGGCTTCAATGGTCCATGCGTTCGCGGGGTGGGAAATCACTGTTGGCACACGCGTAGCCTATATGGCTATGAGGGATTACGTCTTGCAGAATATTAATCTGAGAACGAAGCGCCGGGAGCGCCAGGCTTCATTCGCGGGCTACTTGCTGGCCAAAGGCCACAAGCCTGCCCATTCGCGACCGTGGGCGAGGGCGCTGCAGCCCGCTAAAAACGCGGCTCCGAAACTTTAATTAATGGTTTGTTAAGAGGCCTGACATCTTAATCATTCAACACCGTCACAACCACATCACGTTCATTCGCGTTGCCATCAATGTCTTTTATCCGCATCCTCAATCGATGCTTTCCACTTGGTAGCTTCGCTTCCTCAACATCTAAATTACTCCCCTTGATATATTCACGAAGGCGATCCGTGATGTTGATATTGATGAAGCCGACAAGCGTCACTTTCAGTGTTTCCATGTCCGCGGGTTTACCGCTCTCACCCGGCTCAAAGGCAATGAAAATATCGATAGGCGAATGCAAGCTCTTAAGCATTTTGGGGTGTTTGAGAACTATTACTGGCCCCGGCCCCTCGGTCGCAGCAAGAGGCTCTGCGTAGTTGCCGTCTTGCAATTGCAGCTGTGCGGCCCATGATTATATGCCTGACAATCCAGTTGGCGGGGAGGGTCAGGGAATGCCCGTTCTAAACGTTGTCTTTATTTCTGAACGCAAGTGATCTGAACCCCTGTCTGTGCCGTAAAAATTCCGAACGCCCGATAATAGAGATGACTTTTTTTGATTAGAAAATTCTCGGGTTCTGTTCGTAACAGAATAGTATTTTTTCTCTCAAAGGAACTAATTGCATGAAATCCCCCAAAACGATTATCCGAACTGTATCCGTTGCCCTGGCGATGATACTCGCCGCAACCACTGTCCGAGCTGGCGATATTGTCGATACCGCTATTTCGGCTGGTTCATTCAAAACACTCGTAGCTGCAGTGAAGGCTGCCGATCTTGTCGGTACGCTCAAGAGCAAGGGCCCTTTCACGGTGTTCGCCCCTACCGATGCAGCATTTGCCAAGTTGCCGGCTGGAACGCTCGCTTCTTTGCTCAAGCCAGAAAACAAAGCGAAGTTAGTGGCGATCCTTACCTACCACGTAGTGCCCGGCAAAGTGATGGCGAGCGATATTGCTGGCAAGTCCCTGAAAGTTGCGTCGGTGCAAGGCAGCAAGATATCGGTCGAAGCCCATAGCGGCGTCATGGTCGATAAAGCGAAGGTGGTTAAGGCAGATGTCGAAGCCTCAAACGGCGTTATCCATGTCATCGACACGGTCATTATGCCAAAAATGTGATTGATTTATTAAGGAATGCTGGTCTTGCCAATTGGCCGGGCCGGCATTCTTTGATCACGGACCATTCGCTCAATGCCCTAAAACTGTGCCTCTGCGTCGGCCAACTAATCGAGGAACCCGATCCATGCAAAAAAAGCTCTTAACTGGTCTCGCCATTGCTGCCGGCGTTGTCGTCCTTGGCGTCGTCTGTTCGATGTTATTGCTCGGTGTTGTTGATGGGGTAGCGGCTGCTGTTGGTTTCCTGGAATCCTTGCTTCCTTGGGGTGCCTGGGCAGGGGGAGCTGGCGCCATTTATGTTGTGCTAGCTATGTACGCAGTTTCCCAAAAGAACCGTGGTTAACCTCCCCCACAAACACACGTTTAAACACCAGAAAATCGCACCCACAGAGCCACTGAGAGTCACAAGCTAGAGCTAGGCCTGTGCTCAAATACACTACAGATGAGTCTGTATGAGTTTCTGTGTCGCTGTATGCCCCTATGTGGATGCAGTTACTGTTGCCACGACACTGCATCAAGCTGCGCTTCCCACGATAAATGAACTCTGTCAGACTTTCTGTATGAAACGTCTGACCACCACCATCTGCCTTACGATTTCTGTGCCAAAAAGGACAAAGCAGTGAACAACCTTCCGTTAACTTCGATTTTTGCCTCACTTTTTACTTTATTTTATTTATTCTTATCATTTCGCATTGGATATTTTCGAGGTAGTCCCGTGATGAAACTGCTCTTCAGAATGGATGAAAAAGTTCCAGAGACAAAATTGCACAGAAATATTAGAGCGCATGGAAACTTTTCTGAATACGTTCCTATTTTTTTAGTTCTTTTACTGATCATAGAATCTCTAGGACAATCGTCTTTTGGTTATTTGCTAGCAATTTGTTTGATTTTTTCATATGGGAGACTGGCACACGCAATTTGTTTTGCGTTCTATGACTCCAATCCATTCTTGAGGATTTCGGGAATGCTCTGCACCTATTTAGGTCTAGGAATATTTGCAGTCCTATTACTTTTAGACCAAATTTAATCTGCTAACCGGTGCCAAAAAGAGGCACGCCACTGCTCAAGGAAATCTCGATACGCAATATCCCGCCCGTATTGGAGTTCTAAAAGATTATGTCTATGCTCAAATGTGCGGAAATATTGCTGCTACGAATGGAAACAAGTCGGGTGCGAAGTTGAGGGATAATTTTGAGAAGAAAATGATCCCAACTCAAATTGAAAAAGCACAAGATCTTTTCCGTGAATGTGTCTGTAAGAAATACAAAGGGTGTTGAGTAGAACCTAACCGAGTGCCCGATATACGGATGCTCTGCCAATCCCCATCTCTTTTGCTATTGCTGACGCACCTTTGCCACTATCACGCAGTTCCTTGACCTTCACGACATCCACAGAGGGTTTGCTTCCCGTTGCCCGACAGACAG
>CAUZRD010000182.1:0-4170 GCA_963582255.1 Alphaproteobacteria bacterium | reverse complement strand
CCGTTTTCAATAGATGCCGGCATCAAGTCCTGCGGCCATCACCGCGCCTAGCTCGTGACATTGAGAAATGAAGTGTTCCTGCCAGTCCCCGTGCAAAATCAATGGTTCTTGTACCAGCGTCCATTTCAAGCCAGTTGTGATGCTTTGAATAGCCAGCTTAGTCCCAGTTCCGTCATGTCCAGCGCGGATGAAGGTTGAGAATGGTAGGCCTTGGGTGTGTTCAAGGCAGGGATAGTAGCACCTGTCGAAAAAATCCTTCATCGCACCGCTCATATAACCCAGATTTTCCGGGGTACCGAGAATGATTGCGCTCGCATTCATCAAGTGGCTTGGGTCGGTGTTGAATGGCGAGAGTGCTTTGCAGTCGACAACAGCTGACTTAATGGATAGCGCGCCCTCTATAACAGCGTCACGTAGTCGCACGGTGTTTTGTGATGGTGCGTGGGTAATGATGAGTAAATGCTTCATTCTTGCTCCCAAACAATGAGTGCTGATCTTCCAGCCGGTTACATTGAGTTTTAAGATCAAACACGCTTTGTATTTGGTCGACTATTCAGATCACTTTTGTGAGACGGTCGTTGCCATTTCAGCGGGCGATGGTTCAGGCTCTATTCTTGCATGGAATTGGCTGCATTTCTACGTGATCAAGATCAATCAATATTGGCATTGCTATTCACGAGAAGCCCAGTAGCTTTTCGCCATTGTACTTCGGCGTCTTCTATGTTCCTTGATAGTGCGAGCTGATACGCGTGATATTTGCCTCGTTACACCGCACCCGCAAATCCAATATCGGTGAGCTATGCTCTCAGTTCGTGAACGCACTGGCCATTTGGCTCAGGTTATGTCGGTGTCAGCTTTCAGTATTGGCATTATTGTTCAAAAGGGCTTGACCGAGCGATATTCGGCAGCTGATGTGGTTGTGCTTCAGTTTGCGGCGGCATCGGTGCTGATGTGGCTAATATGTGCCCGTCTTGGTTATCTTCCTAGAAAACTATCAGAATTTCTTCCAGCTGTGATGTGGGGCTGCCTGACTCCGGGATGCGTATTTCTATTTGCAAGCGCTGGCGCCCAGCGCACCGATGGTATTTCGGTTGTGCTTATCTGGGGATTGATGCCATTGATCGGACCGTTTCTTGGTAGATTGTTTTTGGGCGAAAAATTCCATTGGAGCTTACCCGTTGGTGCACTAGTCGCATTTGGAGGGTTATTTGTACTGACTAGTGATCGTCAAGCCCTCGGAACTGGAGATATGACAGGCAATATTCTCGTGGTAGCTGGCGTTTTCTCCGCCGCTGTGGGGCAGATTTTTGGACGACAGCTTAACACAAGCGGCGCACCTTGGTTCCGCATCGCAACCCTGCAGATTACCGGTGCAACCCTCATTTCGCTTGTAGTCGCTTTATTCGATGGTAATTTGACTATGCTCAATAGCAACGACAGGGAGGCATTTATCTCTATTGCCTATCTGGTGGTGGGTATGACGATGATTAATTTCATCGGATACAATCTCGCTTTATCACGAATTCAGATCGCGTGGATTGCATTTTATTCCGCGCTTAGCCCTGTTTTAGGTACGGTGACTGCTGGAATATTGCTGGGTGAGCTAATTCGACCTTTTGATGTTCTGGGCATCGTCATTATTGTTAGCGGGGTGGCTATTCCCCATGTTCTTCGCATTCATAGGTCTCGCGCGGACCGCTAGCAGTTAGCTCCAAAGTTTGATTTCTAGGGGTGCTGACGGTGAGTCCGTTTGTTGTTAACCGGACTGACACAAATAATACAATGGGATATCAGAGGTTATTCTGTCGCCATAAAACCAGTAAACGTATGAATTTATACAGTAATTCATGTCATTAAAGTAAAAAAATAATGTCATATAACTTACATATGATAGCGCTAGCTTGCAGCTGCCTTGTTCTGCCGTTCTGTAACGTCTTGCCGAGTTTGAATGAACTGCTGATCCGCATGCGATTAATGGTATCGATCTTTAATGGAGATTAATTGTGAAATTTCGATATTTTGTTTTTAGTGCTGCGCTAAGTATAGCAGTTACCTGCATCGCTAGTGGTGCGTTTGCACGGGAACGTGATCAGATACGTATTGTTGGATCATCAACGGTGTTTCCATATACTCAGGCTGTTTCCGAACAATATGCGAATATAACGGGCAATGCTGGTCCTATTGTTGAATCGACTGGTACCGGCGGTGGCATAAAAATATTTTGCGGTGGCATTGGTTCTAATTATGTTGATATCACCGGCGCTTCGCGGGCGATGAAATTGTCAGAATATGAAGCCTGTCAGAAGGCTGGAGTTACCGAGATCACTGAAGTGCTGATCGGTTTTGATGGCCTCAGCTTTGCTCATGCCCGCCGCGGCTCCGAACTTATCTTAACCAAAGCACAGATTTTTGAGGCTTTGGCATCCGAAGTGCAGGTGGATGGTAAGATCATCGCTAATCCGTTCACGAAATGGAACGAGATTGATGCATTCCTGCCTGATACGGAAATCACGGTGTTTGGGCCCCCTCCTACTTCTGGTACGCGCGATGCCTTTGTCGAACTGGTTATGGAAGAGGGGTGTGAGGAATTTTACGTTATTGCTGCGCTTGAAAAAATGCGCAAGAAAGAGGTTTGTGGACGCATGCGTCAGGATGGCCCATTTATCGAGGCTGGAGAGAACGACAATCTCATAGTTCAGCGTCTTGAAGCCGACCCGAATGCTTTCGGTATTTTTGGCTACTCATTTCTCTACGAGAATTTAGACAAGATGCAAGGTGTCGCGGTTGACGGGATTGTACCGGATGAATCCACTATTGCTGATGGCTCCTATCCGGTTTCTCGGCCACTGTTCTTCTACATCAAGTGTGCCCATAAGGGAGTTATTCTAGGGCTTGACGAGTTTATTGAAGAATATGTTTCGGAAGATTCTTACGGAGATGGGGGATATTTATCTGAGCGCGGTTTAATTCCACTCAGTGAAGTTAAGCGTGAGGCCACTAGGATTGCAGCGAATGAATGCATTCCGATGGCTAGTAAATAAGTGATCTTGATTAAATATATGGATTGTCCGTGGTTTCCTTGCCGTGAGCAATCCACTCACATACTTGTTGTGATGTCAGGAATAGTGCTCATTCCTAAGGTGACGCCATGGCTAACTACACTTTCCTGCTAATATTACTTATGTCGCTTATGGCCTACTATCTTGGCCGCGCGGCCGGACGGTCATTTGTTGGTGGTTCTACCAAACCTCATTCATTGCCCGAACATCACGGCCTGTTCGTAGCGATCTGGGTGGCGATTCCTGCACTTATTCTGGTGTTGCTATGGCTTTTTTTGCAAGGAACGGTGATTGACTATCTGCTAGTAGAATCACTGCCGTCTGCGATGGTGGAGACTTTGAGCAGCGCTCAAATCAGTCTAATCTTATCTGAAGTTAAAAATGTTGCTGCTGGCCAGTTATTTTCAGAACCAAGTGAGAATATTCTGGCGGCCGCGGAGCGCTATGCCAGCTGGTCGCAGATTGCACGCTGGGCTATGATTGTTGTTGCCGCGGGACTCATGTCATTGACGCTCTTGGTTTCTCGCTCGCGCCTTACACTGCTTTTCCGTGCTCGCAACAGGTTTGAGCGTGTTATTCAAGGGCTTTTGATTTTCTGTTCCGTTATTGCGGTGCTGACGACCGTTGGTATCGTTGTTTCTCTGGTGTTTGAGGCTTGGAAATTTTTTGAGAAAGTGCCAGTTATCGAGTTCCTGTTTGGACTGAATTGGGAACCGCAAATTGCGCTGCGCCCAGATCAGGTGGCCGGGCATGGTGCATTTGGTGCCGCGCCGGTGTTCATGGGTACAATATTGATTGCAATAATTGCAATGTGTGTGGCAACCCCCATCGGAATTTATACTGCTGTCTATCTTGTTGAATATTCAAACAACAGGTTTCGCAATATAGTCAAGCCTATCTTGGAAATTCTGGCGGGTGTGCCGACTGTTGTTTACGGATTTTTTGCAGTGCTGACGGTAGCTCCTGCAGTACGCGAATTTGGCCTTTTCGCTGGGCTTGCAACCTCACCAAATAGTGCTTTAGCGGCTGGTGCGGTAATGGGTATTATGATCATTCCCTTCATCTCCTCGCTCTCAGATGATGCGCTGAATGCAGTTCCAAGAGCAATGCG
>CAUZRD010000181.1:0-4200 GCA_963582255.1 Alphaproteobacteria bacterium | reverse complement strand
CTCCCGATGTAGCGAAAAGGACCAAAGAAATAAGGGAGCGAACGGGTTGTCAGGTCATAGCAAATGGGGTTCTACCGACAATGAGATACTATCTGCGACTTGTGGAAAACCCTGCAGATATATTTCCCTTTTATACTGAGCTACTAAAGATAGAACCCGCAATTTCTCACGAACACCGAGTTCGCTGGAATAAAATAGTCCTCCCAGATTGAGAAACTACTTGGAACTATCAGAGCCCCCATAACTAAATTGTTAAATAAAAAATATTTTAGAATTTCTGGTACCACAGTTAGTCTCACACTGTGATCGGGTTAAAAGATCCAGCGGTGGATAATTCCATATAGCCCCTTCCTTACTGACGAGACCAGTGGAGTGGATCGATGCCGATAAAAAATCACCAAGAGTGAGATCAAGTGTTTCATACGGGAAGTTTAGAGTGAATTGTCTGGGATGGGCAGATCAGAGATATGGTTTGCACCAAAGGCAGTATCAGGAGTAAGCGTGGGTTATGCGTATAATACTTACAGCTTTGATCCTAAGTTTTGCTCTGGCAGCAGGGACGTTAAAATTATCTGCTGAAGAGTTGAAGCCCTTGGCAAAATTAAACCTAAATATGGATGACCTCACTGACCTCAGCTATGTAGCTCTGCGATGCTCAGCCCTTTACGCCAGTCAGTACAAGGTGGTGCCAAATAGTGATGCAACTACTCAGAAACTGCGACAGGTGGCCAAAAATCTCCACAAAGTATTCTTCATGGTTGCAGGGCAGGCAGCTATGGGAGCGAGGGGCAATAATGCTGAGCTATCGGATGCGATCACCTCAACGATCGGTAATAGGATTATATCGATTGCTGAGAGTTATTCTGCATCGATGGAGCGGAATTATAGGCAAAGCGAATCTTATTTTGACGGAGAGCTAGTATCGTCAGACTCTAGGACGTGCGGCATGATCTCTCAGAAACTACGTAAATAAGCAAAATGAACCCCGACACGCGCCCTGCAACGGCTCGTTGAACTGACACGAGATGTCTGGAATGGGAATTTTGGTTCAAATCCAGCCTGGGGTCATGGTCCGTGGTCCACGATGCATTGTTCCGGGTATGGTATGCGTGTAACTCTGTCCTAGGCCACCTTCTCTCTACCCGCGGAGCCTTGCGCGGTTCTCGGTTGGTGAATGGAGCTTCGGTAACCGGGGGATGGCCAAAAGGGATCCGAAGGTGAGGTCAATGTCGATGCAGAATCAAATGTCCCGCGAAGCCACGGGCGTGACTTGGCAGCTTTCCCGATATGCTGTTGCTACCCGGCTCGAGGATCTTCCCGTAGCGGTGCAGGAGCAGGGTGTGCGCGCGTTTATCAATTGGGTAGGCTGCGTGCTCGGCGCTGTGAATCACGATGCGGTCATGAGCGCCAAGAGAGCGCTCGCCGCCTATTCAGGGCCTGAGGAAGCATCCCTGCCGGGGGCTGGCCAGCGCTTCAATATGATGCAGACGGCACTGTTCAACGGGATGGCGGCAACTGCGCGGGTGTTTGATGACACTTACCTGAGCGCTGTGGTGCACCCCACAAGCCCGGTCGGTGCAGCGGCACTGGCGGTGGGCGAACACACTCATTCATCTGGTCCGGAATTCCTTGCTGCACTTATTGTTGGCGTTGAGACCGCTTGTCGCGCGGCGGACATGCTGACATTGGCGCCGGGCAAGAGCCATCTCGGCCTCTACATGACTGGTATTGTAGGCGGCATCGGGTCTGCCGTCGCAGCAGGAAAATTATTACAGCTTTCGGAACAACAGATGGTTTGGGCGATGGGAATTGCTGTAGCGCAGGCTTCCGGTGTGCGTGCGCTACATGGGTCTCAGGCTTCCCCCTTCATGGCAGGAAATGGTGCTCGTGCCGGGGTTACCGCGGCATTGCTAGCCCGCGCCGGTATGACGAGTACGGAGCATTCACTCGAGGGCGACCGCGGCTTTGCCGACATCTTTGCTTCATCGCCAAATTCCGCCGCAGCAATCGATGGTCTCGGTGAGAAGTTCGATATTCTCGACCTTACTTTCAAACCATTTCCTTGCGGGATTGTTTCTCATGCGGTCGTCGATGCTTGTCTTCTGCTTGCGGTGGAGTGCGACATCGATGCTTCCAAGATTGAGCGCGTCGATATTGAAGTGTGCCCGCCCGGTGTCGAGTTGACTGGCATTCGCCACCCAAAGGATCACATGAACTGCCGTAACTCTTTGCACCATTGGGCTGCAGTTTCGTTCATGCGCCGCCGTGCCTCAATCGCTGAAGAGGAATGCATCCATGATCCGCAGGTGATAGCGATGCGTGACCGCATTCACGCGAGTGCGACCGAACTCCCCCCCGATGCTGCCAATGTACGAGTAACTCTCAAAGACGGTCAGGTGCTTGAAAAGTCAGTGGAACATTGCATTGGCAGTCGCGATCGGCCAATGAATGACGATGAAATAGATGGCAAGTTCTTGCATCAGGCGCAGCTCATAATGTCCGAAGAAAGGGCAAAAATCGCTCTTAAAGCGTGCCGTTCCATAGAAATCTTAGCTGATGTAGGCCGCGTGATGATGCCCCTTACTGGAGACGATGCGCGCTAAGCGCCGGCAACAACTGCTCC
Organism: Alphaproteobacteria bacterium; assembly: GCA_963582255.1. GTDB lineage: Bacteria > Pseudomonadota > Alphaproteobacteria > Rhizobiales > TMED25 > CAUZRD01. The sequence goes on along the minus strand of CAUZRD010000181.1, from coordinate 1,577 downwards.
AACTGTTCAAATCTCCTGAATATCCATGGCCAAGGGGGACTGGAAGGTGTGGCCAATGCCAAACCGATTATGAAATGTAAATGGGTCATCTAACCCGTAAAAAGCATAGGTCGTAGGCGGACACTCCCGCTGCCATCCGTTCGTGCAGTTGATCTATTCGTTGATTTGCTGCGGGAACACCTAAAATAGGTCGACGCTATAGTCGAATTTTGTGATCTGTTAGCCAACCGCGCCGCATTTTAGTGCTACTGAGAAATAAATCCGGCGGTCGTGCGAGGTGTACCCCAATATGATCGTGCGTCTGAGCTATGTGTCAAAACGCTCATCACGCATCCGATCAACATAGTGGATGATCTCGGTTCCAAGGGATAAACCAAGAAGATTATGTCTAATCCGCCGTAGCGCTTCCGGGTCGGTATTCTTAACCGGATAGGTCAAATTTGACGCGCGAATAGTGGCGATAAACAGCTTGTTTATGTACTTTTAACTAGGCAACGTTTCAAATTCTTTGAGCAATACGTCTGTATTACTGAATTCGAGTGGTGTTTCACCTACATTAGCTGGTTGACTAGGAGCATCGATTGGCTGTGCTGCTCTTTGAGCAAAAACTGATGGTAAGTTATTAAAAACAAACACACTTGCTACAAATTATATGGACTGTACCTGTTGCATAAAGAGTGGTTATTCTTAGTAAAATTCCTGCTCTGAAAGGCCTAAACCACTAGCATCATAAGTCTGCTTGCGTCCTCTGCCTTCAAGTCTGATATATGACAGTGATATGTGCGTGTAGCCTGAGCGATTCGCTTTCAATTTGATTGGTGGATTTGTGGCCCCTAGAGTGCAAACAAAAACGGAAGCTGACCTTGCCTGACGACAATAATAACTCTGATACAGAGATTAGCGACGTGACTTCGATTGCTATAGAGACGGAGATGAGTCGCTCCTACCTCGAATACTCAATGAGTGTCATCGTCTCCCGCGCCATTCCTGATGTGCGCGACGGATTGAAGCCGGTTCACCGGCGTATTTTGTATGCGATGCACAATATGGGATTTGAATGGAACAAATCCTACCGTAAATCCGCCCGCATTGTTGGCGATGTCATCGGTAGATTCCATCCCCATGGCGATTCTGCCGTCTATGATTCCCTAGTCCGTATGGCGCAGCAATTCTCTATGCGATTACAGTTGATTGATGGGCAGGGAAATTTTGGCTCGGTTGATGGTGATCCACCAGCAGCTATGCGTTACACCGAATGTCGCTTACAGAAGGTAGCTGGCTTTCTTCTTGAGGATATCGATAAGAACGCCGTCGATTTTCAAGATAACTACGATAATAATGAACGCGAGCCGGTGGTTCTGCCGGCGCGATTTCCCAACATATTGGCAAATGGTGCTAGTGGTATTGCCGTTGGCATGGCAACCAACATTCCGCCGCACAATCTGGGCGAGGTGTGTGATGCTTGCATTGCCATGCTGGAAGACCCGGCATTAGACGATCAGCGCTTGTTGGAAATTGTACCTGGACCTGATTTCCCGACGGCCGGCTTGATATTGGGCCGGACTGGCATACGGTCA
>CAUZRD010000180.1:0-4239 GCA_963582255.1 Alphaproteobacteria bacterium | reverse complement strand
AATCAGTTAGGCTGCGCCATTATTGCTATTATACGAAGGTGTTCGCAGTTAGATTGCGCCGCCTTTTCCATCCTATATCTGGGGCAGGCCTTTCTATAACACCAGCCGATTTTTAATAATTTTGGTGTAATCCTTTCGATTGCATTTCTTAAAAAAGCGCCCCGTTTCGTCGCGAGTGGTTTGCCGCTTTGGAGCTATACGTATGAAAGTTGTTATGTTAGCCGCCGGGATTGGCTCCCGGCTCGGGTTTGCTGGTACGGATCATCCAGCCAAGGTTTTGCTTCGCTTTGGCGGTAAGTCCTTGCTGCAATACCATATCGAAATATTCAGACGTCACGGCATAGACGAGCTCGTGCTTGGTGTTGGTTATCATCATCAAGACATTGATCGGGAGATCGTGGCCCTTGGAGCCCAGGATTTCGTAAGAACCGTATTCAACGAGAATTATGAAGAGGGCAACATCGTCACCCTGTGGACCTTGCGCGACGAATTGTGTTGCGATGAACCGGTCCTGCTCATGGACGCTGATGTTCTCTATGACGAAGACATGATCCGTCGATTGGTTCATTCAAGCCACCAGAACTGCCTACTCCTTGATCGTGGTTTTGACCCCGGTGATGAACCGGTCAAATTATGCATCCGAGATGGGGAGATTATTGAGTTCCGTAAATGGTTGAGCGCTGAGTTTGATTTCTGTGGCGAATCCGTGGGCTTTTTCAAGCTGTCCGCCGAAGCCGCCAAGAAAGTTATCGCGCAGACCGATCTCTATATACGCCAAGGACTCCGCAACGATCCTTACGAAGAAGCAATCCGCGATGTATTGCTAACGTCACCACGCGGTACCTTTGCATTCGAGGATATCACGGGCACGCCTTGGATCGAGATCGATTTCGCCGTCGATATTGAGCGCGCTAATACCGAAGTTCTACCACTCATTTTAGCGGCGAAAGATAACCGCCCAACTGTGATGATGATCGATCCGCTTGTAGGTCAAGGAGAGACACAAAGTTTATGATCAGCAACGACATATCACACACCTCTTTAGTGCTCTCCGCACTGATCGCCGCCGCTCTTTATGGGGCAGCGTACCTATCTTTTGTCCGTCTTTTGAGATATCCCCGTAACTGGTATGCGCCGGGCATATCTGCATACGTCGGAACGTTGATTATAGTGATCCTTACTGTTGGTCAAATTTCGGTTTCGCCTGATGGTTTTGACGGTGTCGCCATGATCATCTCAATCGGATTTGTCGGTATCCTGTTTTACATCATTGCAGCCCCGGCAATCGCCTTTAAACCCGCCTCTCGGTCATTCGAATTTTTTGCATTTCACGGTGACTATGCGGGCCTTTGGCTTCTTGGCCCGGCCCTGCTTTTTGGATTACTTACCTCTAACATCAAGCTTCAGGCGGTTATGGCGGCTGCCATGACAATCGAACTTGCTTGGTTTCTTCGCCAACGCTGGGCCTTCTCAAGGCGTCACTTATATTCTTTAAGTGAAAACGATTTATCTGTCCTTGATATCCAGGCAGAAGGAGACCTTACGGCATTCCGGCAACGGCATGGAATTCGTGAATTGGAGTTATCAAAAGGCTCCGTCAATTGGAGGGGATGCGGGAAAAATACACCGCCTTGTCCGTTCAACCTTTACGTCAATCGCCTTGGCCTTAATACCGCACCTTGTTGCCGCGAGCACATGAAAGACCTTAGTCATTATGTTGCTGCCAGTCTGAATGACTTGGGTGTCACACATTGGCTTGAGGGCGGCACCCTTCTTGGCGCAATTCGGGGAAAAGGTGCACTCCTTGAATGGGAAGATGATATCGATATTTCGGTTTTGCTCGACGATGATATAACCTGGGAGCATTTGGCAACCGGGCTTGCTAAGTGTGGTGCTCGGGATGGGTATTATGTTGATTTATTCAAGAAAAAGGGTTTCATTTCGATTTCATTTGATCCGCCTGGACGATGGCTACTCCAATGGGAACGCAATCGCCTGCGCGGTGAAATCCGAACTGATATAGCGATTTATCGACGCGCCGTCAGCTACGGGCAACCCATACTTGAAAGACGCACACATAAGGGCGCTTTATCGATCACCGAGAGCGGTGGTTATGGAGTGCCGCTAGATGTCGTCCTGCCAACATCAACGGTATCATTCCTTGGAGGTGATATTGCCTGCCCAAATCAATCCGAACCGTATTTGCGATTGATGTACGGTGATTTCAATAAAGTCGAATATACCTACCTAGATGCGGGGCCAGCTCAAGCGCGTTCTCTTGTTGGTGCTGCTGTTAATCCATAGTTCAGTTATAAATTTACAACTTCGCCTCTTGGCACAAATGCAGGGAACGGCTGTGGTTAGCAAAGGTGATATTACGATATATCTGACGAATTCCCGATTACCGTTAGTGAATTTTCCAGATCCGGCCAGTGCAATTTTCTATCCATCACCACATGGCGAGCTCATCTTGCTCTTGGCCGATCTCAATGACGCGATCAAGCAAATAATCTATATCTTCTTCGCCAACCAGTGGATTAACGAGATTTAGCAACAACACGGTTACTCCCTTAACATCCGTGTAATTGATGTAAGCCTGTCCTTTTTGCATAAGTCGCTTCTGCACCCGCATATTCAGCTGATCAGCATTTTCCCCTGCTTTTGGTTTATATCTAAAGCATAAATTGACAAACTGTCTGGGGAAAACCAATTCCAAAGATGGGGTCATCTCGATTTTTTGTTCCGCATATTGAGCCAGCTCTACCACATGATTAAGCCGGTTCTCATATCCGTCATCACCATAGTATTTCCAAGCAAACCATAATTTAAGCACATCAGCTTTGCGAGTCCCCTGAAGTGATTTTTCGCCTAAATCAAATGAGCTGGCACCAACGTTGTGATACACATAACTTGGTGTTTCTTGAACATCAATTGTTGTACACGCATCATAAAGAACGCCTGAACTCTTCGTTAATATAACTGAGCACGGTACAGGCACGCCCATCATTTTGTGGGCGTCCCAGCTGAAGGAATCCGCCAGCTCACATCCCGCCAGCAATGAGTTATGGCGATTGCTTAATACCGCTGAGCCGCCAAAGGCCCCATCAACATGCAGCCACAAATTATATTTGGACGCAATATTGGCGATATCTTCAATCGGATCAAAAGCACCCAGAACCGTTGTGCCAGCAGTCGCTCCAATAAAAAAGGGATTTTTATTCTCTCGAATTGCTGTTTGGATGGCGAGCTCTAACGCCTCTGTATCCATTCGTCCCAATGGATCGGAAACTATGCGGACAATACTTTGAACGCCTAAACCCAAAACATTCGCAGCACTTGTAAATGAATAGTGCGCTTGATCCGATACGAACAGAACCAGATCGTGTTGTTGTCTAAGGCCCGTTTTTTTGATGTTCGGGTCAAGCCTGTTCCTGGCACTCAACACCGCAATCAAATTCGCCTGCGTCCCGCCCGTTACGAATATTCCGTCCCCATCGGTAAATCCAACGATATCCGCCATCTTTTTTATCAACTTGTTTTCGATTAAAGTTGCGACAGGGGATCCTTCATAGGTCGACATGGATGTATTCGTGATATTGGCTAAAAATTCACCAACCAAGCTGGCGATAGTGTAACTGCCACGCAGAGTGCCTAAAAATTGCGGATGAGTTGTTCGGACGCAATACTGCATGTATGTCTGAACACTTGATAGCAACTCATCTTCCGCAACACCTTTCTTGCCAATGGATGCATCAAATTTCTTTTCTAAAGATTTATAATCGTGGTGGTCTATAAGCGCATTATCTTCTAGCTCGTTGCTCTGAAGGTAGTCCATAAGCAGTTTTAAGAAATTCGTCATCAATTCATGTTCGTTTGGAGTCATGACTTATCCCTCATCTCAAAACGTTCGTCGTCGTCCACTTTATGTACGTGACGTTGGTGTTTAACGAGCCGTTCAGAGTGGAGAATATCGCATTGCATACGGATATTGGCTTTCTTTATGTTAAAATTTTCTGGTATCATTATTGTCTCCTTTTGCCGACAGAGTAGATCAAACGGAGGGGGCGTTATCGCTGTGGAAAATGCTCGATAACTGGTACTTGGTAAACTGTCAGTAAACCAGGGTAAATTTCCGCTAATGGCTGCCATCTCAACCGGTCAACGCAACACATGCATTAAATCTCTCAGCTGGTGTTTCAAATTGCAATGTCTTTCTGGGTCGTCCGTTTAGTTGGCAGG
>CAUZRD010000179.1:0-4312 GCA_963582255.1 Alphaproteobacteria bacterium | reverse complement strand
CTCGAGAATAATTACGGTATCTTTCCTCGCCACCCGGATACATTACTGAAGTGGGGAAAAACTGGAGGGTCGCATGAACTTATCTTCTTGCGAAACGAGCAACCCGGTCGTTGATTCAAGAAAATTTTCCCATTCCGTATCTTCATCGCGCGCCGCGCGGATTATCTCGTATGCAGCAAGACTCTCATATGCCCAAATGTGAACGACCTGATTTAGCGCGCCATTTTGGCTGATAAAATAGGCGATTAAATTCATTCCTAGGCGTCCTGCAGCCGGCAAAGCCATGGCCTCGAACATGCCAACATATTTTTTCATCAAGCGCGGCTGAACAGTATAAGTCCGAACATTGTATATCATTATTAAACTCCTCTTAAGTAGAATTATTTCCGTATTATTATCCAATCACCTCGAATTGGAGGACAATCATTTTCTGAGAAAATATCTCGTATAGAAAACGATAAGCATCTGAATATATTATGAATTTTCGATATCATATAGGAAAAGAAACGGCCTATGTGGCATTGAGAGGCCGTCATCATCCGATTTCGTTGGCACCCGTGCTTCAGAATACCATCACTTCAATATTTTTAAAGAACAGTATGACAATTACCAATAACTGTTTTTTTTAAAAATTTTTCAGGGATCTTTTTTCACGCCTGGGAGCAAAAAAGCCAAGTCCTATACGGGATAGCTTTCCCAGCTTGATCATCCGTTACCGTTAGCAAACGAAAAAATTAATAGACCTTCTTCGCTCTGCATATTATCTGCTGATAGTGAATGCACTCTGCTAGGAGATTCGGAGAATTAGGTATGCTAAAATTTGTTCTTGTGGGCTGCGGCCGCATATCGAAGCGTCATTCTGAACTGTTAGGCAACGGAGCAATAGCAAGAGCTAATCTTGTGGCGGTCTGCGACCACGATTTTCCAAAGGCAGAAGCAATTTCACGTCAATTCAGCGTCCCTGCATTCGCAGATTTTCATGAAATGATGCGATCGGTCGATTGTGACGTCGTAGTCGTACTGACCGAAAGCGGACATCACGCCGAACACGTCATTGCCTTGGCACCATATGGCCGACACATCATAGTCGAGAAGCCAATGGCACTGACTTTAGAAAGTGCTGATGACATGACTTCTGCCTGTACCAATGCAGGAATCAAGCTCTTTGTGGTCAAACAGAATCGCTTCAACGTTCCTGTTGTCAAGCTACGCGAAGCGATTGAACAACAGCGCTTTGGCAGGTTGACTATGGGCACAGTTCGGGTGCGTTGGAGTCGACACCAACATTATTACGATCAAGCCCCATGGCGCGGTACTTGGGCACTCGATGGTGGAGTTCTAACTAACCAGGCAAGCCACCATGTTGATCTACTGGAATGGATGATGGGACCTGTTGAAACTGTCATTGCCCTATCTGCAACGGCTTTAGCAAAGATCGAGGCGGAGGATACGGCAGTGGTGATATTACGATTCAAAAGCGGAGCGCTGGGTGTTATCGAGGCAACAACAGCAGTCCGACCGAAGGATCTTGAGGGATCCATCTCGATTCTAGGCGAATATGGTTCGGTTGAAATTGGTGGCTTTGCCGTAAACCAGATGAAGGTATGGAATTTTGTCAAAAATCAGCCCGATGACGATGAGGTGATGGCCAAGTATTCGGTCAATCCACCTAACGTCTACGGCTTCGGCCACAAAGCTTACTATGACCATGTGGTGGCCTGCTTATGTGATGGAGCCTTATCCCCGGTGGATAGCAAAGAAGGCCGCAAGAGCGTCGAGTTAATCAATGCGATCTATGAATCTATCGAAACAGGAAAGGAAGTCCGTGTAGGCGAAGTGCACCACACCACTCGCCTCGGACAGCACGCGTCATGACTACCGCAATGCCGTAGATTAACATCGTCGACATAACCGTTGAGGAAGGTATGACGAGCACAGAGTTTGGAGCGCTATACAGTTGCACACTCGTCAACAGTCACATAGCTTGACCTACGAGTGCGTCAGTATAGATAGCGATTGTTTTATCAATCACGGCATGGTGTTTATCAACTATACTTTTTCTTCGGATGGACCGGCGTGGAGTAATCAGTTCAAATAGCGCCGCCCATGATCGGTGATTACGTTTTTATCTACAACAACACCACAATTATGCCGGTATTAAAATGCAATAATATGGTAATTTGTGCTGATACTGTAGTCACAAACAACATTATTCAACTAGGTATCTATGCGGCAAACCTATTACGAAAGCTGAGAACACTACCTTGATCAAATTTCTCGATCTGCATGCCCAATATCTCTCCATACAGGCCGAGGTGGACGCCGCTATCGCAGGTGTTGTAACCAACTCGACTTTCGTAGGGGGGCCAGAAGTGCGTGCATTTGAAAATGAATTCGGTAGCTGGCTTGGTTCACCCCATTGCATAGGTGTCGGCAACGGTACAGACGCCATCGAGATTGCTCTAGAGGCACTTACATTGCCGCTGTACTCAGAGGTTATTGTTCCGGCTAACAGCTTCATCGCCACCTCCGAGGCGGTCAGTCGTGCCGGATTAAATGTGGTATTTGCTGATGTGGATTGCGATACCTATGTGCTTGATCCCGCATCGGTGTGCCACCACATCACGGACAAGACCAGTGCTATTATTCCCGTCCACCTGTACGGCCACCCCTGCGACATGCCTGCGCTGATAGCTATTGCCCAAGAACATAGTCTCAGGGTGATTGAAGACTGTGCGCAGGCACATGGCGCCCGTATTGACGGTCAGACGGTTGGTACACTGGGCGATTTTGGTACATTCAGCTTCTATCCAGGAAAAAACCTTGGCGCCTATGGTGATGCCGGTGCCATCACAGCCAAGGATGAAACCTTGGCCAAGCACGTAAGAATGATAGCCAACCATGGCCGCATCGCCAAATACGACCACAAATTCGAGGGTCGAAACTCTCGCCTCGATGGATTGCAAGCCGCTATCTTGTCGGCCAAGCTTCGCCATCTCGACGACTGGACTAGCAGGCGGATTACCGTGGCCAACCGCTATACGGACCAGCTGTCCGACGTTTCCGGATTGACTCTACCACACCGTGACAACCGCGCCCGGCACGTCTATCACCTCTTCGTTGTGCGCACCGCACAACGCGATGCCCTCTCTGCCTATCTCAAGAGATGCGGCATCGAGACAGGCGTACACTATCCTGTGGCGCTCCCCCAGCTGGCGGCTTATGATGGCCATTCACAAGCAAATGTGGATTTCTTTGCTAACACCATGGGTGCGGAAGTTCTAAGCCTTCCCATTGGTGAACACCTGGAACTTGACCAGGTCGATGAAGTCTGCGTGGCCATTAGAGACTTTTTCAGCGCATGAGGAGGAGGGGGTTACTTCTTCAAGTTTCGGAAACTTTCAGCAGCCGCCAAACATACCTCTTGTTGCCTTCATCGAGTCGTTGCACGACTGGGAAAAATTAAGGTAAAATCCAATAACTATTCTCATTTCCTGCCGATGACTCAATCAACGATTGGAGTAATATCGTGACGAGCATCAGTGTGGAGTTGATTGGTGCAGGTTACATGACTACAGGGCACATCAGAGTGTTTTCTAACCTCCAGGATATGATGATCCCAGAAAATTTCAGCCGTTTCTTCTATCACGCCACCTCTCTTTCAACGCCGCATGGTGTAATTGTCCCCACCCCCGTTGCCAATATTTTTGGTATATGCGGATGACCAGCAAGTCCATCCTAACCCAATCTGAAGTATCAGCCAGAATCCAAGAGTTTGAGCGGCGATATCCTGTGTTCACAATTTGTGACGGCGGAGTATCCTTGTGGCGACTGATGCGCTTTGAAACTGCGGCACAACTACAGAACCTCAAACTCCAGCGGGCGCCCATACCACGTTCACAATTACTGATTTCTCTGCCGCGTGCTGCGTGGCAATTTGCAACGGCACGCCGTGAGTATAGCTATATTGGAAAAACCTCAAAAGAGGGATTGCGCGACCGCCGCAACGGCAAGTACCGAGATATCTTTTTTGACGATCTGATCGATGCCGTGCCTGGGGGAGCACTTTTTGCCTCATTCGACAACGCTGGTTTTGCTATGAATAGCCGCCATATGCATCGGAAACCGATTTTTGATGACACGTCCGTAGTCGTGGGCAGCGCCATATTGGGTCGCACTTTCGGAAAACGGTCACCTTCGAAGTCAAGCACCCGACTAGCGACCATGATCTCATCTGACCTTAATCTACCCGAGTTCACGCCACGACAAGTACAGCAAACATATGACGTGTATCGGTATCGCGCTTTGATCT
>CAUZRD010000178.1:0-4316 GCA_963582255.1 Alphaproteobacteria bacterium | reverse complement strand
TACCCTGATCATGGACCAGAGAAAACACTTCGCCATTTCGCCACACTGCGATCGGTTGATATTCATCAATTTCGACATGAACTGTATGTGGATAAAATCGAGTAACCTCGGCAGATTGAACCCAATCAAGCTTCATCACCCGATCCCTCGCGTCATAAGGGTCAATGGAGAAGATCGAATCACCATGCGCGACACTCAATGCATCGAGTATTTCATGTGTCCTAGTATAGTGCCGCCCAGTGACCGTCACGTCCTGAACATTCAACCCCACCATATCCACAACGCTCCGACCAGCATTACCCAGCATACCCGCGCCAAGCTGCCATCCCCCACCCAAAGTAGTCCAATAGGCTGCGTAAAATACGGCTAGGCAAACACCTAAGACTCTGGCAAAGCGCACACGCCGTTGCAGCTGGACCAGCCAACTACCACGGGTACTGGCACTTCGCTTGCGCCGTCTTGCCATAGCCACCCCTCACATCATCATCAGCGCCGACAGGACGCATCCTCTACCATCCAGCTCACGAGCCTCTCAAAGGAGTACCCTGCGTGCGCCGCCAGCTCGGGAACAAGCGATGTTTGCGTCATTCCCGGCTGTGTATTCACCTCAAGACATACAAGCTCTCCGCTGCCATCTGGCCCATCGTCAAAACGGAAGTCTGCTCGACTCACGCCGCGACACCCGAGTGACTTATGTGCCTCAAGTGCAAGCTTTTGGATATGAAGGTAAATATTTGGTTTAATATTGGCAGGAAGAATATGATTTGATCCTCCTGGTGCATATTTTGCCTTGTAGTCATAGAACCCATCAGCCGGCACAATATCGATAATTCCCAGCGCAGTGTTACCAATCACTGCGCAGGCCAATTCCCTCCCTGGAACGAACGCTTCAACCAAAACATCCTCTCCCAGCGACCAGTCAATCGACAAGAGTTCAGCCGGCGGAAATTCATCATCTTTGGTAACTATGAAGACTCCGACGCTCGATCCACCAGAATTGGGTTTGATCACATAAGGCGGCTGGATAACGTGCCGACGGGCGGCCTCCTCGCGCGACACTAACATTCCTTCTGCAACCGGAACGCCGTGTTTTTCAAATAGTGAGCGTGCAACCGCCTTATTCATCGCCAATGCCGATGCCAAAACACCTGAATGGGTATAAGGGATTAGCAACGTCTCCAGAATGCTCTGGACAGTGCCATCCTCACCCCAGGTTCCATGGAGCGCATTAAACACGACATCAGGAGAAAGTTTTTTAAGCTCGCTAGCAATGTCGCGGCTGGGATCAAGCTGGCTAACACGGTATCCAGCACGCTCCAATGCCCCAGAGCAGGCCTTGCCGGACGCCAAAGAAACTTCGCGCTCTGATGACCAACCCCCAAGCAAAACAGCAACATGTATTTTTGAACTCATAGGATCACACTCCCAACTGCGGGCCAGAGCCGATGCGCTTGATTTCCCATGCAAGCTGAACGCCGCAGGTTTCCATCACCCGGGCACGCACTATTTCGCCAAGTCGCTCCAGATCACCTGCGGTGGCATTACCGGTGTTTATCAGAAAATTACAGTGTTTTTCGGATACCTCCGCCCCACCGACAACAAGGCCGCGGCAGCCCGCCCGATCTATCAACTTCCAGGCACTTTCACCTAGCGGGTTTTTAAATGTTGATCCACCGGTTCGCTCACGAATGGGCTGTGAATTTTCACGATGACTCTGAACCTCAGCCATTTCCTTGCGAATTATACCTTCGTTGCCTGGGGCCCCTTGAAGCATAGCAGAGGTGAAGACCACATCGTCGCCAACTCCAGAGTGACGATATCCAAACCCCATCTGTTTGGCTGTAAGGCGACGCACGATACCTGCACGATCAACCGCGTTCACTTCAATTAACTTCTCTGCGGTCTCAACACCATTGGCCCCGGCATTCATCCTCAATGCGCCACCGAGAGTTCCGGGAATGCCTTGGAAAAAAGAAAAACCAGCCAGTTCATTCCGGGCAGTGAAGGCGGCTAACTTCTTGTCAGGAACAGAGCATCCAACACGGACGCAATAATCTGCCTCGAGAACAATGTCAGAAAAACCACGTCCCAATCTGATAACAACTCCGGAAACACCAAAATCTCGGATGAGCACATTTGAGCCTATCCCGAGGATTGTTACATCAATATCCCTCTCAAGATTAGAGAGGAATTCGGCTAGATCCAACTCATCAGCCGGCGCAAACAATACTTCTGCCGGGCCACCAACACGAAACCATGTAATAGGAGCAAGATTGGCATTAAGCATTATTCTACCCCGCACTGAAGGCAGCCGAGCAGTAAGCTCGCGCGCATGTGGCCAGCCCAATTTCACTGTCTCGACCATCATTTTACAAGCACGCCATCATGCTGGGCCATCACCAAACTCAGCCAACGCACCTGGCATGGCATAGGCCCAATTTGAAATGCTGCCTGCTCCTAAAAATATAACGACGTCATTTGCCTGGATGGAGCTGGAAAGAATTGAGGTAAGCTCCTCTTCGTTTGCGACTAGATCCACTGATCTGTGCCCGCGCGCGCGGGCACCCTTTACCAGGGCTTCTGCATTGATATCATCGATGGGCTCCTCTCCAGCCGCGTAGACCGGCGTGACCAATACCGCATCTGCATCATTCAAACAGGAACAAAAATCAGCGAAGAGATCTCTCAGTCTGCTATATCGGTGCGGCTGAACGATAGCGATTGTACGCCCTTCAGATGTCTGACGCGCCGCAGACAATACGGCAGAAATCTCAACCGGATGATGGCCATAGTCATCATAAAAGCGAGCACTCCCCCAATCCCCTACATGAGTAAAACGTCGACGAACACCTCCAAACTTGGCTAGGCCAACGCGCACCACATCGGGTGTAATACCAAGGCCGAGCGCGACGGTAATGGCCGCTGTTGCGTTCAACGTATTATGGCGGCCGGGCATGGGTAGCTTGAGATGTTCTATAGTCAGTTTTTTACCACAAACCCTAGCGCTCACCTCTAGTGAAAATCGACATCCATCTGACTTCGGCTCAAAATCAACTATGGTAGTGTCAGCTTGCGCTGAAAATCCATAGGTAATGGTCCGTCGGACATTGATGTCTCCGATCAGCTCCTGCACCACTGGATGATCAATGCACATCACGGCAAAGCCGTAGAACGGAACCTTTTCAACAAAGTTGCGAAATGCCTGCTGCAAAGCATCAAATGAGCCATAGTGCTCCAGATGCTCCGGATCAATATTAGTGACGACAGCAACCTCGGCGGGTAATTTCAAAAAGCTGCCATCAGATTCATCTGCCTCAACTACCATCCAGTCGCTTTGGCCAAGACGCGCATTCGAGCCGTAAGCATTGATAATGCCACCATTGACCACTGTCGGATCGAGTGACCCCGCATCCATAAGAGCGGCAACCATTGAAGTGGTAGTGGTTTTACCATGGGTTCCCGCAATGGTAACGCATGAGCGCAAGCGCATCAGCTCGGCTAACATTTCTGCCCGCCGCACTACCGGAATTAACCGTTTCTGTGCTGCTGAGAGTTCAGGATTTTTCCGATGGATCGCCGACGATACCACCACGACCTGCGTGTCAACGACATTCGACGCATCATGCCCAATAAAAACCGGAATACCCAATTTCTCTAACCGCGCCACATTAGCACTGCATGAGATATCACTCCCTTGCACAATATACCCAAGGTTATGCATCAACTCTGCTATCCCACTCATGCCAATACCGCCGATACCTACAAAGTGAATTCGGCCAATTTCGTGTGGAGATTTCATGTGCCCTCTTGCATCACGGACTTACTCTTTAAATGTAGTCACGGTTTGGCCAGATGCCAGATGGATGACAAGATTAGCCAATGTGTTGACAGCATCCAGTTTTCCTTGCAAACGCGCCTCGCGCGCCGCCTGAATCAGTATTTCCGGACGTTTGGAAAAGTTGGTGAGGCAGTCAGCAAGCATCTCAGCATCCAATTTATCCTGCTCTATCATCCAGCCGCCTCCAGTCTCCGCCAGACGGCGTGCATTTTCGCGCTGATCATTATCAATCGCATTCGGTAGGGGTACCATAATCGCTGGGCGCCCGATCGCTGCCAATTCGCTGACAGTAGAAGCACCGGATCGGGCGAGGATGAGATGCGCATCAGCCATACGCTGAGGTAAATCAGGGAAAAAAGCGCTAACCTGCGCATCAATTCCTAGATTGCTATAAATATTCCGCACCGCATCAACGTCATCTTCCCTGCACTGCTGAACGAGTAAAAGTCGGGAGCGCAAGTCCTTCTCAAGACGCCCC
>CAUZRD010000177.1:0-4347 GCA_963582255.1 Alphaproteobacteria bacterium | reverse complement strand
AGCACCTAAAGCACTACACCAGCACCAAATGCACGCAATATACTTGACCTTTCCTCGTGGATTGTGTCGCCTAGTAGAAAAAGATTAGATCATCGGACCGGCATTGCGCCGGCGCCTATTTTACCAATACCAAACTGAGACCATAGATCAGATCATGGCCGCACTGACCCGTCTGGTGCTCACCGATTTTCGTAACTATGAGCACCTTCTCCTGAAATTAGACCATCGGCCTGTCGTGTTGACTGGTGAGAACGGCGCAGGGAAAACTAACCTTCTAGAGGCCATATCATTATTTGCACCAGGGCGGGGCCTACGCCAGGCCGTGCTTGGTGATTGCGCACGCCATAGTGGTCCGGGAGGCTGGTCTACTTCATGCGATGTTCTGGGAGAGGATATTTCTGCTAGACTAGGTACCGGAATTGACGGCAGCCCTTCCTCTCTGAGCCATCGAAAATGCAGAATTGATGGGAAGACAGCGGGCAGTCCGGGCGCGTTTGATGAATATGTCCAGATTATCTGGCTATCGCCGATGCTCGACCGACTGTTCAGCGGACCTGCCAGTGATCGACGCCGATTTGTCGATCGGCTGGCGGCTTTGTTCGATCCTATGCATTTGCGCACTATATCCGCCTATGAGCGGGCAATGGCTGAGCGCAACAAGTTACTCGGCGAGTCGGGCCACCAGAATGCCTGGCTTGACGGTCTTGAAGCACAGATGGCCGAAAAAGGAGTTGCGATGGCCGCCTCACGTATTTCTGCCCTGCACCGGCTACGAGCTTATTTCAATAGGCCAAATCGATCCCCGGATTTTCCACCCGCCATTCTCACCATGGAAGGTGAGGTGGAGGCTTCTCTCGCCTTACAATCAGCAATTGACGTGGAAGATGCCTTCCGCGCCCGGTTAGAAAGCGCACGCATACGTGATCAAGCGGCTGGTCGCGCACTTGGTGGGCCGCACCGAAGCGATCTTGCAACCGTTCACGGACTAACACATGCGCAGGCAGCAGATTGTTCAACGGGCGAACAAAAAGCCCTTCTTATCTCGATCATCCTAGCCAAAGCCCGCCTGGTAGCACAAAATCGTACAGGAGATCCTCCCATTCTACTTCTCGATGAAGTCACCGCTCATCTTGATGAGAGGCGCCGAAACGCACTATTTGATGAAATCCGCGATATTCACGCTCAGGCATGGATGACAGGAACCGACATCGCGCTGTTTAACAGTCTTCAGGATAGTGCGCAGTTCTTCACTGTTGATGGAGGAAATTTGGCTGAGTCTCCGAAAAATTTTTGACTCTCATATTGAGCAATTTTCACACTAATTTACCTACATTCGCGCTAGGTGACTAAAATAGGAAAAGGCTTGCAGAATCAGGTGCAAAAACCGATATTGAAGATAGTAATATTGCATTCTCGCAACATCATCGTTTGCGTCCTTGATTTATATACGCAAACTCCTTGAACAATTGATCGATGCAGCAATTCCTTCGGCGCTCATAACGGGTTGCGTTTGCTGATCTACTATCTGGAGATTTAGTCACTATAATGTCAGAAGCTCCATTGGTTGCCTCGCCGGAAGAATATGACGCTGGATCGATTAAGGTTCTCAAAGGCCTCGATGCAGTGCGCAAACGGCCCGGCATGTATATCGGCGATACCGATGATGGCTCCGGCCTACATCACATGGTCTACGAAGTTGTTGATAACGCAATCGACGAAGCGCTGGCGGGCTATTGCGACACGGTGAGCGTGGTTCTGAATGCGGATGGTTCTGTTACCGTGACAGACAATGGGCGTGGCATCCCGACAGGCATCCATGACGAGGAAGGGGTGTCAGCTGCCGAAGTCATCATGACCCAGCTGCATGCCGGAGGTAAATTCAACCAAAACGCCTACAAAATATCAGGCGGACTGCACGGGGTTGGTGTATCTGTAGTCAATGGGCTTTCCTCGCTTCTTCAGTTACGGATCTGGCGTGGCGGCGAACAGCACGACATGACGTTTTGCCATGGCGTCCCAAAGGCGGCATTGAAAAATACTGGGGTAGCTGGCGATAGAACCGGCACCGAAGTAACATTCTTGCCATCGACAGAAACGTTCACCAATATAAATTTTGAATTCTCAACACTCGAGCACAGGTTGCGAGAACTCGCCCTACTGAATACTGGCATTGAGATCACTCTAACCGATGCTCGCGGCGTCGAGACCCGTACGGAAGTAATGCGCTACGACGGTGGATTAGAAGAATTCGTGCGCTATCTTGACCGAGCAAAACAGCCCCTGATTGATACGCCGATTTCGCTGAAAACCGAACGTGAGCTCGTGGTTGTCGAGGTCGCGATGTGGTGGAATGATAGCTATCATGAGAATGTTCTGACGTTCACCAACAACATCCCCCAACGTGATGGTGGAACTCATCTGGCCGGATTTCGTGCTGCTCTTACGCGAACCGTTAACAACTACGCTGCCTCTTCCGGTATCGCCAAGAGGGAAAAAGTCCAGTTGACTGGTGATGATGCGCGCGAAGGACTGACATGCGTTTTGTCAGTGAAGGTAGCTGATCCAAAATTCTCAAGTCAGACCAAAGACAAACTAGTTTCATCAGAAGTTCGACCAATCGTTGAAGGTGCAGTCGCAGAAGCACTCAGTCAATGGTTTGAAGAGCATCCTTCCGAAGCACGCTCGATCGTCGCCAAAATCGTCGATGCGGCAGCCGCACGTGAGGCTGCACGCAAAGCCCGCGAACTGACTCGCCGAAAGGGCGTTCTTGATGTCTCTAACCTGCCTGGTAAACTGGCGGATTGCCAAGAGCGGGACCCTGCCAAATCAGAATTATTTCTTGTTGAGGGAGATTCAGCTGGCGGTTCGGCAAAACAGGGACGCAACCGTGAAAATCAGGCGGTTTTACCACTGCGCGGTAAAATTCTAAACGTCGAGCGGGCGCGGTTCGACAAAATGCTGTCATCCAATGAAATAGGTACATTGATTACTGCGCTCGGCACTAGCATCGGGCGCGATGATTTCAACATTTCCAAGTTGAAATATCACAAAATCATCATCATGACCGATGCCGATGTGGACGGCGCGCATATCCGCACACTGCTGCTAACTTTTTTCTTTCGTCACATGCGCGCGCTGGTGGATGGTGGCTATCTCTATATCGCCCAGCCACCACTCTATAAGGTGACGCGGGGCCGCTCTGAACGCTATTTAAAAGATGACCGTGAATTGGAAGCATTTCTAGTCGATGGTGGGCTAGATAACGCTGTGCTGAAGACGTTTGATGGTGTTGAACATGCTGGTGCGGAGCTTGCTCATGTGGTCGAACGTAGTCGGCTGATAGTCGCAATACTGAAGAATATGCATCCGCGTTATCCGCGGTTTGTAGTAGAGCAAGCCGCTATTGCAGGAGCTCTGGATCTGCAGACACTATCGCTTCCCGAGCATGCCGAACAGGCCGCTAAATATATTGCTGCGCGTCTCGACCGTCTTTCAGATGAAACCGAGCGGGGTTGGATAGGTACAGCGCTCGAGAATGGCGGGCTGACTTTCTCGCGCGAGCTACGGGGGGTACGTGAAGTGCAACTGATTGATGGCCAACTTATTGCTTCCGCTGATGCACGCAGGCTTAACGAGCTAACCCCGGAACTACAGCAAACCTATAACAAGGTAGCTCTGCTGCGGATCAAAGATGCCGAATTTGAGATCAGGGGACCAAGCCAGCTTATTGATGCAGTGCTCGCCACTGGTCGCAAGGGCGTTCATCTTCAGCGTTATAAAGGGCTTGGCGAGATGAACCCGGAGCAACTATGGGAGACAACCCTAGATCCTAATGTGCGCTCGTTGCTTCAGGTTAGTGTGCGCGAGGCAGACGAGGCGGATGATCTGTTCTCAAAACTCATGGGAGATGATGTAGAACCCCGCCGAGAATTCATCCAATCTCATGCACTACAAGTTGCAAATCTCGACATATAAAAGACTAAATCGAAAAGAAGTATATGCACTTAGGCTGTTTTGCCCCAGCACTTTAGCTTTAGTGTGGTAAATTAACACTGAGCAACAGGGATAGCGCGGCAACAAACACTTGAGATAACTGGGGCGCTGGCTTTTGTAATCAGGTTTTATGCTAAGGCAAAATAATAGCCAGCGTATCGTATATTTTACGTCAGCTTGTGACGAATTACCGCCGTCCTAGTAAGCACCCAAAGTAGCGTCTGTCCAAGGCATGATTCTTAATGGCAACGCCTAAAAATAGTTCGGGCCAAAACCCTACCCCCCCCCCCAAACGCCCCCGCGCTGAACAAAAATCCAGCGCAGGGCGCAAGTCGTCCATTAACCAGAAAACAA
>CAUZRD010000176.1:0-4353 GCA_963582255.1 Alphaproteobacteria bacterium | reverse complement strand
TACTGGCTTGTCCTCGTTATCAACTATCTGAGCCTCCCGAGTCACCATAGGTTGTCCGATACAACCGCTGCCGACTAAATCATCGTGATGTTCTGGTGGTACTGTGATATCGAGCCCTGACTCGGTCATACCAAAATATTCATACCAAGGTACGCCCCACCGTTGTTCGATGGCCTGATGGTCGCGCGCGGGGATTGCCGAACAAGCAACGAACCGCACACTATGGTCCCTATCCGATGGGTGTTCAGGTATTTTTAACATCAGCTTCGGCATGACCCCAAGGCAGTAAAACCAGGTGATCTTGTGTTGTTTTATCCGTTGCCAGAAGGTAGAGGGATGAAAGCGATCCAGGATAACCAACTCTGCCCCCACTAATAGAGATAGCGCAACATTCCATTGCGGATCGACGTAATAAAACGGTTGTGCGGTTAATAAAACATCGGACTCTGACAATCCCGGCGGCGACACGGCCATGCGTTGCGCAAAACGTAAAAACCACGCATTACTCAACATGCAGCCTTTAGGTGGGCCCGTAGTACCGGAGGTGTATTGAATATTGGCGAGGGATTGCGCGCTCACCTTAACCGATGGTGCATTGTGACTGGTCTCACAAACTTGTTGCTCAATTTCTTGTGCAGCAATTACCCTGATATTTTTATCTACTTGAGAAATCAGGGTGACAAACTCCATTTCGCAAATAACAATGCTCACCTCGGCATGATCAAGCAGATAACTCGCGTCGACAGATTGGTAATAGACATTAAGCGGCACCATAACCGCACCCGCCTTTACAATCCCTAACCAGGCTAACGGCCACTGTGGGCTATTACGCAACATCAACGCGACCCGATCGCCGGGTTGCACGCCGTTAGCACATAACGCATTAGCGTACTGATTTGTGATCCTTTCTACGTCATTAAAACTTATTCGTGTGCCTTGTGGATCAAATGTCAATGCAATGCGATTACCCCATCGCGCCGATGCTCGACGCACCAGCATGGGAAGATCAAACACTTCATTCAAATTGAGCTGCGCTGGATTCATAAGCATCTGGCGCAGCAAGCTGTTGCGTAATTTTTCATTATTTCCCGAAACTTCCAAGGGTTAGGGCAGTAAAAAACGTAGCCAAATCTATGCCCAATAATGCGTTTTCCTGCACCCTCTTATTTCAAAAGCCCCTATTTTGGTGGGCGCGAGTGGGATCGCACCACCGACCACCACTAGATGGAGGTGGTTTAGGGGTCGTAAGCGATTCTGTTTTGCGCCACAGTGAGTAGGTATGAAGCCCATCCCGATTCTTTGGAGACCCGCTTGGTTCGGTGCTCGTAATTACTACCGCGAAATCAGTGATAAAGGTCGCCGTGAGTAAGAAGACGTGTGATTCATTCTGACCGCTAAACAAAGGCTATTGGAAAGATTCGACGGTGGTGCCTTGATTGATACCGCTCAAAGTTTTCTTCAAACGACTCATTTGTTGTGGGGGAGTCCAGCAAAGGTTTAACTGGAACATCCCAACGGGGGCTTACAAAAAATGGGATCGAGTAGCGATCAACACCCGATCGGTTGATAACACGATGGGGCGTCGAAGAAAATTCCCCGTTAGTCCATATTTGCATGGTATCGCCAAGATTGATAATAAAGGTCTCTTCAATCGGCGGCGCGACCACCCACTCACCACCTTTACTTTCAACTTCTAGGCCTCCATTGTTGTCCTGCCACAGTATGGTGAACCCTCCCTCATCTGAGTGAGGAACTACTCCAATATTACTTACCGTGGTTGGATTATCCTGCGGTGGATAATGATTAATTTTTAGGAGAGATGATTGATCCAAAAAAAGATCGCGAAAAAAACTCCCTGGCAAACCAAGAGCCAGCGCGAATACTGTCTGCAGAGCAATCGCTAAATCAGTAACTGCTTGGTAATACGCCTCCATCGACTCTTTTAGCGGCTCACTGTTCTTAGGCCATAAATTGGGGCCATCAAGGCGATTATCTGATTTAAGCGGGCGGTCAGGGCCTATCCAAAAACCTTCCTGATTACTGGTCGCTTCAATCGATTCCCCTTCGTAAGATCGATACCCTAGGGGTAAATAACCGCGTATTCGTTGATCTAGAAGAACTTCTTCTTTTCGCACTGCAGGCTTACCAAAAAATTCCTTACCCGCAATCAACATGTTATCGATTAGTTGTTTTGGGATACCGTGATTCTTAATATAGATAAACCCGACGTCACGGCATGCTTTGCCTATGTCATCTACGGTCTTGTGATCCTCTTTACCTGACGCCAATAACGAAAGGTCTATGATTGGAATCTCTTTAAACGCGAGGCGCCGCGATTTAGGAATTGCCATCGGTTTTCTCAGAATAAACGTGCGTTTTTGCTCTTGGTCACAAAGGGTCCACCGTCAAGACTGTTAATAGCGTACGTCAGGGACGGTCAGCATTCCATCTGGAATCGACGAGGATGACTGAGGAGTGGAAGTGGCCAAATGGCATGGCGGTTGCCTTTTTAGGAATTGGGGGAGGGTTGGTTACTATTATTTGACTTAGATAAATTGAATTTACAGTAGTCTAAGGGGTTAGGCTAGTGCTTGGGGTGGTCACGATAGGTTATGTATGGATGGCGGGGGTGGTTCTTAGGTCTTTATGACCTGCGATGTGCGAGACATCCACTACTATCGGCCGGCTACGGCTAGACTTCAGTTCGAATGATTTTTCATCATGTTGAGAAAACACAATGGTTGATTTTGAAAGTTTCCGCAATGCATTCTTTGAGAATGATAATTTACAGAAACAAATATTATCTGTAATGAACGCTGCTATGAGAAATAGTTCTGATCTTGGCGATGGCATCGTTGACGGCATCGTTACCTTGGCGAAGAACAATGGATATGCAATCACTTCGGATGAGGTCTACACATATTTTGATCTCTTATCGCGAGGTGAAGAATTGACCAACTTTGAGTTGGATATGCTCAAGAGCATTCGTGACGGAAGTATATAGAGGAATTTCTGTCAGAAGGCCTGATCAAGAGTTCGGTTTTCCGGCCCAACCCAGTCTCTGATTGACCGACACCCCCGTGTTCTAGAATTGCGCATCGGAGCATCGAGGATAAATTTATTTAATTAATTACTGAAACAAGAGAGATTTGTCAGGAGCCCGATAGAAAATATTAGTCGGAATAAAACTGACGGTTCCACAGCCTATGTGCAGACAATGAAAAATGGAGGATAAGCCGTAATATCTAGCAAAATATTTCACACGCGATATCTCCCAAGATGTGGCCGCACACAATATATAAGTTCCGATTTAACACCATCGTATCTTCATCAACATGGATCGCTTTTTGTCCGATCCAATGAAGCAGGTAAGGTCACGTTTACCGAACCTATATCATGGTAGGCACACGTAATCACCGTATTGTGAGGATAAAAAGGCACCTTCGCTAATCAACAGGCCTTCTCGCAGTATCCGTAACGCCTTGATCACGCCTGCGTGAGTAACAAGTAATGTTTCTCCCGCAGGAAGGGTCTCTAAAAACGTGCTTACTCGGTCGACAACATCCCGAAATTTCTCACCACCAGGGATTCGGTATTCAGCGATATCGTCTTTCCATGCCTGCATCTCTATGGGGTTAATTTCTGTCCAGAGCTTGCCTTCCCAATAACCAAAATTCATCTCGCGAAGTCTTACGTCAACAACATACGGAAATCCGATGTAATCTGCCAGCTCAACACAACGTTTCAACGGACTTGAATAAACCTGGCTGAAATTCATCGGGAGTTGACTCCGTACGGCGTCAGCCTCATCACTGAATTTATCAGTTACATCTAGGTCAAGAGACCCGTAACACATACCTGGTGCAACTTTAGGGGTAGTGTGACGAATTACATGAAGAGCCATAGTGCGCTCACCGTTAGGAAGATTACAACTTCAGACAATTGTTGTGAGAGGTCCAGAAACTCACCCATATCACAGACAAATTAGTCAACCGAAAACCCTGCCCACATAAAATTCTCACAGCCAACCACCTGCCAATAGTTAACAAAACCTGGATTGCCAGGCATCTAATAGCTCGCAGGTTCGAACTATCTCACCTTGACATCTTATTTCACTTACTTTTTTAGGTTTAGCCCATACTCTTCTGGCGCAGACCTAGTCTATTTTCTCAGCGTTCACAACACTGATCACAACGCGGAAATAAAAATGAGCAATCTCAAGAGGTAAAGACGGCTACAGAATCTTTAGAGGCATTGTGTACGTCATTGCAGTGCCTGACAAGCAAACTTCGCCTTCGCCATTAATTACCTGGGTTTCCAGCGTACAGATCGGTTTGTCATCACGCACTGACA
>CAUZRD010000175.1:0-4359 GCA_963582255.1 Alphaproteobacteria bacterium | reverse complement strand
AATAGAGCATGAGTGAGACAGGTCGAAGAGTAAGTGTTGAAGATCTTGCAACGTTTATAACAAGGGCACTCGAAGCTGCGGGCCTTGGCAGTGAGGATGCGTGCAAGGTTGGGAAGTTGATGGCGCTTGCTGATACCATTGGTGGTGATGCACATGGTGTTTTTCGCTTGCCGCAATATGTGAGTCGCCTGAAAGCCGGTGGATATAATTCCAAAGCGAATATCGCAGTAGTGAATGAGCGTGCAGCGACCGCGGTTTTGGATGGTGATAATGCCATGGGTCATTTGGTGATGAGTAGGGCGGCTGAGATCGCGATTAAAAAAGCTCGCACCACTGGAATCGCCTGGGTTGGCGCGCGTCACTCAAATCATGCTGGACCGGCATCGATCTATGCACGCATGCCGCTTGAATACAATATGATCGGTGTTTATGTTGCCGTTGGTAGTGCTAATCATCTTCCGCCCTGGGGCGGTACTGAAATGTTGCTTTCTACTAATCCTATAGCTATTGCCGTTCCGGCATTTGAGCGCCCACCCATCGTTCTTGATATGGCAACGACTGTGGCTGCTTATGGCAAGGTAAAAACCCATGCCCAGCGGGGAGAGCCTATGCCGGAGGGTTGGATGATTGACCGGGAGGGTAAGCCACTCACCGATGCTAGCCGTTCAAATGAGGGCTTTTTGTTACCCATTGGTGGTCCGAAAGGGTACGGCCTGTCGTTGATGTTTGGAATTCTTGCCGGAACCCTGAATGGCGCGGCATTTGGCCGCGATGTGGTCGATTTTAACGCCGACGATACCACCGAAACTAATACTGGCCATTTTATTGTGGCATTGAATATCGATGCTTTTTGCGATGTGGGGGAGTTTAAGAAAAGCATTGATAGCGTTTGGGAGGAAATGAAATCGTCACCGCTACTTCCTGGTTATGAGGAAATTCGTCTGCCGGGTGAACGTTCACACCGAGTGGAACTTGATCGGCGTAGCAACGGTATTCCTATTCATGCCGCGCTTGATGTGGCGCTAGCCAAGGTTGCCAGTGAATTGGGTGTAGAGCCGCTCTAGTAGTAAAACTGATCTGCCAGGCAGGGGGGAGTATACTTGGCGGTGATCCTTATAATTCAGGAAATTCCAAGATAATTTGCAATCGCCTTGTTGTATTCGCCTGGATTATCGAAATTAGCGATATGTGCGGCGCCTGGAACGGCATGGTAGCGAGACCCGGGGGTGGCATTAGCCATTTCCTGCATAGTATTGCTCGGAGCACCGGAATCACTTTCTCCTCCGATATAGAAGGTTGGCGTGGTAATTTTTGACAGATTTTTGAGATAGTCGAGGCCTTGTAATGCCGCGCCGCAGCCTTTCAGTCCTTCTACGGGCATGAGTATAAATTCATTGCGAAATTGCTCTACATCATCATCGTTGGTAGCAATAAACCAGCGTTCACGGGTCGATGGCCAGACGGCTTCGACACCACCCTCATTCATCATCTTGGCTCGATCCTTCCAGATCTGGCGAAATGGTTCGGTTGCTACCGCTCTAGCATCGGCGCAGATAATGCGATTGAGCCGTTCAGGGTGGGACAGAGCTAGACCTAGCGCGGTCATGCCACCAATAGATAGACCCATAAAATCTGTGCGCTGGATAGAAAAATGATCGAGAAGTGCAATGACGTCCGAGATCAGGTCATTAAAACTATAGGGGGCAGGAGGTACATCGCTTTGTCCGTGGCCACGGGTATCGTAGCAAAGAACCCGAAAGTTGTCTTCTAGAAGAGACATTTGAGGTGCCCACATGCGGTGCGTGGTGCCAAGGCTGTTGGATAGAGTGATCCAAGGTGCTCCCGGTTTTCCAGACACTTTTGTGGCAATTTTAAATCCATTTACGGCGACCATTTCAGTCATGCTTGGATCTTCCCATGTTGGTTGTTACTACAGGCTTAGTTTATCCAACTGGGAATCCCAGTCTATGGAAATAAGCTCGATCTGACGTTCGATTTCGCCGGCGAACAGTTTGGCCGCTGGTGAGAGTGCTCGGGTTGCTGGCTCAATAAGTGCATAGTCTACTGTCAACTCAGGATCAATAAGCGGGTGAATGTGCAGAGGACTATAACCAATATCAGGGTAGCATAAGGTTGCTGGCTGAATTGATACCCAATCACTCGCGGCGATTAGCTCTAGTGTCCCCATCATCGCATCCATCTCCAATATTGCATCGGGCTTTGCGCCAACGGCAGAAATATAGGCATCAAGGTTGGCACGGCGTGCATTCGCAGGTGTTGGTAAAACGATGTTGAGTGGTGAAATTTCTTGCAGCCGCAACGGCGCCATATGTTTACGTGCAGCGTTGGGACCGGTAACGAGGAATTCCCGGTCAGTCGCGAATTTACGCACATTGACAGCACTTGAACCGTGCACGAGTGCCACGATGGCAAAATCGAGCTGATTGCTGGCAACCTGTTCGGTCAGGCTTGCACTATAGGCCTCAACCAATCGTAGCCGAACATGAGGGTAGCGTGCTGTAAATTTTATTGCGGCTGGTGCGAGCGCACCTCTTGTAATTGTCGGCATCAGGCCGACATCGACGGTCCCTGTTACCTTTCCGCTGAGTGCAGACAGCTCATTTCCAGCTTCGGATATCTCGCGCAATATTGTTCGCGCATGGCTATAGAGCATATCGCCTGCAACGGTGGGTCTAACACCATTTGTTGAGCGCTCAAACAGCCTTGTACCGAGTGTGGTCTCAAGATCTTTGACCTGCATGGAAAGGCCGGACTGGGTAGCGTTTAGGCGTCGGGCAGCGGCGGTGAACGAGCGTTCTTGGAACGCGGTAACGAATGAACGTAATTGCTGAATTTTCATGAGGACAATCTATATCACCAAAGTTGATGTTTAAGATCAAATAATACAATTGACGCTGATGTCTAGTTATCCTTTATAGTTCACAATATGGTTAGTGAGTACGATCCCCAGTTGATAGATGATCAGTCCTTCCGCAAGGCTCTAGCTTGCTTTGCGACTGGTGTCGCTGTCGTGACCACGCGCGTCAGTGGGGGGAAGCCAGTGGGTTTGACCATCAACTCGTTCAATTCTGTTTCGCTCGACCCTCCTTTGATATTGTGGAGTATCTCTCTGAAAGCACCTAGTCTTGAAGCATTCCGTTCCCACATAGGTTTTGCTGTAAATATCCTTGCTGCCGATCAAAGAGAAATTTGTGCTCGGTTTGCTAATCCTGCCGATGATAAGTTCTCCGGCGTCGACTGGCATGAAGGAATTAATGGGGTACCTGTGATTAGTGGTGTGGTCGCAAGTTTCGAATGTGAAACTCATGCGCGATATCCAGGCGGTGATCACGAGATTTATCTAGGACGCGTCAACTCATTTACATCGAGTGAAGCGCTACCGTTGGTGGTATGGCGGGGTAAGCTAACTTCACCAGATGCGGACTAGTGGGGAGTCCGTGGGCGTAATAAAAGAGTTCAGGTAAAGATTGCTACACACATAAATTCTTATGGAAGAGCTTATTTAGTCTTGAATGGATAGATTGCGACTTCACCGGCCAAAACACGAGCGACATCGCTTGCCGCTTTTGATTGTAACTCCGCAAGCGCTTCGACAGAATAAAATGCGGTGTGAGGCGCCAAAATCACGTTGTCGCGGCCGATCAATGGTGAGTTCGCCGGAAGCGGCTCTGTTTCAACCACATCGAGTGCGGCGCCACCGATCTCGCCAGCATCCAGTGCGGCAATAAGATCAGTTTCATTGATCAATGGTCCACGAGCTGTATTCACTACCACGGCGGTATTTTTCATTTTCTTAAACGCCTCGGCATTGAGCAGGCCCTTTGTTTCAGGGGTTAGTGGCGCATGAACAGAAACAAAATCAGACTCGGCTAGAAGCTCGTCCATGGAGACGGAGCGCACATTGTGTTTTTTGAATAATTCATCCGGTGCATACGGGTCAAAGGCAATGACATCAAAGCCAAATGCCTGGGCTTTTGGGGTCATAATGCGCGGGATGTTACCAAATCCAACTAATCCGACTGTTTGCCCCCGCAAGCGTCGGATAGGCACTAGGGCCGGCATTTCCCAGCGTCCGGATTGTACCAGGCTGTTAGCGAGAACAATTTTTCGCGCCATCGCGATCAACATAGCCATGGCCTGGTCGGAGACTTCATCAAAACAGTAATCGGGAACGTAGTTGACCTGAATGCCAAGTTCTCCAGCAACGTCAAGATCAATATTATCGACACCGATGCCAAAGCGCCCTATGGCCCTGCAATTGGGCATCTGGCGCAATAGATCTCCGGGCAGTTTTGCGTAAGTAACTAAAATAGCATCCGCGTCCTGACCTGCCGCTAA
>CAUZRD010000174.1:0-4391 GCA_963582255.1 Alphaproteobacteria bacterium | reverse complement strand
TGACCGCCCTCTGGAATGGAGACGTTTTAGTCAAGAATTGTCAGGCCTGGTTGAAACCGGGGTCATAAACGGTGTGGTCTATTTAGAAAAGGGCTTATATACTTCCTGTACTCTGACAAACAAGCGACCGGGAGGAATGTCATGCCAAAGAGCAATGTAAATTTATTCGACAGGAGGCATTTTCTCGGAGCCAGCGCGCTCACGCTTGGCTCATTGACGAACCTCGGGTTACCCAGTTTCGTGCTGGCGCAACAAGCCGGCGCGAACGATCCCGACGCAAAGAAGGTGGCCCAACTCCTTGCTGATTTCATCGCGCGGTTTTGTCTCAAGTCTGCACCGCCCGAGGCAATCGAGCGCGCACGTATCGCCTTCATTGATACCATGGGCGTGATGCTCGCAGGCAGCAATGCGGAGGTCTCACACCTCATCTGCGACATGGTGAAGCTCGAAGGTGCGACGCCTACCGCGTCCGTGGTGGGGCAATCACTGCGCACCTCGCCGCAGCTTGCTGCGCTCGCCAACGGCGTCGCCGGGCACGCCATGGACTACGACTTCACCTTTATGAGCGGGCAGTCGGTGTCACCGGTCATTCCAGCAATTCTTCCGGTGGCCGAGTCGATCGGAGCGACGCCTTCTGACTGCCTGGCGGCATTCATTGTCGGCTGCGAGGTTGCGGCGCGGGTGGTGCGGGCGAGTCCGCGACTGTCCAACGAGGGCCAATGGCACACCACCGGCGTTGTGGGCACGATCGCGGCGGCAGCGGCCTGCGCCAAGCTCCTGAAGGTGCCGACCGACAAGATAGCCGATGTCATGGGCATTAGCGTTTCGCTTTCAAGCGGCATTGCAGCGAACTATGGCACCATGACCAAGCCGCTGCACGCAGGTAACGCTGCGCGCAATGGGGTACTGGCGGCGATGCTCGGCGCGCACGGCTTCACTTCGCACGAGAATGCGTTCGAAGGCACAGCCGGGTTCTTCAACACTTTCGGTCGCGGGTTGAGGCTGTCCTACGAGCCGTTCGAGGATCTCGGCAGCCGTTACGAACTCGTGACGTTTGGCTACAGAATCAAGGCCTATCCGAGCGGCGGGCGCGGCCACACCGCGATCGAGGCCGCACTCGCTCTGCGCGACAAGGTCGGTGCGTACTTGTCAGACATATCCAACATCCACGTCATGGTCTCGAAGTCAAGTGCCACCCGCATAAACACAGAATGGCCGGAATCAGTCGAAGCCGCAAAATTTAGTGCCGCTTACGTGATCGCCTATTCACTCATCCATGGTGCTCCACGCATTCCCGCCTTCACCGACGCGGCACTCAAGGACGGGCGCGTGCGGGCGCTCGCGCGGTTGGTGACGGCAGCTGGCGATCCGGAGCTCAGTGATGCCCTCGGTGAGAGTGGGGCCAAGCTCAGGATTACTCTCAAGGATGGGCAGACCTTCGAGCAGCGGCGTGACTACGCCACCGGATCGCAGAAACTGCCGATGACGCAGGCGCAGCTCGAGGAGAAATTCTACGAATGCGCGTCACAGAGGGTCAGTGCCGATATTGCCAAGAGGATACTGGCGACGCTCAACACGATCCATGAGCGACCGTCATTCGGCGATTTCTGGACGTTGATACAGAGGGTATAAACCTAACGCTACTATTTCCGGATGCCATAGCATGCATAGCAAGGGCAAAGAAAATGATCCCGGCCCGAATAGACATTACTCTATCAACTGATTGATGCAACGCTTTATCTTTAAAAAAAAAGATGGAGTGTTCGCAATTGTCTATAGACCTCGAATAAAATACACAGCCGAGTGAAAAGCTAAGATGTGTTACCGTAAGTACTGAGATTAAATTCGTTACGCTATCATTTTTGGATTTAATTGTTAGCAATGAAGCTAACTGACATAACGAGAGGTCTGAAAAGATTGAGCATCTAAAATTAGGGACAAATCCTGAATTTTTTAAAAGTCGAACGTTCGCTATTGGCTGCCGTCTCAACCGGTCGAAGCAGCCAGCCTATTCAAACATTAAGGAAGTTGAATGACATATTTAAAATATACGCCAACTATTTTTGCATTTTTCAAAACACCTACAGTACATTTGTCGTGGGCCATATTATGTGCCTTATTGTTTACTGGGATTTCGGCTAGCGCGCAGTCTGTAGATGACCTAAAGAACATGCTGGCGGAACCTTTTTCACTGGTTCCTTCTGCGCTTGGCAGCTATTCCTTTCCGGTTTCTACCGATGCCCCTGAAGCCCAGGCTTACTTTGATCAGGGTATGCAACTGATGTTTGCCTATGGCAAATATGAAGCAGTCCGGTCATTTCGTGAGGCACAACAACGTGATCCGGATTGTGCCATGTGTTTTTGGGGCGAAGCTTGGTCCTGGGGCTCGTATCTAAATAGACCCATGTCCGCAGCCAATGCCCCTTATGCCTATGCTGCACTGCAGAGGGCAATAGAACTACAATCCGGGGCGACCGCGCGAGAACAGGCTTATATCGATGCACTTTCCGTACGTTATGTAGCTGATTTTGACTTTGAGAAACGTCGTGTACAGGATGAAGCCTATGCAGAAGCCATGGCGAAGCTAGCCGAAACCTATCCCGATGATCTGGATGCCGTCACTCTTTATGCAGACGCCTTATTTCTGTTAGAGGAACGCCGAGGTTATCGTGATATTGCCAATCCTCGGGTCATACGCATTCATTCCATTCTGGAAGGTGTATTGGCAAGGGATACTCGTCATACATATGCCTGCCATCTGTATATTCATGCGACAGAATCTACCACTAGGCCTGAGTTAGCAGAACCCTGTTCAGAGTTTATAGGGAATGCCATTCCGGGTGCGAGCCATCTCAATCACATGCCTTCCCATACCTGGAACGAAATCGGACGTTGGGAGGACAGTGTCAGGGCCAATTTACAAGCCTGGCATACAGACCAGAAAGCTGCTTTTGGTGAAGGCGTTGCCATTTATCCAACGCATAACCTGCAAATGCTACTTTTTGCCGCATCTATGGACGGCCAGGGTGCCATCGCCATGCAGGCAGGAAAGGATTTATCCAAGCTGCGTGGCAACAGTCTGTTCCAACTGTTAACCCTGTTACGTTTTGGACGTTTTGATGAAATACTGCTGGTCACTGAACGTCCAGAGTCTGAATACCCTGCGGGCGTATGGGATTTTGCCCAGGGCTATGCAAGCCTCAAGACAGGCGAAGTA
The DNA here is from genome assembly GCA_963582255.1 of Alphaproteobacteria bacterium. GTDB lineage: Bacteria > Pseudomonadota > Alphaproteobacteria > Rhizobiales > TMED25 > CAUZRD01. The sequence goes on along the minus strand of CAUZRD010000174.1, from coordinate 1,174 downwards.
GCATTTGCCCGGGCACATCTTGTCCGACTCACCAGTATTGCCGAGACCACTGAAACTATGTTTCGTTTCGATCCTGCCAGCCGTCTACTTTTAGTGATGCAGGAAATACTGCAGGGAGAAATTGACTGGCAAGAAGGTGATCTCAGAAATGCCATCAGGGCGTTTGAACGATCGGTTAAGCATGAGGATGCCCTTGTCTACGATGAGCCTGAACCTCTACCTTTTGCAGCCCGTCACTGGCTTGGTTCAGCTTTGCTCGAAGCCAAACGCTATCGAGATGCGGAACGTATCTATCGCGAGGAACTGGTAGATCATCCCCACAACGGCTGGTCTTTGTTTGGCCTGAAACAGGCCTTGGCTGCTCAGAACAAGATCGACTCAGCTGTCAATGAAGACTTCGAGCAGAGTTGGGCAAGAGCTGATGTATGGATCAGATCGTCAAGATTTTGAATCAAAGGTGTCGTAGCTATAGGCTTTCCCTCATCAGATTAGTCGCTTTTGCCGGTGTCAGTCCGGCTTCTTCGTGATAACGAATCTATGATTTAATTCCAGGACGTTTCTTTGTATCGGGGTAGTAACTTTTATACAGCTCTTCTGTCTGCTATATACAAATATTGGAGTGTACTGTACCAAAACAGGTTACGATAGAATTGACTAGCGATATGACAATAGAGCATACTTTTCGCTGGATAGATTAGGGATAAACTGATGATTAAACCTACACTGATACTAACATTATATCTTAGTCTCATGCTGCCTACAGCATACGGTCAAGCTTTTGAAGCTACAAAACAAGAAGCTGAAAATGGTGATGCTATTGCTCAAGTTAAGCTGGGTCTTATGTACAACACTGGGGAAAAGGATTACGGCGTTGCTAAAAATGATGCCGAAGCACTCAAGTGGTTTAGACTAGCTGCAGAACAAGGTTATGCCCAAGGCCAAAATGATCTGGGTAACATGTACCGCGAAGGAGAGGGCGCACCTAAAAATCATGCCGAAGCGGCCAAATGGTACAAACTGGCGGCTGAACAAGGTCATGCCGGTGCCCAAAATCATCTGGGATACTATTACTATACCGGAGAGGGTGTTCCTAAAAATGATGCCGAAGCGGTCAAGTGGTACAAACTAGCGGTAGTACAAGGTCATGGCCATTCCCAATTTAATCTAGGTGTCA
>CAUZRD010000173.1:0-4394 GCA_963582255.1 Alphaproteobacteria bacterium | reverse complement strand
ATCGAGGATCTGCCTGATTACCTTGGGGTCTTCGATGCAGGGTGGAATGTTGGAAATAATGAAGGAAGTGATCTACATCACTCTTGACGATCTTTAAAGCTAAACTGGTTTTTCGCCTGCTGCGGTTGTTCTATGCATTCGTCGATGCATTTCCGGTCCGTAGTCGACCACCACGTAGTGCATCGCGCAACGATTATCGAACATCACAACATCACCGACCTTCCAACGATGTCGGTAAACGTTATCCGGACGAATGGCTTGTTCGTATAAATAATTGAGTAATGGATTACTCTCTTCCTCTGTCATCCCGGAAAAACGGATGGTGTAAATGGGATTTACAAACAGGTTCTTTTTGCCATTCGACTGATTGGTGCGCACTACAGGATGGCTGACGGGTGGCGGCACATTGTCAATTGGTACGTTGTATCGCTGCGAATTGTTGCGCTCCACCATCCTGCTTGACGAATGTTCGGCAGTAAGTTGCCCGAGTGTTCGCTGCAACCCCGGTGACAAACTCTCATACGCTCGACGCATACTACAGAATAATGTGTCACCGAACCCTTCGGTAATCTCCTGACAATACAGCACGCTACCCAGCGGAGGTCGTTCAGAGAATGTGATATCGGAATGCCAGACGTCGTTTCTACCATTCACCCATTGTTGGTTCTTGTGCTCGAGCACGAGTATTTCGGGGTGGCCATCAAGGATGGCGCTTCTGTAGAGCGGGTGTTGCTCGACCGATCCAAAATGCGCGGTGAATGCGATTTGCTCTGTTGGTGTCAGGTGCTGATCGGGAAATACCAAAACGCTGTACTCATCAAAGGCATCACGAATCGCGTTAATTAAATTTGAATCGGCCTTACCAATATCAACACTCTCGATAACCGCACCAAGGGCTCCGCTACCAGGACGTATCGATAGTGACTCGGAAGCTTGATGCGATTGCGCTTTCACGACCAAGCCTCCTATCGGATCCCTTCCAAAAAGTTGAGTCCGCAACGGGATTGCCGAAAAACCGACGGATTTGATGGCAGCACGTCACGCTTGGTAACTTCAGCAAGCAGTTCAATCATAATCAGAGGTTCGCACTGTGCGCCCTATTGTGCGAATTATTATACCGTTTATTTTGGATAGATCACACTTTGATGGAAAGCGAGGTGACGCGCACATCTAGAATCATTTGGAATTCCAAGCAGGATTCTAAGAACAATATACTCAACTCGCGGATGCAGTTGAGCTAGCGATACTGTCTACAGAACTTTAAAACTTCAGAACTTTTTTGAATCTCGAATCGAGCCGTGAATGCCTAAAAAATAGTCTAACCTGGGAAGTTTGATTTGGCATGACTTTAGAACGGGTATATGTAAGGTCATTGCACTTCACTCCTGAATTCATCGCATAGGAAATTAGGTCCAATAACACTAACGCTAAAAGGCCCAGCAGTGGTCGCCGATACGTGGGATAATGCAGGCTCTGGCGGCAGTAGTGATAGTACCTATCTATTGCGCAAAGTTTTAGAACGTGGGCTTAACCTAATCGAATTGTGATCCAACTTGCCAACCCAGCCATAGATCAAGATTTGGGGGAGCAGGCCGAAAGGACACCGCCAACAATGCTTCTTTTCAAGTGCCATGCCAGCATCGGGCGGCCCAAATGCGACGGATCTTAGGTTTTTGGTAGCCACAGATTTTTCGATTGCCGCAGCATGGCTGGAAGAGCCAAGCGGGGTCATTTCCAAGGTTCAAGCTCGAAGTGTCAGCGACCGCAGTTAAGCTTCGTATACGATTTCCCCGCCTAGCACGGTTTGACTGACTTTTAAGTTCTTTAGATCATCACCGCCAGCCAACGGATTATTGTCGACAATAGCAAAGTCTGCCCGTTTGCCAACTTCGATAGAGCCCAGCTCCTGTTCGAAAAAACCCTGATAAGCTGCGTCCACTGTGGTGGCCCGTAAGGCATCTTGTGCCGAAATCCGCTGATGCGGGCCGATAACTGTTCCATCCAAGGCAATGCGGTTGACCGCAGACCACATCATTAGACCCGGGTTCAATGGTACCACGGGAGTATCACAGTGGATGGTATAGCGCATACTGCGATCACGGGCGCCGCCCGCCGGGGAAATATTCATCGCCCGTTCTTCGCCAAGATAGATATCACGGTGCCGATTTCCCCAATAATAGGTATGCATGATGTAGAATGTCGGGATCACGCCCAGTTTGGCCATTCGGTCCAATTGGTCGGCACGCGCGGTCTGAGCGTGCACGATAATATGGCGCGCATCGCTGCGCGGATTGGCGCGATGGGCCGCTTCAATAGCCGCAAGAATGTCGTCTATCGCCGCGTCCCCATTACCATGAAGGGCGATCTGTTGCTTGCGAGAGTGCAAATCTGAAACGATTTTAGCCAATTCCTCCGGCGGATAAAGCGGATAGCCGCAATATTGATCATCACCATTATGGGGCGTGTGATAAGGCGCTGTCAGATAGCCGGTGTAGCCAGGTATCGACCCATCGGCGAATATCTTTGCAGCGCCAGGGATAATCAAATTCGAGGCCGTTGGATTGACTTCCCGTTCGCCATTCAGCACCCGAAGGTGATCCTGCCAACCAAGCCATATGACAACGCGGCATTTCAAGGTATTCGCTGCCAAACCCGCTTCCAGAATATCGAGGTCGCTAAAACTGGCCATGCCATTTTGGGTCGTGGTGACGCCGACCTCCAAATAGTCGGCAACGGTTTGTTCCAGCGCTTGTAGTTTTTTCGCACGCGATAGCGCCGGGATATGGCGCGTGACCAGCGCCATGGCGGAAAATTCCTCCAACACACCCGTGGGCTCACCGCTGTCAGGGTCTTTCTGGACCAGCCCACCGGACGGCTGCGGCGTATCGCTGGTGATGCCGGCAAGTACCAGCGCGAAACTGTTGGCGACGCAAATATGGTGCGAGACGTGATGCACGACAACAGGGCGCTCGCTAGAAACAAGATCCAAATCCCATCGCGTCGGATGGCGATTTTCTTTTAATAAATCCAGCTCATAGCCGGCACCTAGGATCCAATCGGCGTTCTCTATTCTAGCCGCATGGCGCTGCAGGGCCGCTACCATGCTGGCAATGGAGGTAGTCTCGCCCATCGGCGGGCCGTTCAAATTAGCGCGAAAAAGCTTCTGTTCGCCCCATCCGGGGAAATGTCCATGAGCATCAATAATACCCGGTATCATTACCCGTCCGGCTAAATCCACTGTCCGGGTATCTGGCCCCGCAAGGTCTCGGATATCGTCCGCACCGCCGGTTGCCATAATGCGCCCGTCACGCACCGCAACGGCTTCCACGGCTCGGTTTTGAGTATCGACCGTCAAGACCGTGCCATTAAGGAACAAGGTATCTGCGTACGGTTCCATATCGGACTAATCTCCGATGTAAAAGTGGATTTGAATATAGTGTTGCGGCGCAGAAAAGCGTGGGAACCGCCGCCGCCTGTAAGTCGCGACTCGGCGGCGGTTCCTGATCCTATTGCCCAGGTTTTACTTAGGCAGCAGTTTCGCGACGTTTTTGGACATTTCCTCCAAAGCTTCTTTCGGCGTGGCACTCTTATTGACGACCGATTGCAAACTATTTTTAATCACATCGGTAATCTTAAGTGCATTCTTGCCCGGGAAGGCATACCAAGTAGTGATGTAGTTCATTTGTTGTAAAGTAGTTTTATGGGCCGGATGAGTATCATAAAACTTCTTCATATATTTGTTGTCGTCCAACACTTTACTGTTGGTCGGCATATATCCGGTCGTGCCGGCCTGGTGCGTCTGACCGCTTGCACTCACGGCATGCTTGATAAACTTCCAAGCTGCTTCTTGCCGCTTTTTATCCTTGGTAAAGATCATCGCCAGATTGCCGCCACCTGGAACGCGGCCGCAATTTGCTTTGACTTCAGGAAACAATGCTGCGCCGGCATGGAATTTTCCTTTACCTTTGCGTTCGATGTTACCCAGACCCGCGACGGAGCTGATCAGCATACCAAGGCCACCTGCATACATTGAATTGTAGGCATCACCGAGTGAAAGATCCGGCATATCGCCTTCATCTACCATACGCCGGAGCAATGTCAGGGCCTTTAAGCCCGTGGCATTGTTGAAATTTACCTTTTTCTCGGACTTGTCAAGAATCTGCCCGCATTGCGAGGTGATCAAGACCTGCCACATCCAGTTGCCGGTAACCTGCCAGACATAGTGCATGCCGTAAGTTTTCGGCCCCAAGGCATTGATTTTTTTCGACAAGTCAAGGATCCCGTCCCAAGTTTTTGGGAAATTCTCCGGATCGCCGCCAGCTTTTTTCACCAGATCCTTATTAAACATGATGACCGGTGTGGACACCGCAAATGGCATACCATAAGTCTTCCCG
>CAUZRD010000172.1:0-4399 GCA_963582255.1 Alphaproteobacteria bacterium | reverse complement strand
TAGTAAAGGCGTTATGTGACCGGCTGGCGGAAGCTGCGGCTGAGTGGGCACATGAACTGACGCGGCTAGAGCTTTGGGGCTATTCAGCGAATGAAAATTTGACTGCCGAGGAAATTTTGGGGGAAAAATATCAGGGTGTTCGTCCTGCACCCGGCTATCCAGCTCAACCAGATCACACCGAAAAGCATACGCTATTCCAACTTTTGGACGCTGAGGCACTGACCGGGATCAATCTCACAGAAAGTTATGCGATGTTACCGGGGTCTTCGGTTTCTGGGCTCTATTTCAGCCATCCTGATTCGCGTTATTTTGGGGTTGGAAAAATTTCTCTCGATCAGGTGGAAGATTATGCACAGAGAAAGGGCTGGTCGCTCATAGAGGCCGAGAAGTGGCTACGCCCAATCCTTGGCTATGATCCTGACTAAACTGAGATCGAGGCAGCTTAGTCGCCCATTGCCCATCGGGCGATATTTAAAAATACTAATGCCTCTTTTCTTGAGGAGATTAATTTCTTATCCCGGGGTACGGGCTCCCGAACCCTCCACCAGAGGGAGTGCGAATGATGATGGCTTCGCCAGCATTTATTCGCGTCTGATCGCACCCGGAAAGCTCTTCAGTGTGTCCGTTAGCTCGCCGCACGCTGTTTTTACCGCACATGCCGGCGGATCCGCCCTCTAGGCCAAAGGGTGGAATCTTGCGATGGCCGGAGAGAACTGAGCATTCCATCGTCTCCAAAAACCGTAACGTGCGCGTAGTACCATCACCACCATTGTGGCGCCCGACGCCGCCCGAGCCGCGATTGATATTAAAATCCTCTAAGAGGACGGGGAAGCGGAACTCAAGAACCTCCGGGTCTGTTAGTCGCGAATTGGTCATGTGGGTATGAACGGCACTCGCGCCATCAAATGTTGGCCCCGCTCCTGAGCCACCACAAATAGTCTCGTAATATTGATGACTCTTATTACCGAATGTAAGGTTATTCATGGTTCCTTGTGCGGCTGCGACAATGCCAAGAGCACCGAACAGGCAGTTTGTGATAGCTTGAGATGTTTCAACATTTCCGGCAACAACAGCGGCTGGATAGATAGGCGCTAACATTGAGTGTTGCGGGATGGTGATGTCGATATGACGCAGACATCCGGCATTCATTGGGATATCGTCTTTGACTAGGGTGCGAAACACATAGAGTACTGCCGCTCGGGTGACCGGCTCGGGGGCATTGAAGTTGGTCGGGACCTGCGCACTAGTTCCGGTAAAATCTATGCACGCGCGCCGATTTTCTCGATCAATCGTAATGGCCACATTAATCTGCGTGCCCTGATCCATTTCGAGACTGAAGGTGCAGTCGTGAAGTTGGTCTAGAACTCGTGCAATACTCTCGGCTGCATTGTCCTGGACATGTCGCATATAGGCGGTAACGACATCTAGGCCGAATTCTCTGACCATTTTATGCAACTCAGTTACACCCCTCTCATTCGCTGCAATCTGAGCGCGTAAATCGGCGATGTTCTGGTCGGGGTTTCGGGCTGGATAAGTCGTGTCACATAGTAATGAACATAGTGCGTCGACATTTAATTTATTGTTTTCAACCAGTTTAAAATTGTCGATTAAAATACCTTCTTCTTCCACATTGGTGGCGCAAGGCGACATTGATCCAGGAGAAATCCCACCAATATCGGCGTGGTGCCCCCTGCTAGCTGTAAAAAATAGAAGTTCTGATCCATCTTGCGAAAACACTGGTGTCACTACGGTAATGTCAGGTAGATGGGTGCCGCCATTATACGGAGCATTCAACATGAACACATCGCCGGGCACCATTTGAGGGTTTTGAGCTAGGATGGTTGCTACGCTGCGGTCCATCGACCCGAGATGTACCGGCATATGAGGCGCGTTGGAAATCAGCTCACCGGTGCGGTTAAATATTGCGCAAGAAAAATCAAGTCGCTCCTTGATGTTAACTGAATAGGCCGTGTTTTCAAGGGTTACACCCATCTGCTCTGCAATCGACATGAATAGATTATTGAAGACCTCAAGCATCACTGGATCGGCGTTGGTACCAATTGCCCGGCGGCGAGTTTTGGGTTTTGTTCGGGTCAAGATGAGATGATTTAGAGGGGTGATTTTTCCGCTCCATTCAGTCTCGATGACGATGGTCGCGTGTGGTTCTATTATGAGTGCAGGTCCAACCACATTGCAACCAGTTCCAAGACTTTCGCGAGTGAATATTTGTGCGTCTCGCCAATGGTGGTCGGAGAAGAATCTGGTTGTGCCAATCGGTTTCGGAATTGTGCTGCTTTTTTGCTGTCGATCCTCGGTGATCTGCGCGCCAGAAATAATGGTTTCAACTTCTATTGCCTCCACCACGATGGGCTTGTTTTCGAAAGTAAAACCGAAGCGAGAGAGGTGCTCTTCATCAAAGGCTTTGCGTATGTCATCGATCGGGGCGAGTGCAATTGGCAAAGTCGTGTTGGTCCCGTCATAGCGGATATGCAAGGATACGTGAGAAATCGCTGGCGTTCCTACTTTTAGATGATCGGCAAGATCTGCTAGGTTTTTTGCCTTCAGTGATGTTGAAATCTTACCAAGGGCTGGCGCCAGATCTCTTTCCAGCGTGCGCGAGATTGTTTGTTGCCGATTGGTGCGTATGTCGGCAAGACCCATTCCATAGGCTGATAGAACTCCGGCTAGTGGGTGCATGATGATGGTCGATATTCCGAGCGCATCGGCAACTAGGCAGGCATGTTGCCCGCCTGCGCCACCAAACGAGGAGAGGGCATATTTTGTAACATCTCGGCCTTGCTCGATAGAGATTTTCTTGATCGCGCGGGCCATTTTTTCAACCGCAATAAGAAGACATCCCTCGGCGAGTTCTTCGGCAGTGCGTCCATCTTCGAGCTGACTGGCGAGCTGCGCAAATGCGTCGTGGACACTTTCCTCATCGAGGCTGGAGTGGCCATCTTCACCAAAAATTGCTGGAAAATAAGCACCCTGAAGCTTGCCAACCACGACATTGGCGTCGGTGATGGTAAGAGGTCCTCCTTGGCGATAGCATTTTGGTCCTGGATCAGCGCCTGCTGATTGGGGACCTACTCTTATTCGAGCGCCGTCGAATGAGATGATAGAGCCACCACCAGCCGCAACGGTATGAATTTTCATCATGGGTGCACGGATGCGCGCACCGGCTACTACAGTGTCGAACGTTCGCTCGAACATGCCATCAAAATGGGAGACGTCAGTCGATGTTCCTCCCATATCGAAGCCAATTATGCGGTCATACCCGGCTAACCGACTAGTGGCAACTGCGCCAACTACTCCGCCCGCCGGCCCTGAGAGAATTGCATCCTTGCCGTGAAAGGACCTGGCGTCGGCTAGGCCACCAGAAGATTGCATGAATAATAGTCTCGATCGAGAATGGGAAGAAAGATTATCGACTTCTTCCGAGACCGCCACGTCCTCACTATTTCTGCCCGTCGTGGATTCTACGCTAAAACCAATTTCGCTTGATATTCTGTCGGTGTAGCGAGATAGTTTCGGGGAAAGATAGGCGTCAACAACAGTTGTGTCGCCGCGGCCAACGATTTTCATCAATGGGCTAACTTCGTGGCTGACGGAGACTTGAGAAAATCCAATATCGGCGGCAATTCTAGCCAGGGCGCGCTCGTGATCGGAAAACACCCATGCGTGCATCAATACAATGGCTATAGAGCGTAATCCTCGTACAAAACAGTCAGTCAGTTGTGCACGAGCTTGATCCATCTCGAGCGCGTGTTCGACGGTGCCATCGACGCGGACGCGTTCGTTAATTTCCACTACCTCGTCGTAAAGCATTTCCGGCTTGATGATATTGAGATCAAACAGGCAGGGGCGTGCCTGATAACCAATTTCAAGTACATCGCGAAAGCCTTTCGTAGTCACTAAAACCGTTGGCTCGCCCTTGCGTTCTAAAAGCGCGTTGGTGGCAACAGTTGTGCCCATTCTTACCGCATCTATCCGGCCTGTCGGGATGGGCTCGCCCTCTGCAATGCCAAGGAAACATCGGATCCCATGCAGAGCAGCGTCGTCATATATCTTAGGGTTTTGCGACAGATACTTACCGGTCTTTATGAGACCATCCGGCGTGCGGGCAACAATATCAGTGAACGTGCCGCCGCGATCAATCCAAAAGGTCCATTGTTTGTCATGAGATAGTGTCAAATCATACCTTCCTTGAATTCATATGTGCGGCCTCTGTTGTATTCGATCGCGCGGGGTTTGGTATTAGGAGACAGAAGAATAAACCAGGCTTCCTTATTTAATTATTTAGACGGGGCTCACAATACATACGCTTTCCCTGGCTCTATACCTCACACATATAAGGGCATGCCATGCTAGGTAAAGTGTGTGCTGAGCATCTTAGAAT
>CAUZRD010000171.1:0-4405 GCA_963582255.1 Alphaproteobacteria bacterium | reverse complement strand
ATTTTTGAACTTGAACACATGGGTTTGCCGTTCTCAAGAACTGAGGAAGGACGAATCTACCAGCGACCCTTCGGTGGCCAATCAAAGGATTATGGTGCCGGTGGTCAGGCAGCACGAACATGTGCGGCTGCCGATCGAACTGGTCACGCGTTACTGCACACCTTGTATCAAGGAAATTTAAAGAACAAGACCGTTTTTTTGAATGAGTGGTTTGCCGTGGATATCGTCAAAAATTCTGACGGTGCCGTGGTTGGTGTTGTAGCAATCGATATCGAAACGGGTGAGACCGTTTTTGTTGAGTCAAAGGCGACAGTGTTTGCCACTGGTGGTGCCGGTCGTATCTATGCATCAACCACCAATGCGCACATCTGTACCGGCGACGGTGTCGGCATGGCGTTACGAGCGGGTTTCCCTGTCCAAGATATTGAGATGTGGCAGTTCCACCCCACAGGAATTCATGGTGCTGGAACACTCGTCACAGAGGGGTGTCGCGGAGAAGGCGGCTACCTTATTAATAAAGATGGCGAGCGCTTTATGGAGCGCTATGCGCCAAATGCCAAGGATCTTGCAGGTCGAGATGTTGTGGCTCGGTCAATGGTTCTGGAAATTCTTGAAGGTCGAGGCTGCGGCCCTGATGGTGATCATGTCTACCTTAAGTTAGATCATCTCGGTGAAGAGATGCTTAACGCGAAACTGCCGGGTATCCTTGAGCTATCTCGGACCTTTGCTCACGCCGACCCAGTGAAAGAGCCGATCCCTGTAGTGCCTACGTGCCACTATATGATGGGCGGGATACCGACTAACGTTGACGGCCAGGCCCTTACGATCGATCGAGACGGAAAGGATAGTGTCATCGAAGGCTTTTATGCCTGTGGTGAAGCAGCCTGTGTATCAGTGCATGGTGCCAACCGTTTGGGCGGTAACTCGCTTCTTGATCTCGTAGTCTTTGGTCGCGCTTCGGGCATTTTTATCGAGAAACAATTGAGCGAGGGTATTACGCTTAAAGAAGCCACTGAGGAAGATATCCAACGGGCTATGGTTGGTCTGAATAGACTTAATCAGTCCGTGGATGGCGAAAATGCGGCGGTTTTGCGCGCTGAATTACAAACGATTATGCAGAACTACTTCGGTGTATTCCGGCGTGGTGATTATATGAAGCAGGGTATTGCAAAGCTTGATGAGCTTCGCATCCGCGTTGAAAACGTTTATCTTGGCGATAAGAGCAACGCCTTCAATACGGCTAGGCTTGAAGCCCTCGAGCTACAGAATTTGTTCGAAACGGCTTATGCGACAGCCATTTCTGCCGAAGGTCGCACTGAAAGTAGGGGCGCCCATGCGCGAGAAGACTTCCAAGATCGTGATGATGAGAACTGGTTGTGCCACTCCATTTACTTCCCAGGAAGTAAGGAGATTGGCAAGCGACCTGTAAACTTCACTTTGAAAACACGTGAACCCTTTGAACCACAAATTCGTACCTATTAATAGTGTGAAATGAGAGTTTAGATCTATGTTGAATGTAAGTATTTATCGTTATAACCCAGAAGTTGATGCCGAGCCATACATGCAGGACTTCGAATTTGATACTCAAGGTAAAGACCTGATGGTATTAGATGTGCTTGAGAAGCTTAAGATTCAGGATCCTTCTCTGGTATTCCGACGTTCTTGTCGTGAAGGCGTTTGTGGGTCTGACGGAGTGAATATATCAGGTAAAAATGGCTTGGCATGTATAACGCCTTTGTCTGAATGCGTGAAAGGCGACAAGTTAGTGGTTCGTCCGCTACCTGGATTGCCAGTAATACGCGATTTGGTCATCGATATGAGTCAGTTTTACGCTCAATATGAGAAAATTCAGCCTTATATGATCAACAATTCTGCGCCACCGACTATTGAGCGATTACAGAGCCCTGAGGAGCGTAAAAAGCTTGATGGTCTTTATGAGTGTATTCTGTGCGCCTGCTGTTCTACGGCGTGCCCATCTTTTTGGTGGAACCCAGAAAAATTCATTGGTCCATCGGGCCTACTGCAAGCTTATCGTTTCCTAGCAGACAGCAGAGACACTGCTACTGAAGAGCGGTTGGCGAATCTAGATGATCCATTTAGTGTATTCCGGTGTCACGGCATCATGAATTGCGTTCAAGTTTGTCCGAAAGGGTTAAACCCCACTAAGGCAATTGGACATATTCGCAATATGTTGATCCGCGGGACGGCTTAAACGACTCAGATCACTATAAAAGTGTAGTTTTGCCGATATTTTACTAGCCGTGGGCACTCTGGGGCATTAAAATGTCGGCAAAATCTGATGTCAAAAGGAAATATCATCAATGCCTCAGGGCCTAATGGAGCAACTGTTAAGCTCCTCCCACTATTCCGGTGGAAACGCAGCCTACATTGAAGGACTTTACGAAACCTACCTGCATGATCCAAACGGCGTGCCGGAGGAATGGAGTAGCTTTTTCGACTCTCTGCCCCGCACCAACGGGTCAGTTGCTCCGGATATTTCTCACGACACTATCATTCAACATTTTGAGTTGCTTGGTCGTCGTCAAGCCCGCCCAACGCCGGCACCTGGTTCTGGCGGTATTCACCTTGAGCATGAGCGCAAGCAGGTCAAGGTTGTTCAGTTAATTAGTTCATATCGCTTCCGTGGTCACCAGCAAGCCAGGCTAGATCCGCTCGGGCTTATGGTTCGTGAGGACGTGGCTGATCTGCAGTTGCATTTTCATGGGCTAACCGACGCTGACCTTGATACAACCTTTCAAACGAGCCCTCTCTATATCGGTAAGCAAGAAGCACCGTTGCGTGAAATTATTGAGGCCCTGGAAGATACCTATTGTGGTGATCTTGGTCCAGAATTCATGCATATCACCTCATTTGCCGAGAAGCAGTGGTTAGCTCAGCGTTTTGAGAGCGTGCGCTCCAAGCCAACTTATGGCGATGAGGCGCGAATTGACGTACTTAATCGGTTAACGGCGGCAGAGGGCTTAGAGAAACATTTAGATTCTAAATATCCCGGCACCAAACGTTTCGGCTTGGAAGGTGGCGAAAGTCTCATTCCGTTGCTGGATTGTCTAGTGCGTCGCTCCGGCGAGTACGGTGCAAAAGAAATTGTTATGGCGATGGCTCACCGCGGTCGTCTGAATGTTTTGGTCAATATATTGGGTAAAAACCCTGCAGAGATGTTTGAGGAATTCGAAGGCAAGCGTCTAGTCAATACCTCTGGTGACGTTAAGTACCACCAAGGGTTCTCTTCAAATGTTATGACACCCGGTGGTGAAGTGCACATGGCGTTGGGCTTCAATCCATCGCATCTTGAAATTTCTTGCCCAGTGGTGGTTGGCTCAGGTCGAGCTCGTCAAGATCGACGCAACGACCCTACGGGTCAAAAAGTTGTCCCAATCTTAATGCATGGAGACGCAGCTTTTGCCGGTCAGGGCGTGGTTATGGAGACATTTCAGCTCTCTCAGACTCGCGCTTATAAGACTGGCGGTACGATTCATATCGTTATTAACAACCAGGTGGGATTCACCACGAGCCGGCAGGATGATGCCCGTTCCAGTGAATACTGCACTGATATTGCAAAAATGGTTGGCGCGCCCATTCTTCACGTCAATGGTGACAATCCCGACGCTGTGATGTTTGCCGCCATGTTGGCGACTGATTACCGCTATGAATTTGGTAAAGATGTGGTTATCGACTTGGTTTGTTATCGTCGTCGAGGTCACAACGAGACAGACGAGCCCTCATCAACTCAGCCGCTGATGTATGACGTTATTCGTAAGCACTCTACAACTCGCACACTTTACGCGCATAAGTTAATCGCTGAAGGGGTGGTAGAAGAGAATCAGGCCAATGAAATGGCTAATATTTATCGTGCGAGCCTTGATAAGGGCGAGTTTGTTGTCCATAACTTGGTTCGTGAGCCGGACACGACGCTATTTGTAAATTGGGAGCCGTATCTTGGACATGATTGGCGCACTGAGGGGAATACAGGAATAGAGTTAAAGCAACTACAAGAGGTTGCTACGAAAATCACCACTATTCCAGATGGCATTGTCGTTCAACGTCAAGTCGCCAAAATTTATGATGACCGTCGCAAGATGGCAGGTGGAGCATTACCGTTAAATTGGGGTATGGCCGAGCTTTTAGCTTATGGCACCCTACTTAAAGAGGGCTATCCGATTCGTTTTACAGGTCAGGATGTGCGCCGTGGTACCTTCTCTCACCGTCATGCAGTAGTCTTTAATCAAAAAGATGGCGAGGCATATCTGCCGCTGGCAAATATGTACGACGAGCAGCCACGCTTCGACATCTATGACTCTGTGCTGTCTGAAGAGGCGGTGCTAGCGTTTGAATATGGTTATGCCACGACTGCTCCCAAAGGGCTTATTATTTGGGAAGCGCAGTT
>CAUZRD010000170.1:0-4411 GCA_963582255.1 Alphaproteobacteria bacterium | reverse complement strand
TCCGAGAGCTGATGTCAGCCATAGCCAATTTCCCAGGCTCAGTGGAACGCGTCCTCAGTGAATATGAACTGGTAGAAAAAGAAGAGAAACGATTGGCGGATTTGCTGACTGGTTACCTGGATATTGGTGATGACAGTGTTCAAGTCGCACAAAACAATCCTGTCGTAGACTCATCTGCCAAAACTGATAAAAACAAAACTGGCGATGCGGCTGATTCTGACGATGATGAAGCACCCACCGGTCCGGATCCAGAAATAGCAAAATTACGCTTTGAAGAATTGCGCAAACAGTTTCGCTCAACACAACGTGCCCTGAAAAAATACGGACGCGAACATGCCAAAGGGGTTGAATCCCTGGATAAACTCGGAGAAGTATTCAAATTCTTCAAACTCTCCCCACGACAATTTGAGCCCTTGCTTGACCATGTCCGTGGCTGCCTGTCTCGCCTGCGTCGCCATGAAAGAAATGTCCGCAACCTGGCTATCAACACAGGCCGTATGCCTCGTAGCACCTTTATCAAAACTTTCCCAGGTAATGAGATTAACCAGAAATGGATAGACAGCCACCTGCGTCGTAAAGACTACTCAGAGACCCTGTCCAAGGTGAAAGTAGAAATTATCCGAGCCCAAAAGAAAATGGGATTAGTTGAAGTAGAAACCGGGCTCACCATTGGTGAAATCAAAGACATCAACCGCCGCATGTCTATTGGTGAAGCAAAATCTCGCCGTGCCAAAAAAGATATGGTTGAAGCTAACTTGCGTCTAGTGATATCCATTGCAAAAAAATACACCAATCGTGGCCTGCAGTTCCTTGACCTGATTCAGGAAGGCAATATTGGCCTGATGAAAGCTGTCGACAAATTTGAATACCGTCGTGGTTACAAGTTCTCAACGTATGCCACATGGTGGATAAGACAGGCTATTACCCGCTCCATCGCGGACCAGGCCAGAACTATTCGTATTCCAGTGCATATGATTGAAACCATCAACAAACTCAATCGTATCTCAAGGCAGATGCTGCATGAGAAAGGCCGCGAACCAACTCCAGAAGAGCTTGGCGATCGCATGGAACTGTCGGAAGACAAAATTCGCAAAGTACTTAAAATTGCCAAAGAACCTATCTCCATGGAAACACCCATTGGCGATGATGAAGATTCTCACCTTGGGGATTTCATTGAAGATGCCAACATCGACTCCCCAGTAGATTCTACACTGGACGAAGGCCTGCGCGAAGCTACCAAGGAAGTTCTTAGCAGCCTGACAGCCCGTGAAGCGAAAGTACTGCGTATGCGATTCGGCATTGATATGAATACCGACCATACTCTGGAAGAAGTAGGCAAGCAGTTCGATGTAACCCGTGAGCGTATTCGTCAGATAGAAGCGAAAGCGCTACGCAAACTGCGTCATCCAACACGCTCGGATCATTTGAAGAGCTTCCTGGACGAAACGTAAAAGGGCCTATAGCTCAGTTGGTTAGAGCAACGGACTCATAATCCGTTTGTCCGAGGTTCGAGTCCTCGTGGGCCCACCATATTTTTCAATGACTTAGAGTCAAGCTCCCCTTCGAGACTCCGAGAATAATCTCTAAAGACTACACAGAGACTACATCTCCTTACCTCATCCCAGTTAAAGTCCCAATTATTAAGACAAGCAAGCTGGCTTCTTCCCCCACCGGGGTTGGGCGGATGGCTTCGCAGATTGTGACAGTGCCTGCCCAGATACAAAATAGACCACTTCCTCTTTAAACTGATCGGTGTAGTATTAGGCAACAGGCACCTACTTGGTTGCATGCTATGAAAAAACTACTGCTCCTACTCTTGCTACTTCCTGCACTGACCTTTGCTCAGCCTGACCTCGAAGAAGCTAAATCATTGGCTGAGGCTGGTGAGGCTTATGCTCAATTCAATCTTGGTGTTATGTATGACAATGGTGAGGGTGTTCCAGAGGACGATACTGAAGCAGTTAAATGGTATCGACTAGCCGCTGAACAAGGTTATGATTTTGCTCAATTCAATCTTGGTGTTATGTATGCCAATGGTAGAGGTGTTCCAGAGAATGATACTGAAGCAGTCAGATGGTATCGACTAGCCGCTGAACAAGGTGGTGCTGATGCTCAATATTATCTCGGTGCTATGTATTCCAATGGTGACGGTGTTCCAGAGAATGCTCCGATGAGAAGCATATAAATTTTAAACGTCAGTTAGTTTTTAGCGGAGAGTAGCAAATGAGATCCAATCTTTTGAACTCAATATTGGCGTTTGGGTGTGTGGTGGCCTTGAGTGGTTGTGCGGGCACGATTGAAAGCGGCAATGAAACGGTTGATGCGAATTCTGAGTCTGTCGCACGGTTTGATTGGCTTAAATATGAAGGGGCAGATCCCGTTCATTCCCAGCCGATTGATTCAATGACGCAATATCGGAATCCGGTCCTTTCCGGGTTTTATCCTGACCCAAGTATCACGCAGGCTGGCGACAAATATTATCTAGTCAATTCCACCTTTACCTATTTCCCCGGTATTCCTGTTTTCGAGAGTACGGACCTCGTTAACTGGAAACAAATTGGCAATGTGATCGACCGTCCGGGTATGTTGGATTTTGACGGATTGGAACTTTCCCGCGGAGTCTTTGCGCCGACAATTGAATATCAAGAAGGCACATTTTATGTGGTGAGTACCTGCGTGGATACCCTGCGTAATCTGTTTGCCGGCTGGGCCTTTGATGATCTGCTACCACCTCAATCTGGTGCAAAGTCCGGCCGGTATTGCGGCGGCAATTTTATTGTTACAGCTGACGACCCGGCAGGGCCTTGGTCTGACCCTATCTGGCTGCCTGAGGTTGGCGGGATTGATCCTTCGTTATATTTTGATCAAGACGGCACAGTTTATCTCATGAATAACGATGCTCCTGTTGGGGAGCCGAGATATGAAGGTCATCGTGCTATCTGGATACGGGCTGTCGACCCGGAGACATTTGAGTCGATTTCCGAGCCCAAAGTCTTGATCGATGGCGGCGTGCGTCCCGAAGAAAACCCAATTTGGATTGAAGGTCCGCACATCTATTCTAAGGACGGTTATTATTATCTCAGCGCGGCAGAAGGGGGAACAGCCGTCGGGCATTCCCAAGTCATACTAAGGTCGCGCAATGTTGAAGGGCCTTATACGCCATTTGAAGGCAACCCCATCATGACGCATCGGCATTTGGATCCGGATCGCGACAACCCCATCACCTCGGTTGGACATGCCGATTATGTGATCGACGAGAATGGTGACTGGTGGGCGACATTTTTGGCCGTTCGTCCCTATGAAGGTGATTTTTATAATACCGGCCGAGAAACATTCCTCATGCCTGTTCGCTGGGAAAATGGCTGGCCGATTATTATCCAAGGCGAAGAAAAAGTTGGTTATGTTCAATCCCGCCCGGCTCTTAGCGTGGCCGATTCTTCCGAGATGCCGACATCCGGAAACTTTACGGTCATAGATGATTTCGAAACGGAAGAGCTACCCTATTACTGGATGACGCCGCGTGTGCCGAAATCTTCTTGGCATAATGTAAGCGGTGGACAGCTCAGTATTACGGATATGAGCACTGGCTTGGGTGAAGGTGGACAACCGACAATTCTGGGTCGTCGCCAACAACATCTTTATGCCACAGCAACAACAAAGATTGATATCTTGCCAACTGTTGAGGGAGCGGAAACCGGGCTGACGGCTTTCCAAAGCGACGATTATTTTTACGCGTTGGGTGTGACGCAAAACGCCCGCGGCGATCAAACAGTACAATTGCGCCGCAAGGCAGGACGCGACGATGCGGTCAATGGTGAGATAATCAGCCAGAAAGTCTTAGCCGAAGATATGAGTTTGCCACTCTATTTAAAAATTGAAGCTAAGGCTGAACGCTATAATTTTGCTTACAGCGCAGATAATGAGAACTGGACTATCTTGGAAAGTGACCTAGACGGGAAAATCCTAAGCACACGGACAGCCGGCGGCTTTGTCGGTGCAATTTTCGGCCTTTATGTTCAAAGCCCGGAAAAAGAATAGGTTTAAGTAAGGTATTAAATGGCTATAAATTACTATTCAGTATTAGGTGTTACTACAAATGCCGAGCCCGCTGTGATTAAAGCGGCTTATAAGGCTCTATCGAATATTTATCATCACGGATTTCTACATTGATAATAATGACAGCAGGCTGGGATGAAGTACCACTGTAATAAGACCAAAGAACTGGTGTCCATAATACGTTCAGTGCCTGCGGGAACTGTTTACAGTACATTACTGCTCGCGTTTAGCTTGGTGTTTTCTTCAATAACAATTGCCCAGGAATCAGTCAATCAATTCGCAGGCAGTAGTGAAGAAAAAAGCCGTGACATTCCGCAT
Source organism: Alphaproteobacteria bacterium (assembly GCA_963582255.1). Classification (GTDB taxonomy): domain Bacteria; phylum Pseudomonadota; class Alphaproteobacteria; order Rhizobiales; family TMED25; genus CAUZRD01. The sequence goes on along the minus strand of CAUZRD010000170.1, from coordinate 37 downwards.
CTGGAAGCCGAAGTGGAAATCGATGGGGTCATGGATG
>CAUZRD010000169.1:0-4513 GCA_963582255.1 Alphaproteobacteria bacterium | reverse complement strand
AGCTTCTCTGGATATTGGTATGGGCCATAATTGTTTGAACAATTAGACAGCACAAAATCGACTCCGAACGTTTCACCCCACGCCCTCACGAGATGGTCAGCAGCAGCCTTAGTCGCCGAATACGGGGAGTTGGGCTGATAAGGTGAATCCTCGGTGAAAAGGCCCTGTTGTTCAAGGCTGCCATACACCTCATCAGTTGAAATATGGTGAAAACGGATTGACGTTTTCGCCCCCTCGTGGGTTTTTTGGTTAGATGCACGAACCGCCTCGAGTAGATTGTAGGTTCCCGCAATATTGGTGCTAACGAAAGCGCCCGGACCATCTATCGAACGATCGACGTGAGATTCTGCAGCCAGATGCATAATCGCATTTGGCTCATATCGAGTGATCAACTCACCCATCGAAGCGCCGTCACGGATATCCGCTTTCTCGAATACATATCCTGGGTATTTCGACTCCTCAATCAATGACTCAAGATTGCCTGCATAAGTAAGAAGATCAATATTAATGATTTTGCCATAACCATCTGCAATCAGGCGTCGAATCACAGCTGAGCCGATAAACCCAGCCCCACCTGTGACCATGACACAGGTGTTTTTCGGCGAAAGGTTGGAGGCTTGTGTCACGAAAAAGTAACTCAACAATTGGGACTTTAGTTAGCCTTCAAGGCCTGATAGCGTTGGCGCGCATAGTGCGCCACCCCGTCTTCCAAACTCGTCCAGGGCGCCGAATAACCGACTGACTGCAACTGGCTAATTGAGGCCTCGGTAAAACTCTGGTATTTGCCAGTTAATGCTTCAGGCATTGGAAAATAACTTAGCACCTTCTGGCTTTGCGCATCAGTCAACCTTAGCGGCGCGTCCCCATCGACATCGCGGCATGCATTGATCGCGACCAAGGCAACTTCGTTGAAACTTCGACTGGCGCCGGTACCGACATTGAAGATTCCGCTAATCGAGGGATTATCAAGAAAAAATAGATTCACCCGAGCGACATCTTGGACATGAATAAAATCGCGGCGCTGCTCGCCAGGGCCATACCCACCACTTCCATCAAACAGCCGAACAGCACCGTCCTCGTGGTACTGCGCGACAATATGCCACGCCACCGACGCCATCCGACTTTTATGATCCTCTCGTGGACCGTAGACGTTGAAATACCTCAATCCAACCACTTGATTGCTAATGTTAGCCCTTTCGCTGCTGACATAACGGTCAAACAAGAATTTAGAGTAGGCATAGGCGTTTAATGGCCGCTCACCTTGCCCGGATTCAAGAAAAGGCCCTTCTTGCCCATAAACCGATGCCGACGAGGCATAGATGAAAGGAACCTCCGCCCTCGCACAGGCTAAAAAGAGTTTTTTAGAATAGACATAGTTGGTCGACATTACGTCCCTGCCATCCGTTGCCATCGTGTCTGAACAGGCGCCCTGGTGGAAAACTCCCTTCACAGATTCAGGAATTCCACGCCTCTCTATGTCGCTGAGAAATTCATCTTTATCTGCATAATCACAAATTTTCAGGTCTGCGAGATTGGGAATCTTGCTAGCATCTGTCAGATCGTCTACCAGAAGAATTTTCTCCCGTCCAGACTGATTGAGTGCCTGGATCAAATTGGAACCCACGAATCCGGCACCGCCGGTGACAACCAGCATTAGATCCGTCCAACCTCAAGGTTTTGTAAATCTGCCAACTTGACGACGCTAGTTCCAAAACGTCCAACCACCGCGCTCGCACCACGGGTCGCTAATTCAAGGCTTAGGGTCCAGTCCAGTTTGAGTCCTATCGCTACCGCGATGACGGCCACAACCGTATCCCCAGCACCACTGACGTCATAGACTTCTCGAACCTGCGCTTCTTGTCTAATAACATCTCCATTAGCCAGAAAAAGTATCATTCCGTCCGCGCCAAGGGTGACCAGGACTCCTTCAAGTCCTGCACTTTCCACCAACTCGGCTGCGGCCTGGGCAAATTTTTGAGAATTGACCGGAACGCCCGTGATGCTTTCGAATTCTTGACGGTTCGGGGTAACCATCGTTGCGTCAAAATAGCGGGTGAAATCCCTACCCTTGGGATCAACCACTACCGGGACCCCGCGCTCTTTCGCAAAGCCGATCATTTCCACAACGTTGGCCAACCCACCTTTTCCGTAGTCAGAGATAACCACTACATCTGTTCCATTTAGGAGTTCTTTGAAATCGGTTACGCTTCTGGCGAGCAAGTCCGAGTCTGGCCGATCCTCAAAATCCGCACGCAGTAGTTGCTGATTCCTAGAGACTATCCGCAACTTTTCCGTCGTGCGTGACTTGGGATCGATATGCAAGTGCCGGTCTACGCCAGCCATTTCCAGAATCGAATTTACCCGGCGCCCGGCATCGTCATCGCCGACAAAGGATAGAAGCTGTGATCCAGCACCCAACGATGCAATATTCGCCGCCACGTTCCCGGCACCGCCCGCCCGTTCCTCGACATGCTGGACGTTAACCACCGGCACAGGGGCCTCAGGAGAAATCCGGTCCACGGTTCCTGTCCAGTAGCGGTCAAGCATCGTATCGCCGACTACCAACACACGAATACCGGCTATCTGATCGGCTGCTAAAAGGCTTTCCATTTTATTCAGCTTGAACTCGGAACGATCAAGGGTGCTCGTCCAACACTGTAATAATCAAGGCCATGCTGGCAAACTACGTTGGGATCAAATACGTTGCGACCATCAAAGATCACCGGCTCACGCAGCAGTCTTCGGATCTGATCATAATCTGGGTTACGAAACTGTTTCCATTCTGTGACAACAATCAACCCATCTGAGTTATCAAGCCCATCATAGAGTCCCGTACTAAAGGTGACTTGTTTGTTGTCATGGAAAATTTTCTGGGCTTCCCGTATTGCCACCGGGTCGTAAGCTGACACTGCCGCCCCACGCCGGTTAAGACCCTCAATAACGTCCAAGCTAGCCGCTTCTCGCAGATCGTCAGTATTTGGTTTAAATGCCAAACCCCACATAGAAAACCTTTTTCCGGTGAGGTCGTCACCATAACGGGAAACGATCTTGTCAACCAGCGATAGTTTTTGCGACTTGTTGACTTCGTCTACCGCATTGAGGATTCGCGTTTGGTAACCGGCCAGCGCCGCCGTTTGTGCGAGCGCCTTCACATCTTTGGGAAAGCAAGATCCGCCATAGCCGCACCCGGGGTAAATAAAGTCGTAACCGATTCGCGGATCAGATCCAATTCCGACCCGCACGGTCTCGATGTCGGCGCCAACCCGTTCCGCGATATTGGCTAATTCATTCATAAAAGAAATCTTAGTCGCAAGCATCGCATTCGCAGCGTACTTGGTCAATTCGGCTGACGCCACGTCCATAAATAGCAATCGATCATGGCTGCGATTAAATGGAGCATAAAGCTCGCGCATCCGCGCGCGCGGCCCATCATTGACTGTCCCGATGACTATGCGGTCGGGTTTCAGAAAATCTTCAATTGCTGCCCCTTCTTTTAGAAATTCCGGATTTGAGACCACCGCGAAATCGACAGCAATATTACGCTTGTCTAACTCGGCCTGAATAGTCTCTTCCACTCGTGCAGCCGTACCTACAGGTACCGTCGACTTGTTCACTATCACCAACGGATCCGACAGTAACTCACCAATGCCCTTTGCTGCTCCAAGCACGTGTGCCAAATCAGCCGAACCGTTTTCCCCCGGTGGCGTACCTACCGCGATAAACAGAATGTCAGCAAATTTGACCGCATCGCTGAGGCTTGCCGTAAAGCGCAAACGACCAACTAACGTGTTGTTTCGAACCAATTCCTCAAGGCCAGGTTCAAAAATGGGTATTGCACCATTTTGCAATTGCTCGACTTTGTTTTTATCGACATCCATGCATAGCACCTGATTGCCGACGTCGGCCAGACAAGCGCCCGAAACCAGGCCTACATAACCACTTCCAATAATTGCAACGTTCATATAGGCAATAGCTCTTGGGACCGAATTCTTTCGCAGAAAAAAAGAAGGGCGCCGGCAGGGCGCCCTTCTTTAAAATCGAAATTCGATTTTATCAGTTTTTGAAGGTTTTTCCATCCACTAAGATAGTATCCGGATTTCCTAAAACAATCGTTTCGCCTATCCCATGTACCGCCAGTAGGTCCTTGGCAGACATAAATGGTCCATTTTCCAAACGGTAGGCAACGATTGCCTCTGCTAATACCGGACCTACCCCTGTGATATTTTCTGACAAACTTTGTACATCGGCAACATTGATGTCGACAGGTTCTGCTCGCAGGACCGGGGAGGTCAGCATTGCTCCAGTCAGCACCAACGTGGCCAATGTATTGATCTTCGATAAAACCATTTTTTACTCTCCTTGTAATTAAATGTTGATTAAACGCTGCCGCAATCCATGCGGCCATTAGGATTATTGATTTCATCAAAGTATTTAACAATGGAATTAGTTCACAGAAACCCTTACTAATTTAGGATTGCACTCGATGAACGAACTGAGGTCGTATTCCAGCCCT
>CAUZRD010000168.1:0-4639 GCA_963582255.1 Alphaproteobacteria bacterium | reverse complement strand
CGGATCCCAACGATTTTATTGTGTTAACGACCTTGCGAGCCAGCCTGGGGAGCATCAAGCAGGTGGACGCCGAACGGCGTAGACGATCAAGCAGGTAGTGAGGTGCCTCCGGGCCACCAATCCTGCTTAAGGGGAGGAGCTCCATCTCGATTCAAAAACGTGACCGTTTTTTTGCAACGCTCATTAAATGTCTGAGTCATTGGTTTGGCGGTTAAGTTTGACCTGCGAGCGGAGTTTCTTCGCTTCTAAGCGCCGCTGCTTGGCGCCAAAGCTTACGCGGATGGGTATGCGCCGGGCTGGCACTATTGCTGCAGCGGCGAGCATTTCGATTAGCCGCTCCCTAGCATCTTGGCGATTTCTTTCCTGTGTGCGGTGACGTCGAGCATTAATGGTTATCACACCTTCTTTACTCATCCTTTTTCCGGCAATGGTATTCAGACGTAAACGCACATCGAAGGGTAACCCTCTTGCTGCGTGAGTGTCGAAACTGAGTTGCACAGCGGTCGAGACTTTGTTGACGTTTTGACCGCCTGCACCAGAGGCTCGCACAAACCGCTCCCGTAATTCGTCAGGCCAAACTGTCACGCGTGGGGAAACCTTAATTGCGGCCGTTTCATCCGGCGCAACGCCATCACCCAGCGCAGCGGATGGGTAATCGTTCACGAACTGCGGGCCAGAACGGTAGCGCGACCATGTTTAAAAACAGCACAGCGGTTGATGTGGCGCTCATGGTTGGAAAAGTTGTAGGACGAGGCATGAACGAGGAGGAATTTATGGACATTACTGTTGTTCCTAAACTTCGACATCACTTTTTCCCGTCGTCGAAATGCTTCTTAAGCCGCCCACCACGTTCAAACAGAAGATCTTCAACCTGACGGAGTGATAGCCGATAGCAGACGTATAACATCACAACCAAGCGGTTTATCTCCGACGAATTTTTGTAATACCCGAGCGGATTTCGCATCCAACGAAGCTCCTCCCCTCTAACCGGCAGTCAGTTTGGTCAGGCAACGATCCGCCAGAACTATGATGCCACCTTCTTCTTGGCGCCCCCTCTCCCGTCATCGGTGGGTGTGGGCCCATGGCCAGGAACAGCCAAAGATGGTCGCGCGTAAATTTGTCATCCACGAAGGGTAGCAGTTGAACTGGTCAGAGTCAGAATGGGGCCTCGCTCGATTCGTAATTTTAATTACGGACAACCACTAACGATAGTTAAGCGCTCCCCGAGCATTAGATCATCTCATTTAGACCAACAACCAGGGTATTCAGTCACATTTGAGTATGGTTTCCGCGATTTTCTCCGCGGCCATGATCGTAGGGAAATTGGTGTTGGCAGAAGGAACAACAGGAAAAATCGAGGCGTCCACGACCCTTAAGCCATAAACCCCACGCACGCGCCCCTGATTGTCAGTGACCGCCATTGGATCATTGTCCGCACCCATGCGGCAAGTACATGACGCGTGCCATACCCCGACTGCGGCCTTACGAACAAAAGCTTCCGCTATATCATCGTCGTTACAAATTTCATGTAAGCTAATATCTTCCATGAGAAATTTTTCGATCAGATAGTCGCGTAGAAATTTTGGACCATCCAGAAGTCTGGCTGCAATTCCCGTGAGAATTTTGTTCTTTGTATTGATCGCACCAACCTGCCGAACTTTGTCCGAATAGGACGCTGGAAATGGATTGCTCGTTACCGCCTGCATCGCAGGGTCCGTATATAAGGGGGCCAGCCTTCGGATAGCGTCAACGATACGGTCCAAATCCCGCCGGTCAGAAAGTAAATTGAAGTCCACGGACGGTTCGTCTCTCCAACTGGGAGAATTCAGCTTGACTTCACCCGTCTCCGAAAATGTTTTATTCACAAAAACTAGGAATGCTCCAATTTGTTCGCCAACTTTGTGCCAAGAATTTTTCGAAGTGCATACGACGAACATGTCTCCCGCTGGCGCACCACCCATCTCCGAAGAATAGCGCATCCCAAGATTCATGTGCCGGCGCGACTCCTGATTTCTAACTCGAGCGGATGGATTTAGGAAAGAGGCTATTGCTACCGAAGGATGATCCATGAGGCGTTGCCCCACCCCCGCGAGGGCTTTACGGACAGGGATTCCTAATTCCCGCAAGTGGCCTTCTGGGCCAATGCCAGCGCGCATCAGATGGGCAGGCGAGTGAATAGCGCCAGAAGACAAAATTATTTCCCGGCCTCTAAATTCTTCCAGTTTTCCTTTAACAAGAGCCTTGACGCCGACACACCGCGTGTCTTCAAAAAGGAGTTCGGTAACCGACGTATGGGTAGAAATGTGTAAATTCTTGCGCTTTCGTACGTCGGCGGTCAGGTAACCCATCGATGCGGAAACGCGCTGTTCTTCCATATTGGAGATAGTTATCGGGAAAAAACCATCTTCAAAGAAGCCATTCTGATCCGGTAAGTATTTATAATTGGCCCTTTTGAAAGTTTTGAAAATTGCTCGGGAGTGCCCTGACCAATGAGCTTCCGGAACGCGTCGGACCGGTATCGGGCCGTCCTTCCCGTGCCATTTGTCATTAAAATCGAGATCTGTTTCTAATTTTTTGAAGTATGGTAGAACGCCCTCCCAATTCCAGCCGTCGGCGCCACGGGCCTCCCATTCGTCATAGTCGGTCGGAGCCCCTCTATTCGCCATCTGGCCATTAATGGAAGAACCACCGCCTAGGATTCGCGCTTGCTCATATTTTCGCAATGGAGGCTTTGGCGCGTCCTGGTCGTTATGCGAAATAACCTCGGTCGTGACCTTTAGGTTTGACCAGGTGAAACGGTCATTCAAATAGGCCGTACCCGGATAAGAATCTAAAATTTCGGACGGGACCTTTCCTGGAGGCGTATCCTCTCCGGCTTCGCAAACCAAGACTTGGTTTGTCCCGCGTGCTGAAAGCCTATTTGCCAAAACACTACCAGCTGACCCACCACCGACGATTATGTAATCGAATTCCACGACAAACCCCTAAAATATTTTATTGTGTATACTAAGAATTTTTTGTCTTTCTTGAGTGTAATCTGAGCAATTGTATCATAGTGACACTGCCATTACGCTCGCCGAAAAAATAGTGGTGACAAATATAAACCTTGATACTCTACTCACCTTTTATTTTGTGGCCAAGGCATGGCCTGCCTTAATTTCCTTGTATCTCTCAAGTGCTCGAACTCTAGCGATCGCGTGATCAACAATCGGCGACGGATAATCAAGGCCCAACTCGATCCCTGCATCCGCTAATTCAATTGGCTTAGCTGTCCAAGGCGCGTGGATCAGCCTGTCCGATAGCTTGGCGAGTTCCGGCACCCACTCCCGAACATAGGCGCCATTAGGGTCAAATTTTGCCCCCTGAAGGATAGGGTTAAAAACCCGAAAATACGGCGCCGCATCAGCGCCACAGCCTGCGACCCATTGCCAACTCGCAGAATTGCTCGCGAGATCAGCATCAACAAGTGTGTCCCAGAACCACTCTCCACCAATTCTCCAATCGATCAGAAGATCTTTAACAAGAAAAGATGCAACGATCATACGGACTCGATTGTGCATCCAGCCAGTTGCCCACAATTGGCGCATGCCAGCATCGACGATTGGGAACCCCGTCAATCCACGTTTCCATGCAGATAAACCTTCAGGGTCGTCCCGCCATTGGAAATATGCAAACTCGTTGCGAATGGGTTCCGAGGGCAATTCGGGAAAATGAAAAAGCAGATGATAAGAAAACTCGCGCCAGGCAATCTCGGAGAGATAGGTCTCAACACTCCCCGGCATTGGGTTGCCAGTGCGCGCCAGTGCACTGCTTACGACCGCCGTCCATATCTGGCGCGGGCTTATCTCGCCAAAATGCAAGTGGGGCGAGAGACGTGACGTACCCGAAACCCCAGGCAAATTACGCTTGTCCTGGTAGTCGAAAACGGCGCTGTCTATGAAGTCACCTAAACGCGAAAGCGCTGCTTCTTCACCCGGTTTCCATGTATTCCGCAAACTGCCAGCCCAGTCAGGTGCTGTGGGTAGCAGCCCCCAGGCTTTCAGTTCATCACTCTGGGGGAATATGCTCGGGGCCTGAATTCGGACGGGCGCCAGCTTGGGTTGTATCGGTTCGCCAAGCGCACGCAAGGCCCTCCAGAAAGGTGTGAAGACCTTATATGGACACCCTTTTTGAGTGTTAACCTCCCAGGGTTCTCGGAGTAGGGTAGCGTTAAAACTGCGTGCTTCTATTCCCTTGTCTTTCAACGCCGTTTTTATTTTTTCATCTCGTTTTGTTGCCCAAGGTTCATAACGCCGATTCCAATAGACGGTTGTAGCGCCAGTCTCTGTCAGTAGTTTATCGATGACAGTTAGAGCAGAGCCCGTTTTTAGAATAAGCTGGTTGCCGCGTGCTTTGATCGCAGAAGAGAGCGCGGACAACGAACCGTGCAACCACCAGCGTGAGGCACCACCTGGCGACCATTCACCGTTGTCGGCATCATCAAATATGTAAACAGCAATTACTGGGCGCCCAAGTGCGACGGCCGCATTAAGAGCCGGGTTGTCGCTGAGCCGGAGATCGCGGCGGAGCCAGAATATGGTTGTCATTTTGTTTCATCCAGCCGCGTATAATCAATTTTCATACCACGACCTTACATTTC
>CAUZRD010000167.1:0-4664 GCA_963582255.1 Alphaproteobacteria bacterium | reverse complement strand
CGCATCCGGCTAACGCCTCTTTAAATATTGGTTCTATGCTGCGCAATGCAGCTGGGAGGGAACACTATGAATATCACGGCCATCCGTATCCATGAGAATGGCAAGCCTTCGGTGATGAAAGGTGAGAGGGTTGAGCTCGGCGAGCCGGGACGGGAAGAAATTCTGGTGCGTCATACCGCGATTGGTTTCAATATGATCGACACATATGTGCGCAGTGGGCTTTATCCCTCCCCACCGAAGCCGTGCGGGCTTGGCGGTGAAGCGGCGGGTGTGGTTGAGGCGGCGGGTAAGAGTGTGAAGGAATTTAAGCCAGGAGATCGGGTTGTTTATGCCTTTGGTACGCCTCCTGGAGCCTATAGCGAAGCACGGGTCATGGGCACCAATTTTGTGCTGAAATTGCCCAATTGGATCGCTGATACTACTGCCGCTGCAATTCTAACCAAGGGTCGGACAGTTGAGTATTTGTTCAACCGGACAACTAAATTGAAATCTGGACAGACTATACTGTTTCATGCAGCGGCCGGCGGTGTCGGGCTGCTTGCGGGGCAGTGGGCAAAAGCTATCGGTGTACGCGCAATTGGCGTAGTGAGCACCGAAGAAAAGGCAAAACTTGCCAAGCGCAATGGCTATTACCGGGTAATTATCTCTAAAAAGCAGGATATAGCTAAGGAAGTTATGGCCCTCACCAAAGGTAAGGGGGTTGATGTAGTATATGACTCGGTGGGCAAGGATACCTGGCAAGCATCGCTTGATAGCGCACGGTTGCGCGGGCTGGTGGTAAGCTTTGGCAGTGCGTCTGGAAATCCAGCACCGTTCGAAGTCGCTGCTGAAGGATTAAAAAAATCGGTCTATATTCACCGCGCGACGATGGTGAATTATATGACTGATCCTGATATTGCTGCGGCGAGTGCACGCAAAGTTTTTTCAATGCTGAAAGCTGGGGCCATTAAGCCGAACGTCGACACCAGTTATCGTCTGAAAGATATTGTGAAGCTACACCGCGATGCTGAAGCGCGAAAGACTAGCGGTCAGATTGTGATGCTACCATAGTGCAAGCTTGGGCTTTCGACCTCGAATTACCAAGTGAGGCGGGGTCAGTTGATATGAAGGTATTGTAAAGAGCAGAATTTAAACGGGTGACAGGGATGACAATCAACATTGCAATTATGGGTGCGGGACGAATTGCGGAGACGGCAGTCATTCCGGCTATTGAGAAGATTGGTGGTGCAAGGGTCACGGCGATCTTAAGCCGCGATCAGGCACGCGCAGAGAGTTTTGCTGAGCGCAATAGCATAGCCCGCGCCTATAGTGATCTTGGTACGCTGTGTGGCGATAGCGATATTGATGCGGTTATTGTTGCATCTCCCGATGCACTTCATGAACCGCAAGTAATCGCTGCGGCTAAAGCCGGCAAACATATTTTGTGTGAAAAACCGATGACCACGACCTACGCGGGTTGTATTAGGATGGCCGAAGCTGTGCGCGACTCGGGTGTTACCTTTATGATGGGGTATACTAATCGGTTCAATGCTGGGACCAGCGCGATGAAGCGGCTGATGGATGAAGAAAAAATTGGCAATGTGCGCCATGCAAGGGCGTTTTTAACGACATTTGCCAGTGATCCAACAGCGTGGCGGGCCCATACCGATGAGGCCAGGTTCTGGGCGATGAGTGCAAGTGGCACCCATGTCATTGATCTTTATCGTTGGTTTTTTGGTGAACCGGCAAGTGTGGGTGGGGGGTTAGCCTCACCGGTTTACGGCAGCGCCAATGACGAGATTGCCACTTACATTCTTAACTATCCCGGAAAATTACTTGCCGAGCTTACTGTTGCGGCGATTATCCCGAATGGCAATCGGCTCGAGTTGCATGGCGATGGTGGTACACTCATCGGCGAGAATGTGTTCGGCCGAGCGCCAGGAGCATGGGTTAGCTGCAACGGTGAAAATGTAGAATTAAAAGAAGATGATCCATTCCAACATGAAATTGAGGAATTTTTGGGAGCAATCAATGAGGGGCGCGAGCCATCGATTACTCTGGAAGACGGCCTACGCAATGTGCGCATCATGGAGACTGTGCGCGAGGGCGCCACATTGGTTACCCTTTAGAGGCGTTCATGGTACCGTGTGGTGGTGATAGCGCGATTAGCAACTCTCTCTAAAGAGAGATCAGAGCAATCATTTCTTTTGCTAATGTACTTTTCCCATCGCCTATTGCATCGCTGATTGAGAGATGATCGAGTCCCGGTAGTTCCATATAGGTGCATACTATGCCCGCATTCTTGCATGCCGAGACATAATTTTCTGACAGGGCAATCCAGCCTTGTGGTTCATTGCCGCCGACAGTTACTAAAATTGGTATTTGTCGTAATGGCGGATGATAGATTGGGCTGAGGTCTTCAACCACGGTATGGTTGATGTGGAGATCTTCGTTTACCGAGATTTTTGTCACTGGAGCTAAATCCATAACACCGGTGACTAGGGAAGCGCTTTTGATCAGATCGGCGGGTAGGCCCTCCTGTTCAAAATTATGTGCTAGCACTAAAGCCGCCAGATGCGCGCCCGCAGAGTTGCCAGCAATATGGATATTATTTGGATTACCGCCATGTCTGGCGATATTTTTGTGGGTCCAACGCAAGCACTGCATGGTTTGGTTGACGATGGTATCCAGGCTAACCTCAGGTGCTAGATCATAGTGCATCACGATCACGCATGCCCCTGCGTCGACGAAAGGAGGGGCAACAAAACTGTAGCCATCTTTGTGCAGGGCGCGCCAATATCCACCATGAATAAAAACTAGTACGGGTGCATTTTCCGTGGCGCAATGGAATATGTCGAGGGTCTGGTTGGGAGATGGTCCGTAAGAGATATCAGAGGTGTGGGGATAGTTATCGCGTACTAGCAATGAGCGGGTAATCTGATCCGCAAGTCGCTCTTCTATATTTGGCGTGCAGGTGCGTGGGTTGAAATGGGCTTCGAATTGATCAGCCTCAAGGTTCATATAGTCCATGGACACCTCTTCCCTCAACGTATGCTGCAAAGCGCAATTCTATCGTTTGCTCTTGTGTTATTGCAAATCTATGAATAGAGGCGTGAATGCTGCGGTGGAAAAACAAAGACCCAGCATATGATGATGCTCTCATCGATCTATGCTCCGAAGCTCCAATGTTGTCTGACTGATGATGGGGAGCTTACCTTTATCGATGTGCGCAAGTTGGGCCAGTTTGCTGCAGGCCACCTTTCTGGTCAGTGCTTGTGCCCTATTGCGCATTTGAATTACGGATAGGTAAGTTGGTGCTAAATCCTCGTACAGGTATGGTGATTTTCGATGAATCTGAGATCGCGCAGCTCGCTGCGCTGGATGTGGCATATCAGGCGTTTATCTGCTTGAGGTGTTGCCCGAGATCTGGGTGGGTTGCAGCAATGCTGGCCTGGGAGCGCGCGGATTGTTATTTCAATGGGAAAGTTAATTGAAGGTCTTGTCATCACCTCAACGTGATGGGGTAAGGCAGTCAGTAAATGCGCTTGCCATTTTTCGCATCATTGCTGGATATAGGCCGGGACCTTTTTCAAGATTGGTACCGATTGGGTCAAGCTCTGCAATTTTGGTATTGATGTTGGAAGTAATTGCCGTAACTAGTTTGGGATTGAATTGGGGCTCGATGAAAATGCATGCATGGGTGAAATCTGCAAGCGCACGTTTAATTCTTGTGAGTCTGTAGGCTTCAGGTTGGATTTGCGGATTGATGGAGATGCTACCGGCAGCGTTTAAGCCAAATGCGACTTCAAAATGCTGATAGGCATCGTGAAATACGATGAATGGTCGCTTTTCGAGAACAGAAAGTTCAATCGAAATTTTGCTTTCAAGGTTGGTCAATAGCTTGTGCTCTTTTGCTGCGTTTTCTTCATAGCGTGAAGAATTGGCATGGTCATGCTTGGATAAAACGTCGGCAATATCGTGCAGCATTGCTATTGCATTTGAAGGGGACAGCCAGATATGTGGGTCAAATATTTCGTGATGATGGTCGTGTAAATGCTCCTGGTTAGATGGATCTGAGGTGTAATTTCTCAGCATGCCGGGCTTACGCATCTTAAGAAGGTTTATCCCGGGGCTATCGCTGAGCGTGACGATGGTGGCATTACCAGATAGTGTGGAGAGGGGTTCTTGAAGAAAGGTCTCAAATTGAAATTCTCGGTGCCTGCGAGAGCTGTACTACATCTTCTGGGGTTTGATTGCTGCAACTGGGATTTCTTGTCTGTTTTGTATCTATATATTTGCGCCAGTACGCATTAAGAAACGTAAGCCATTAGGTTCGACTTCTTACCATGCGCTCTGTGCGACGCTTGCGGTACGTCGCCACAAATCGGTAGCTAATTTTGTAGGCCACCCAGCTGCAAATAATTGCCCAAGGAATGCAGCCGATCGTGAGTGGCAATCCAACGGTATCGAACAGGGCAATAAATCTGTTGGTACTGGTTTCAAATAAATCAGAGCCCTGGACGTTCCAATTATCGACAATTGATTTGAAGCTGGAATAACCGGTGAGATCATCGAACCGACCAAGCATCACCTGGCCGGTTAGCCAGAATATGTAGAATGAGGGAATAATGGTGAATGCGTTGGTAGCCCAGGTCCAGGCAAGACCGTTGACCAGCGAAAAATCC
>CAUZRD010000166.1:0-4664 GCA_963582255.1 Alphaproteobacteria bacterium | reverse complement strand
TCGTAACCCGCGGCACCATCACCGAAGACGCACTACTGGATGCGCGCCAGGCAAATAATCTACTAGCAATCGCCCGCGCCAGATCATCCGGCACCAATAATTTTGCAATTGCCTGGAGCGATATCTCGACGGGCAGCCTTTTTTCCATGGAACTTGGTGATCTAGCTCCAACATTTGAGATCGAGCGCCTAGAGCCACGGGAAATCATTTTGCCAGAAAATCTCAAACACTCTCTCAATGAAGTTGCCAATCGTTCCGGCGCTATTATCGCACCGCTCTCAGCCTTGAAGTTTGATTCCGTCGCCGGCCTACGCCAGTTAAAGCACGTCTTCAATGTAACGTCGCTTGATGGATTTGGAGAATTCTCCAAGAGCGAGATTGGCGCGCTCGGTGCCCTTATCGGCTACATCGAAATCACCCAATGCGGCAAACTGCCCGTCATGCGTCCGCCAGTGCGGATTCAAAACGGGCGATATATGCTGATCGATCAAGCAACCAGATCCAATCTAGAACTGGTGCGTACTCTTTCAGGCGAAATCGATGGCAGTCTCCTTTTCAACATCGACCGCACGCTAACCGGAACCGGAGCACGAGCTCTGGCGCGGCGTCTGCGCTCGCCCTCTACCGATGTTGATGAAATAGGCAGATGGCTGGATGCGCTGACGCATTTCGCCAATGATCAAAGATTGCGCACAAACACCCGTGACGTATTAAAAACCATTCCCGACATGCTCCGCCCGTTATCACGTCTATCGCTCACTCGCGGCGGTCCACGCGATCTAGGTGCTCTTAAATTAGGCCTTAGGGGTGCCCTCAAGCTTGCAGCTATTCTTAGCTCAGACCATACTCTTGCCCGACCACCCCAGGAGATCGTACAGGCAATTTGCCGGCTACGCACCGCTCCAGCTGCGCTGCTGGAAGAACTAGAGTTAAAGCTCACTGACGATCTTCCGTTACATGCACGCGACGGTGGATTTATTCGCACTGGATGGCATCCAGATCTCGACGAAATTCGAAAGTTACGCAATGATACCCATAAGGTAATTTCCGGGTTGCAAAGCCGATATCAGGAAGATACAGGCATCAAACCTTTGAAAATTAAGCACAACAATGTGCTTGGCTATTTTATCGAAATTCCTTCCACCCACGCCACCGCCCTTACTGGCGAAGAGAGCCGCAAGCGCTTTATCCACCGCCAAACTCTCGCCAATCAGATGCGGTTTACGACTAGCAAATTATCAGATCTTGAAATTCGTATAGCCGAGGCAACGGCGAAGACAGCCTCAATCGAGGAAGCCATCTTAAGCGAGCTCACTGGCAAAATCATCACCTTCTCGGCTCAGATCGGTGAAGTCAGCGATGCCATCGCCGCAATCGATGTTGCCTCCTCATTGGCCGAGCTTGCAATCTGTGAACGTTACTGCCGACCGCAGGTTGATGACACTCTCGCCTTTTCAATCAAGGAAGGTCGCCACCCCGTGGTTGAGCAGGCGCTAACAAAAGCACACCCTGGAACTTTCGTTTCCAATGATTGCCTTCTCGCTGACGAAAAAACTACCGATCGCGGACTGCTTTGGTTGCTCACCGGCCCCAACATGGCCGGAAAATCGACGTTCATGCGTCAGAATGCGCTGATCGCAATCCTTGCCCAAATGGGATCATACGTGCCAGCAACTACGGCGCACATTGGAATTATTGATCACTTGTTTAGCCGAGTTGGCGCAGCCGATGATTTAGCCGGCGGACGTTCCACGTTTATGGTAGAAATGGTTGAAACTGCGGCAATTTTAAACCAATCCGGACCCAGATCATTCGTTATCCTAGATGAAATTGGCCGTGGAACAGCCACCTATGACGGCCTCGCCATCGCCTGGGCCACGCTTGAACATCTTCATCAAATCAACCAGTGTCGAACCCTATTTGCCACTCATTTTCACGAACTTACTGCCCTTGGCGACACCCTCGCCCACACGGTTAACATGACCATGAGAGTAAGCGAGCATCTCGGCGAAGTCGTATTTCTGCATGACGTAGCCCCTGGCGCCGCCGATCGGTCATACGGCGTGCAGGTCGCACGGCTTGCCGGCCTGCCCGACATGGTGATCGAGAGGGCAAGTGCCGTGTTACAACTTCTAGAAAACAAAGAAAAGACGGCCAATATATCAGCCATCAGTGAGCAATTGCCCTTATTTTCATCCCCGCGACTCCACATACGCGATCCACAGGCTGAAAGTGAAGTTGAAAAACGTTTGGCAAGCCTTGCTCCGGATGAGCTAACCCCGAAAGAGGCATTGCAACTAATTTACGAGCTACGCGAATTGAACCAGTTATAGTCCCGGTGGATACTAATATTTATGCCCGGCCAGGTGGCTAGCCGGCTTACCGACGCGAGGACAAAACTTGCAAACCTTAACATGGGCGAATAGCGATAGCTCCGTTAACATGGAGTCACGAATTGGTTGGGTTCAATGAGCACCGCAAAAAACAGTAATGATCGCGTCGATACGATCATTGATCCGCAAGTTTTGCGCGGACATCTAACGGCATTAGCTAATGAACATAGATCAAATGGCGACACCCTACGCCAAGCCGTTCTTACTCTTCTGAAGAGTCTGGTCCAAGAAGCTCACACAACCGTTGAAAATCAACTATTTGAACATGGAAGCGGCACAAGATGTGCCCGAACATTATCCAAGTTTCAGGACGAGTTGCTGCGTGCACTCTATGATTTCACGATTACCCACATCTACTGCTCACCCAATCCGACCGAAGGCGAGCGCCTCGCCATTGTCGCTGTTGGCGGTTATGGCCGTGGAACGCTCGCACCTTATTCCGATATTGACCTTCTGTTCCTTCATCCGCACAAACTAACGTCATGGGCAGAAAGCGTGATCGAATATCTGCTCTATATGCTTTGGGATCTTGGTTACAAAGTTGGCCATGCGACCCGCAATGTAGATCATTGCATTCAGATGGCCAGCACTGACCACACTATCCGAACCTCTATTCTTGAGGCACGTTTCTTGTGGGGAGATAAAAAACTCTTCAATATACTCATCAAACGATTCGACCGCGAACTAGTGGCCCGCACCGTCAACCAATTTATTGAGATCAAGCTCGAAGAACGTGACCAACGGCATCGGCAATCCGGAGAGTCCCGCTATTTGGTTGAACCCAACATCAAGCAAGGCAAAGGCGGGCTACGTGATCTTCACACGCTGTTCTGGATTGGCCAATATGCCTACCGCACCCGCAAACGCACCGACCTTGTCGAGGCGGGTCTATTCATGCGTGATGAATACGAGCGTTTTGAGAAGGCAGAAGATTTTCTCTGGGCAGTGCGCTGTCACCTGCATTTCGAAACCTCCCGCCCTGAAGAACGCCTCAGTTTTGAACTACAGCAGGAACTGGCGCGTCGCCTTGGATATTCAACCCGGCCCGGCCAGAAAGACGTCGAACGCTTCATGCGTCACTACTTCCTGATTGCCAAGGATGTTGGTGATCTGACACGCATTGTATGCGCAGCGCTTGAAGAAAAGCGCATCAAGCGTGTACCGGTCCTCACCCGAGTTCTGGGTACATTTGGCCTCGGTGCCGCCACTGAGCTTGATCACAGTTTTATCATCGAACGCGGACGGCTAAATTTTAATTCACCCTCCCTATTCGATGACGACCCCACCAATCTAGTGCGCCTATTTCACTATGCTGACCTTCATGCAACCTTACTCCATCCTAATCTCGTGCAACTCGCCTCGCGCTCACTCGATCTGATTACTAACGATGTGAGAGATGATCCAGAAGCCAATCACCTATTCCTTGAAATTGTTAGCTCGCCGCGCGGACCGGAACGAACTTTACGGCGAATGAATGAGGCAGGTGTACTGGGCCGATTCATTCCAGAATTTGGGCTAATCGTTGCGATGACACAGTTCAACAGATACCATCACTTCACAGTTGATGAACATTTGCTGCGTACCGTTGGTATTATATCCGAACTTGAACACGGCCGACTCAGTGATGTCCATCCGCTAAGTCACAAGATTTTTCCCACCCTCGAAAACCGTCGTGTCCTTTATGTTGCCGCATTTATGCACGACATAGCAAAAGGTCGGCCGGACGATCACTCAATCGCCGGAGCCAAAATTGCCAAAGAACTTTGTCCCCGACTTGGTATGACTAAGTCGGAGAGTGAAACCGTTTCATGGCTTATTGAACAACATCTGGTGATGAGTGATGTGGCGCAGCGGCGTGATTTATTCGACTCAAAAACCATCTCTGATTTCTCCGCACTGGTACAAAGTCCGGGACGGCTAAAGCTACTTTTAATGCTCACTGTTGCTGATATCTGCGCGGTAGGACCTGGCGTATGGAACGGTTGGAAGGGAGAATTGCTACGTACCCTCTATCTTGAAACTGAACCGTCCGTGAGCGGAGGGCATAGTGAAACTGGCAAAGCAGGACGAGCTCAATCAGCTCGCAAGGAATTCAAAGTTGCCATGTCCGATTGGAGACAAGATCAAATCGAGCAACATAACAAACGCCTCGGCGACCCCTATTGGCTAACGACCCATCTGGAACTACAGACCGCTCATGCTCGGCTGATCGAAAAGGCTGAAATAAAAGCTACTATTTTTAACACCTCGAACAACACAAGCGCTTTTTTA
>CAUZRD010000165.1:0-4682 GCA_963582255.1 Alphaproteobacteria bacterium | reverse complement strand
TAAACCATCCGGGAATCGTATCGGCGCAACCCTAACTATCGCCATTGAAGGACCGCGCGCTATCGAAATCCAGCATGCTGCAAACCACATCATGGATTACATCAACACGCTGCTTGGCTATCGCGCCGTCTCAAAAATACGCCTGGTTCAGGAAACACTCTCGCGTCCAAAAAAACGCCCAGCCCCCGCACCCGTACAGCCGGTTGCCGCAGATCGATTGACCGGCATCCGCTCGGAGGCTTTGCGGAATGCGCTGGCAAGACTCGGTGAGAGCACAACAAGGCAGGAAGACCAACTGTCACCACGCCCAACCCAATGTAATACAGGAGTTGTATGTAAAAAATGACTGTTTCATTCAAACACACAATTTGTGCTGGACTAGTTTCAATCGGCTTTGCGATAGCCACGCCGAACAGCGCTCAATCACAAGAAACCAAAACCTTTGAACTGAGCCCCCTGCTCGAAACCCAGTCGCTTGAAGATATGACTGAAGGCCGGGTAGATGCCGCCGTAACAATCATCGAATATGCGTCAATGACCTGCCCTCACTGTGCCGACTTTCACAAGGACATCTATCCGACAATAAAGAAAAATTATATCGATACCGGCAAGGTGCGGATGATTTTTCGTGAATTTCCCCTAGATCAGCTATCCGTGGCTGCTTCGATGTTAGCCCGCTGCGTCGATCGATCGCGATATTTCCCATTTATCAGCGTATTATTCACTCAACAAAGTGAATGGGTGGTGCAAAACCCCATAGATCCATTACGAAAACTGGCGAAACAAGCAGGCCTCAACAACAAGGCCTTTGACAAGTGCCTATCGAATCAGGAGCTATTGGATGGGATTGTATGGATAAAGGACCGAGGTCAGAACGAATTTGATGTCACGGGAACACCTTCGTTCTTCGTCAATGGTGAATTTGTATCTGCGCAAAGCAGTCGTGATTTTGATGACTTTGCAAAGATTATCGACAAACATCTCGGCGAATAGGCTAATAGCCGCATGGCACCGTCCGACATTTTGTGGAGGTCATACCCTTTTACCAATCTTACCTTCTTTGCAAAAAAGGTCGGCCTGCTTACATTCCTTTAACACGTGCTTGAAGTTTGACGGCCAAGATCTACCCATTGGCCAGGAGGCGGCGCGATGAAATTCAACCGACTGCGCCTTTCCGGGTTTAAAACCTTCGTTGATCCAACCGAACTTTTGATCGAACCTGGGCTTACAGGGGTTGTTGGTCCTAATGGCTGCGGAAAATCAAACCTGCTGGAAGCTCTACGCTGGGTGATGGGCGAAACCTCATTCAAATCCTTACGCGGCTCCGTGATGGATGATGTTATTTTCTCTGGATCTTCAGGTCGTCCGGCAAGGAATACCGCCGAGGTTACTCTTACTCTCGACAATTCATCCCGCTTAGCGCCAGCGCAGTTCAACAATGAAGACACAATTGAGGTCTCGCGCCGAATTGAACGCGAAGCCGGCTCAGCCTATCGCATCAATGCGCGCGAGGCCCGTGCTCGCGATGTGCAGATGTTATTTGCCGATGCAGCAACTGGCGCTCACTCTGTAGCGCTAGTACGCCAGGGCCAGATTGGTGAAATTATCTCGGCCAAACCCAAAATCCGGCGAGTAATTTTGGAAGAAGCCGCAGGCATTAGTGGCCTACATCACCGCCGCCATGAGGCTGAACTTAGATTGCGCGCGGCAGAGCAAAATTTGCAGCGCATCGACGATGTTATCGGAGGAATCGATGTTCAATTGGTTGCTCTTCAGCGCCAGGCTCGCCAGGCTGCACGGTACAAAGGCATTTCCGTCAAAATTCGTGAAGCTGAATCACTGCTCCTTCATTTGCGCTGGAAAGAAGCAACTTCCAACGCCCACCAGGCCGAACAAGAACGCAAGAAAGCAGCTGAAGAAGCAGCTGGAATCACCGTGCGCACCGGCGCCGCCGCAAAATCTGAAATTGATGCTGCGGAAAAAATATCACCAAGACGCAAGGGAGAAGCCGAGGCCGCCGCCGCACTGCAGCGTCTACGCAATAAGGATCGCGCCCTAATAGCCGATGCCGAGCGCAGCGATGAGCGGCGCAAGGAACTACTGACCCGCATTGACCATACCGCTGCAGATATTGCGCGCGAGAACAAAATATTGGCAGATCAAGCCAAGCAGATAGAAGTGCTTTCTCAAGAAGAAATCAATATTAAACAATCACTTAAAGACAACACTAAAGCCCAAAAAATTTCCGTTGAAAAAGTCGAAATCACACGCGAAACCGTTGGCATCAAAGACGAAAGCCTTTCAGAGCACATAAAGACGCTGATCGAGCTACGTAACTCTCACAAAAACGCGGCAATTCGCTTGGCCGATTGCAAAAATAGGTCCGAGCGCCTGAAACGAGATGCCCTACGCATAGATCAAGAACTTGCCGCATCATGCGATTTAATTGCAGAGGATGCTTCATCCAAGGAAGCCGAGGTTGCTGAAGCACAGCGCAAACTTACCACGCTTGAGGGCAAGGCTGCCGAGGCCGCCGAAAGATTGGAAACAACACGATCAAACGAACACTCCGCCAGGGAAAAAGCAGTCGATGCGGAACGTACTTTGAGTCGGCTGGAAGCTGAAGCAGCTGCCCTCGGTCCGATTGCTGGAGCAAACGATGATCAAACCGGAACAATAGTAAGTCAGGTTTCAGTTATGCCAGGATACGAAACCGCCTTTTCTGCTGCACTCGGTGATGACATCGACGCCTCGACCGCACCCGATACCACAATGCGTTGGCGGGCACTTGATCCCCTCACTCACTCCCCAGAACTTCCTGAAGGCGCAGACCCGCTCAACCAGTTTGTGACCGGGCCAGATGCCCTCAACCGCCGCCTTACCTTTACTGGCGTCGTAACAGCCGGGGAAGGAGACCTCCTGCAACGCCGCCTCATGCCAGGGCAGCGACTAGTAACCCGCGATGGAGATTTATGGCGCTGGGATGGTTTTATAGCTCGTGCTGGCGCTAAAACTTCGGCTAGCAAACGACTTGCAGCTGGCAATCGTTTAAACATACTGGCAATAGAAATTGATGCGGCCCGCGATGTTCATACTAGCTTACGCACAGCATACGAAGTCGTTCACCAAGGGTCGGTCAAAGCCGAAACTAACGATCGTAAGTACCGTGAGACCTGGCGCCTTGCCGGCCAGAAACTTGATCACTCGCGCGCAGAACTTGCCAATTATGAGCGCAAGGCTTCCGAACAACGCGCAAAATCGACCGCTCTACAACAGGAAAAAGAACGTATCTACAGCGAGACTGAGGAAGCGCGTACAGCACTTGACGTAGCAGAAACTATACAAATAAATCTGGAGCCAATTGACGCGACCGAAGCACAGATTTTGCCCTTGCGCGATGATCTGGAACAAGAGCGTACGCTTCTCTCAACGGCTGAGGCCGATGTTCATGCTATCAGCCGGATGAATTTGACTGCCGAACAGAGTCTAAAACGCATTTTCCACGATTATCAGCGCTGGCAGGCAATGGCCGGTAGCGCACGCATTCAAATCAGCAAATTGACCGACCGCCGCAAGGACATCGAAACCGAAGCAGAGGAGCTGAGAGAAATACCAGCTGACATTGCAGCCCAACGCGAAAAACTTGCTAACACGATCATGAATGCCGAAAAAACCCTCCGGATATCGGCCGACCGTTTGTCCTCATCCGAGTCCGAATTGGGAAAGTTACGTGCTCAGCTAAGATTTCTTGAAGCATCAATGGCCGAAGCGCGCGAGACCCTGGCTCGAACCGAAGAACGTGAGGAAGCCGCTCAAGAACGCCTTACTAGCGCAGTGCAGATCATTCGTGATGACCTAAACTGCGCGCCCGAAGAGGTGCTGCTAAAGGCTCGGCTTGATGATCAGAAACTCGCCCAGCCAAACGCCGCGGCCATTGAAGAACAACTGTACAAATCCCGCGCAGAGCGCGAGCGCTTGGGCCCGGTTAATCTGCGTGCCGAGGAAGAATCATACGAGCAACAGGAACGTTCATCTGAATTACGCTCCGAACGCGATGATCTCGACAAGGCAATTCGTCGGCTTCGTCATGGGATAGGAACTTTGAATGCCGAAGCACGCGGCCGGCTGGTGAACGCATTCGATTCAGTCAACAAGCATTTTGGAGAACTGTTTAAAACTCTCTTTGGTGGCGGATCCGCTAGTCTGAAAATGACTGAGTCGGACGATCCCCTCGAGGCCGGACTTGAAGTCATTGCCCATCCTCCTGGGAAGCGCCCTCAAACCCTCACTCTTCTGTCTGGTGGTGAACAAGCTCTAACCGCATTTGCCCTAATTCTCGCCGTATTTCGCACCAATCCCTCGCCAATTTGCGTCCTTGATGAGGTTGATGCTCCTCTAGATGACCACAACGTCGAGCGTTTTTGCAATTTGGTAACTAAACTTGCCAAGGAAACTGGAACCCGGTTTTTGGTGATCACCCATCACCCCTACACGATGGCACGCATGGATCGTCTGTTTGGCGTAACCATGGCCGAACCCGGCGTGAGCAAACTAGTTTCGGTGGACCTTGATACTGCAGAGAGCATTCACGAAGCGTGATAGATCACCACGCTTTGCTATTTACGAGCTAACTTTGCGCGAATTATTCTTTTATTTTCAGTTAGTTAAACAAATACACAGAC
>CAUZRD010000164.1:0-4743 GCA_963582255.1 Alphaproteobacteria bacterium | reverse complement strand
ACTCAACTGCATGTGGTTGAAAGTCTGAATTCAATTTCGATGGATATTGCCCGCGCCCTCGACAATCAGGTGCCTGCCGAACTATGGCAGCGCTATAAGTCGGGCGAGCGTAAGGTATTCACCAAACGGCTCTACACCATGCGCGGCCAACAACTATTTGATCAAATCGCCCAAAAGTATCGTGAGGACGTGGAGTTCCGCTCCGATGTCGACCGTTATACAGCTGATTTCGAGCAACTTATTGCTCAAGCGTCGGATGATGACCGCGATAATATGTTAGTCGATACCTATCTCACATCAGAGACAGGCAAGGTCTATCTAATGCTTGCTCACGCTGCCGGACGGCTGAATTGACCGCGTCTTGCTTTCACGTATTTTAGCCCAAACGATCGCCTGCTAAAGCACAACCTCCTATCCTCTAAGTTGGACAGAGGAGCCAAAAACTATGGCGCCACGCAACATTTCAGTCCTCATTGAACACTACCCACTCATCAAGCCATTTCAGATTTCACGGGCATTACGCACGTCCGCCGATGTCGTCGTGGTGCGCATTGAAGAGAACGGATTTGTCGGGCGTGGGGAAGGACGCCCCACCGAACGTTACGAAGGCAGCTGCGATCGTGCTCGCGATGACGTAATCTCGATCTGCCACGAGCTTGAAGAAGGCCTAGAACGCACCGAGCTTCAACAGATCATGAAAGCTGGCGCCGCACGTAATGCCATTGACTGCGCACTTTGGGATCTAGAAGCAAAGCAAACTGGCAGGAGTGTGTGGGATCTAACTGCTAGAACGAACTCAACACTGATAGAAACTGCCTATTCACTCGGCATTGATGCTCCAAAAGCCATGGCTAAAGCCGCACGTGACGCACCAGAGCCATTACTCCTCAAATTAAAGTTAGCAGGCGATGGGTACGATATTGAGCGAATGCGCGCCGTACGCGCAGCAATGCCGGAAACACGGCTAGTTGCCGACGCAAACGAATCTTTATCGGTTACGGAAGCAATCCAAGTAATTGGTGCGGCTGAAAAGTTGCAATTTGAAATGATCGAGCAGCCCTGCCCTACCGAAACTCTCTGCCCCATATCACAGAGCGATACGGACGTGATCTTATGTGCCGATGAAGCCTGTCGCACAACCGCCGACCTTGATAAACTTGAGGGGCAATACGGCATGATCAACATCAAACTCGATAAGGCTGGCGGGCTAACCGAAGCTCTCAAGCTGGAAGAGACTGCTCGACAAGCCGGCCTTAGCATGATGGTCGGGTGTATGTTTTCAACATCACTCGGCATCGCACCCGCCATGATTGTAGCCAGAGGTGCGCAGATCATTGACCTAGACGCACCGCTCCATCTATCGCAGGACCGGGAACATGCCATCATCTATGATGGATGCCGAATGCAGCCTCCAAGCCCGAAATTATGGGGATAGTTAGGAACCAACATCTGCTTCTTAGCCAAAAATTTTATCATCTGGAAATACTTTTAGGCATCCTTCAATCTGAAGCGCTGAACCTACAAGGTCACGTTCTTATCGGTAAGGCGACAAAATTCCTGCAAATCAATATTTCCGCCCGACAGCACGGCAACAACTGCGCCCAGGCCCTCCGGTACCATTCCAGCAATTAATGCTGCTGTGGCAATTGCACCTCCAGGTTCGCTGACGAGTTTAGTCTCTTCAAAAATATGAGCCATCGCACCCACTACCTGTAAATCACTCAGCACAAAACCGCTGCAAAGAAGATGCCGATTTATTTCAAAGGTTATCTCGCCAGGACTACGCGCCAAAAGCGCATCACAGATTGAGCTCTCGGTACAAGCATTAGAACACCTCTTTCCTGCCTCCAGTGAGCGCGCATGGTCATCAAAACGCTCAGGCTCCGCAACAAAAATATCAGCATCAGGAAACCATGTCTTGACTGCAAGTCCCACTCCAGCAGCAAATCCACCGCCGCCGGCTGGTACAACAACAGCGTCAAGATCAAGCCCTTCGTGCATTATGTCTTCGCATATTTCCAACCCGGCCGTGCCTTGTCCAGCGATGACATCTCGGTCATCGTAAGGTGGAATTAGAATCGCGCCAGTGTCTTTCGCCAAGGCCTGGGCAATCGCGTCACGATCCTCTCTCTGCCGATTATAGTCAACAATCTGCGCCCCAAACCCCCGAGTGCGTTCACGCTTGATACGCGGTGCATCAGCTGGCATCACAATAGCCGCCTTAAGGTTCATTAGCGCAGCCGCAGCAGCAACTCCCTGCGCATGATTCCCAGATGACATCGCAACGACAGCACTCTGGTTACATCTTGATTCAATCTGACTAATCTTATTGTAGGCACCCCGAAACTTGAACGAGCCGGTAAACTGCAGGCATTCGGCTTTCAAATATACTGGGCGTCGGCAAGCTGAAGAAAGAGCATGCGCCTTGATGAGCGGAGTTCGAACTACACGGCCACAAAGGCGTTTTTGCGCGGTACATATGTCATCAAATGTCGGCAGTTCGATTTCTGTTTTACCAGCCATAATCACCCAGACATTAACCAGATGAACACCGCCTGAGAAAAGCGGCCACCCAATCAAGCTCGCTTATCTCCCGACTGCGTAGTTTTGCATTTCGCGCGGATTGGCCGCGGCCCGCAACACTCCGCTGGACGAGCGGCTGGCCGCACACAGGCGTCCCTCCGACCACCCGTCACAAGTGTTTAAAACATGGCCACGGCGCGCAAGGTCGCTGAGGGCTTCATCGCCAAACCTATCTTCGATCCTAAGCAACCCTGGCAATGCATGGCGCGGATAAAACGAGCTTGGGAAATGCTCAGAGTGGAAACTCGGAGCATCAATTGACTCCTGCAAGTTCATGCCATGATGGATGTGGCGTAGCAGGCAAATTATCTGCCACTGATCCTGACCATCACCACCCGGTGTGCCGAGGCATAGATAAGGCGATCCGTCATCACGCAATACCATTGTAGGGGTCAGTGTTGTCCGCGGTCTTTTGCCAGGCATGAGGGCAGACGGAGACTCAGGATCAAGCCAAGCCATCTGCAGGCGGGTCCCGAGCGGCATACCAATTTCAGGAATAACTGGAGAAGTTGGGATCCAACCACCGGATGGCATTGCCGAGACCATATTGCCATCGCTGTCAATAACGGCGATATAGCAGGTATCACCCTTTGCATCCGTTGAGGCCTGATGGGCGCTACGCGCCAATGTTGGCTCGCCACCACCACTAGCCGCCAACTCCTCAGCAATCTTCGCACGTGCACAGGCCGCCGAATAGTCAGGCACAAGGCCAAACCCATCAATGGAACCTGGCCTATATTCAGTCGATGCCGTGTCCGCAATCAAAGCCCGACGCTCGCTCGCATACCTGTGTGACAAAAGCTGTGCCAATGGCACATCTACAAAGTCTGGATCGCCGTAAAAAGTGTCGCGGTCAGCAAAGGCAAGTTTAATCGCCTCAACCACCAGATGAACGAATGGGGCACCTTGCGGATCCAGTCCCGCAATATCTGTACCCTTGAGCAAGCCTAGCGTCTGCGCCATGACCGGCCCCTGGCTCCAGGGACCACATTTCAATACTCGGTACCCCATATAATCGTACACAATCGGTTGTTCGAAATGCGCAGACCAATTTGCCATATCCTCGCCGGTGAGGAGCGCACCATTCTCCTCGCCAGTCTGATCCATCACTCGAGTAGTGCGACAGAATTCATCGACCGCTTCTGCAACGAACCCTTGCCCCCACTGCCGGCGTGCAGCCGCAATTTGGGCTTCCCGGCCAGAGATCCCCCTAGTCTCATCGATCAGCCGCTGATAGGTTCGCCCAAGAGCTGAATTAACAAGCAATGATCCTGAAGTTGGCACATCACCGCGCGGTAAAAACACATCGGCCGATGTTGGCCAGTAAGTCTCAAAAATAAACCGATGCGCCGCGATCGACTCGCACAACCGGTATGTCAAAGGCATGCCATTGGTAGCGTAACCTATTGCAGGACCGAGCACAGTTGCTAAATCGAGGGTGCCGTAGGTTTCAAGCAGCAGTAGCCAAGCATCAACCGCACCGGGAATGGCTGCAGGCAACAAACCATTACCCGGGATAATGTCGCTCACTCCCAGATTTGCAAAAGTCTCTATACTTGCTCCCGCCGGCGAAGGCCCCTGACCGCAGATTACACGCTGGGTACCTTGCGCTCCATCATGTATAAGGATCGGCACATCCCCAAACGGGCCATTAAGATGGGGTTCAGCAACATGCAGTACAAATGCTCCGGCAACCGCCGCATCAAAGGCATTCCCCCCCAACTCTAGTATGCGCATAGCCGATTGACTGGCAATCCAATGAGTAGAGGTGGCAACACCGAAAGTTCCAATAAGTTCAGGTCGTGTTGTAAAAGCAGGCATATGACTATTCCAAATTGATTACTGCGCGAGATCGACACAGATGGGGTTACGCAGAACTCCAACCAAAATTTAACCAAACCCAGACTAAGCAGTGATATCTATCTATGGCAACAATACCTATAAGCCGATAAATTAAACGAATGTAGAAAGAACTGCTGGGCTTGGAAAAATAGTTTCAGCATTTCTTGCGTACCAGTGCAACGCCCACCTCCTGTGCAAAACGATCAGCCTGGAAGAATTTGACAACGGCCTGAATTATACACATAAGCGTTTGAAAGCAGTGTGTCTGGCATATATTCAACAGGTCTATGATATTACTTTTTGGACTAAAGCGGAGCT
>CAUZRD010000163.1:0-4762 GCA_963582255.1 Alphaproteobacteria bacterium | reverse complement strand
AGCAATGCGCGATGGTTCCCTGGCGCTTGGTGCAACGCGTGCTGAAACAGTTATCAAGGTGATGCTCCCCTCAGCGCTTCCTGGAATTGTTGGGGGGATACTCTTGGGTGTCAGCCGCGCCATTGGTGAAACCATGATTGTAGTGATGGCTGCCGGACTGATCGCAACTCTCACGATCAATCCGCTGGATGGTGTTACTACCGTGACGGTGCAGATAGTCACGCTGCTCATTGGCGATACAGAATTTGATAGCCCGAAGACACTCGCAGCTTTTGCGTTGGGGCTTGTTCTATTCCTGGTAACACTGGTTTTGAATGTGATCGCGCTCACTATCGTGCGCAAATATCGCGAACGATATGAGTAGGATTTATGAAATATAATGGCTGAGAAATTTGTTTTAGGGCCAGTGGACTGGTCTGGATCTCGTGCGGTTTCTCGCCGAAAGAGCAGGCATTTAGCCGACAGGAGACTGCAGGTTTATGGATTGACAGCGATATCGATTGCGATCGGGTTGCTATTAATTCTGGTGACATCTCTAGTCTCGACAGGTTATTCGGCATTCGTCCAAACTATGGTGACACTTGAGCTTGATATATCGACGGATCTAGTATCTGCAAATAATCCAGCAAAGGGTAACTATCGGGAGATCATTGGTGCTGCGCTTAGCGCACAGTTCCCCGAAATTGAAAATACGCGTGATCGGCGCGCGTTGACGAAAATCGTGACCAACAATTCGCATTTCATGCTGCGTAATGCCGTGGTTGCCAAGCCGTCGGTTGTTGGCGAAATTATTACCCTTTCTTTTCCGGCGTCTGATCCCTATGACCAGTTTAATAAGGGTTATATTGACCCCGATCTTCCGGAAGAACTTCGTCGTCTGAAGGATCATGAAATATCTTGGTTTAACAAGCTTGATGAACGCGGGCTGATTTCAACGCCGTTCAATTTTGGCTTGTTCGTGAACGCTGATAGCCGATTTCCAGAACTTGCCGGACTATCCGGTGCGATAGTTGGTTCATTTTATGCGCTTCTTGTCTGTTTCCTGATTAGTTTTCCGGTTGGTATTGCAGCGGCTATTTATCTGGAAGAGTTTGCACCGCGTAACCGAGTAAGTGATGTCCTGGAAGTCAATATCAACAATCTGGCTGCTGTGCCCTCGATTGTATTTGGTTTGCTCGGGCTCGCAGTATTTTTGAACTTTTTTGGTTTGCCCCGCTCCGCGCCGCTAGTTGGTGGGTTGGTGCTTTCCTTGATGACATTGCCGACGATCATAATTGTGACGCGCGCGTCCCTAAAATCCGTGCCGCCGTCAATCCGCGAAGCTGCATTAGCAATGGGCGCATCGCGCCAGCAGATGATCATGCATCATGTGCTACCTTTAGCTATGCCAGGAATATTAACTGGGACGATTATCGGTTTGGCGCAGGCGTTGGGCGAAACAGCACCGTTGCTGCTGATTGGCATGAATGCTTTCGTAATCAGTCCACCCGGTGGGTTGCTCGATGCATCAACTGCTTTGCCGACGCAAATCTTTATCTGGGCAGATAGCCCCGAGCGTGGTTTTTTATCACGTACATCTGCGGGGATATTGGTGCTGCTTGGATTCCTTATTTTAATGAATCTAATTGCTATTGTGTTACGTCGCCGATTTGAGAGGAAGTGGTAGTGTTCTCAGATGAATGAATTAATGAGCAGTGAGTTGTAGGCATGACGATTAATGAGATTTCGACTGAAGATGCCCCAGCAGTCGGGGATGTAATAATGCGGACACGTAATGCTAGCGTCTTTTATGGAGAAAAGCAGGCATTGTTCGATATCAATCTCGACATCAATGCTTGCTCTGTGACGTCATTAATAGGCCCGTCAGGTTGTGGTAAGTCAACTTTCTTGCGCTGCCTGAATAGAATGAACGACACTATTGAGAATGCGCGTGTGACGGGCAGTTATTTGCTTAGAGGTAGCGATATCTATAGTCCGAAATTGGATGTTGTGGAGTTGCGGGCGCGGGTTGGGATGGTTTTTCAGAAGCCTAATCCGTTTCCAAAATCAATTTTTGAGAATGTTGCCTATGGTCCAAGAATTCACGGTATCGGAGGTAACAAAGACGAACTAGAGAAAATTGTTGTTAACAGCTTGACCAAGGCTGGGTTGCTGGATGAGGTTAAGGATCGGATGCATGAACCGGGAACCAGCCTTTCAGGCGGACAGCAGCAGCGCTTATGTATTGCCCGAGCCATTGCCGTCAATCCAGAAGTAATATTAATGGATGAGCCGTGCTCGGCTCTTGATCCTATAGCCACCGCACGAATTGAAGAGCTAATCGATGAGCTGCGAGAAAATTATACAATCATTATTGTAACTCATTCGATGCAGCAGGCAGCGCGCGTGTCTCATCGCACCGCTTTCTTTCATTTGGGTATATTAGTTGAAGAAGGAGAGACTGATCATATCTTTACCAATCCCAATGATACGCGCACTCAAGACTATATTACCGGGCGGTTCGGCTAGACTACACTTAACCGGAGGGCACATTCGTGAATGACCATATCGTCAAGGCTTTTTCTGAGGAACTTGCTAGCCTCGGCCAGAAAATTGCGACCATGGGCGGACTGGCTGAACGTCAGCTGTCGGATGCGGTTACATCGATTGAACGGAATGATTTGGTCTTAGCGGAGCGGACGGTGAAGGCTGATGTTGAAATCGATACAGCTGAACGAGAAATTGAATCACTGACCATTCTTATGATTGCCAGACGTCAGCCAGTTGCTTCTGACTTGCGTGAGATCATGGTTGCGTTGAAAATTGCCAATGATCTTGAGCGCATTGGAGATCTAGCCAAGAATATTGCACGTCGGGCTGAGCGTATTATCGAAAATCATCCACATCGCGCCATATCAGGTTTCGTGCGTATGTCGCGGGCGGCCATGCAGCAGGTAAATGATGTTCTTGTTGCCTATTCTTCACGTGATACAGAAAAAGCTCTAGCGGTATGGAAGGCGGATGAAGATATCGACGAGTTATATAATTCTCTATTCCGTGAGTTGTTGACCTACATGATGGAAGACCCGCGCAATATAGGCTCATGCACACATCTTTTGTTTGGTGCTAAGAATATTGAGCGCGTTGGTGATCATGCAACTAATATTGCAGAGAATGTCTATTATCTAGTTGAAGGTGAACCGCTATTTGATGACCGGGTTCGTCTGGATAATACGGAAAGTAGTTCTGCGGAAATTGCAAACTAGATAGCATGCAGTTCTCGTCTTTCACGCAGCTATTTAAGTGATGCTGATTACCCGAGTTGAGGTGAGTACACAGCGGTTTTTCATGCATAATCAGAATTACGATGATCAGGCATGTTGTTGGATCGCTTTCTCTCCAAGGTCGTGGCGAATATGAGCCAGTATGATTTGCGATTGATATTGAGCGGGCTTGCTGAACCGGTTTTTCTTCTTCGGTCCAACCGGCAAATATTGCTCACCAACAAGGCCGCTGAGGAATTGTTTGGCAGTGGACTTGACGGACGTGACTTTGTTCATGCCATTCGTGATCCTGATGGGCTGAAATGTGTTGAAAGCGTTCTCTTGGGTGAATTAATTTCTGAAACACAGGTCACGATTTCAATTCCGGAGCGCGTGGTTTTTCGACTTTCTGCCATGTACCTGGATGTCAGAGATG
Organism: Alphaproteobacteria bacterium; assembly: GCA_963582255.1. GTDB lineage: Bacteria > Pseudomonadota > Alphaproteobacteria > Rhizobiales > TMED25 > CAUZRD01. Next base: position 1,084 of record CAUZRD010000163.1, on the reverse strand, counting down.
AAATAGATATAAGGGCAATGGTAACATTGCATGATATCTCGCACATCCAGGAAGCTGAGCAGATGCGGTCCGATTTTGTGGCCAATGTGAGCCACGAGTTGCGCTCACCGCTGACAGCTCTGATAGGTGGCATAGAGACACTCAAAGGAGCTGCCAGGAGTGATGTGCCAGCGCAGTTACGGTTCTTGGATATCATGGAGAGTGAAGCTGCTCGGATGAACCGGTTGGTTGGTGATTTGCTCTCATTGTCACAGGTGGAGGCAAATGAACGCCGGAGACCTTCAGAGCTGGTCGACATTTTAGCTATTGCTAAGAGTGTGATTGCGACACTGGAGACCCAGGCGCGAGTCGAGAACAAGAAAATAGGGATGGTCTGCGATGCTGATTTTCTCGATGTTCTTGGTGATAGGGACGAACTCACGCAGGTGTTTCACAATCTGATAGATAATGCGATCAAGTACAGCAGCGAAAAAAGTCAGGTGCAGATTCTTGTGTCAAACGAAGTCCATATGCATGGGTTTAACGGAACCGTGGTTAAGATCGAGGTGAGCGATCGAGGCGAGGGAATTTCCTCTGAAAATATTTCAAGGCTAACCGAGCGCTTTTTCCGGGTTGATGATGGCCGATCACGCGAAAAGGGAGGTACCGGACTTGGGCTTGCTATCGTCAAGCACGTTCTTAACCGTCATCGTGGTAGATTGGCGATTGAAAGCCAGTTGGGCGTAGGCAGTACGTTCAAAGTCTTCTTACCGTGCATCAATCCAGAAACAAACGATCAGTCATCATAAAGATTACATATCAAAGACATTATAACTTGTGTTGGCATTTTTTAATGCTGCTATGAAGATGAAGAGTAAGTAATTTGCTGTATTGGCCAGTAGTTTGCGGGAGTAGTATCAGATTGCGAGCTGATTATACCCGGTATGTTTGGCGGAGAATAATAGAGAATGGAGAACGCAAGCAGTCCTCTTGTTTTAATCGTTGATGACGAACCGGCACAGCTTGAGGTGCTGTCATACAACCTAGGTTCTCAGGGCTTCCGGTTGGAACAAGCGCGCGATGGCGAGGAGGCGCTTTTGGTAGC
>CAUZRD010000162.1:0-4847 GCA_963582255.1 Alphaproteobacteria bacterium | reverse complement strand
ATCTCTTTGGCACTGGCACCCAGGGCTTCCAGTTTAGTAATTGATTCACGAACTTTCGCATCTACTACGGCTTCACTTTCCGGACGACCAAAACCTTCTTTTAAGACGCCAATCTTCAAGCCTTTTACACCCTCACCAAGCGCCGCCGTATAATCTTGTTTGACGACATTGATCTGTCGTGGATCGTGACCGTCTACGCCAGCAATAACCGATAATAGCAAGGCAAGGTCCTCAACCGTATTGGCCATAGGACCACAATGATCCAGGGTTAACTCAATGGGGAAAACGCCAGTGTAAGGAACCAATCCGTGGGTCGCTTTCATGCCATAGACACCCGTCCAGGAAGCCGGCATACGAATTGAACCACCCTGATCACCGCCAAGCGCCATATCAACGTCGCCCATGGATAACAAAACAGCACTGCCACTAGAGGAGCCTCCTGCCGCTCTTTCTGGGTCATGAGGATTGGTCACAGGATACGGTTGCGAGGTAAAACTCGAACCGGACAGACAAAGATCTTCACAGGTAGATTTGCCAAGGATGGTGCCTCCTGCATCTAAAATACGTGTCACCACCGTGGCGTCATTGTCGGGAATATAGCCTTCCAAAGAGCGGGAGCCGTTCATCATCGGCACACCCGCCACACAGACATTATCTTTAATGGCAATGGATTTACCTTTCAGCGGGCCTTCACTGGCGCCCTCAATAGTACTCTTCCAATACCAGGCATTGTGTGGATTATTATCGGGGTCTGGTGCCGTGCCCTTATCTCGTGCATAGCTATTTGCCAGCAATGGGATTTCCAGTTCATCAATTCTGTCATAGGAGGCAAATGAATCTGTCAGTAACTGTCGGTATTCATCTACTTCCAAATCACTGAATCTCATGCCGTAGTGATCGGCAAGTTCAACAATGTCTTCTTTACTGGGTCGTTTGACTGTCATGTAGGCACCTGGTTTTATTTCGTGAATTGTTCCATGTAGTAATAGTGGTGGCGCAAAGCCGTTTCCTGCTCCGAATAATGTATCTGTTTGATGTGCCCGTTATTGAGGGACACCTGTGTCGCCTCATTCGTTGAAAGGTCCTCATTTATCGCATCCCTCAACAGGCATTTCTCTCTTTCCCAGGTAATGAGGTCACTCGCCTTGTCAGTTTTGGGCAAGTATAAATGACACTCCCAATGCGTCTTATTCGGACCAATCGGCCAGAAGTTATGGGTGAAATACTGATTGTTAAGCATGTTGTAGAAAAAGTTTGGAAAGACCACATCAATATCGAAACCCCAGTCTTCAATTCGGTCCAGATTTATACCGTGACGAACATTCTCGCCATCCTGTTTGATTACCTTCTGACGCACATTTGTTTCAGGCGAGCCTCGACCAGGTACTGCCAGGGCCTTATGTGGTCCGAAGAAGCGCATATACTTCAGGTTAAAGTAGGGATCGGTATCGTGTTCTACTTCACCAGTGAAAGAACTCAGGTGAATAAAACTAACGTGATAGGTTTCCTGAAAGGCATCGATGAAGACTTTGTAATTAACATTGACCTCTGACTCCCATTTGGCGGCGACTTCAAAGCGGTCCCAATCATAGTGACCAACCTCTTTACCAAAATCACCAAGCCATTGTTCAAGAGTCTCGCTTGGCTGCTCTGCCAGGTTCACAAATATCTGTCCTTTCCAGGTATCCGTATGGATCTTCATCAGGCTGATATCGTCCTTGCTCAAATCGTAGAACTTGCCTTCATCGGAAATCTTCAGACATTTACCTTCAAGATCAAAGGTCCAGCCATGAAAAGCACACATCACTGTGCGCGCTCGGCCCTGACAGGGCTGTTTATTCGGGTCAAACAACTGATTGCCCCGATGGGGACAGACATTATGAAAACTACGAATGACACCATCGGTGCCTCGGGTAACAACGATTGAGGCGCCGAGCACTTCGATATTTTTAATAATGTAACTACCCGGCTCCGGCACTTCCCACTCACGGGCAATATTGATCCAGCGTTTCTTAAAAATTTTGTCGCGCTCATCCTCATAGGCTTGCTGCGAATGCAGTGGCTCTGTCGGCACAGGCTTGAAATCCCACGGTGGCGCATCTTTGCCATCTGAATCAGGGAATGGTGCTTCTGAGTAATGAACGTGTTGATTGATGAGGTCTCCTTCATCAACCTTGATATGCATGCTTTTACCAATGGCCACAATAATTCTCCTGTATCGTTATTTGTGTTTTTGTGTTGGTATTTTTTTCACTTCGTCAATGATCGACGAAGAAACTTTGAACTGCTGCCAGGGTAAAACATTGGGTACGTGGGGGTGTTTGAATAAAACGACTGAGGAAAAACATTCCTGACACATCAGTGCCAGATTTAAGAGCCGAATACATTCAGGGCTGAGATCTTTCAATGAATACTGGTCAAGATAGGTAGAAATATCCTCAAGCAGAGGTTCGACGATATTGTAATATGCCGTCATCTCTTCGAGCGTCGAATTATGGCGTTTCAGATAGCGACCTTCTTCACCTGTGATGGACCATTCTTTCACGTAGACTTCCAGATGAACAAACTTTTTGGGTAATAATTTTTCGGGCATTTGTTATTTCCCCAGGCCAAGGTTCAGTAATTTCTAAAAGTAAACAAGTATCAATAAATTGCCTATTATTTCTCTGGCAGTTCACTCTATACAATACTATGCCGCAATAAAATGTCTAGAAAAATCGGAGCAACAACATCACGCAATTAAGAGAGATTGGAAAGGCTATGGTAGTGAAATTTACAGGTCGGTAGTCGGGAACACCCAAGCTGATTTGTCTTAGAAAGATTGACGTTGTCCAACTAAAAAAGAAGTCCAGCTCCAGTAGATTGTCATTGGTATCAATAATCTTGATAACCACTTCTGTCCAACTTCCGGTACTGTCTCATTCCACTGGAATAGACAAATGACTAAACTGAGCAAACAGAAATAATAGGGCCGCGATTGTCGCACCCCCTATTATGATCATATTCAGGAATAAGCCAGCGTTGCGAATATGGGCTTAAAGTGGATAATTAGTAACTGGGCAAACAAATCACGCTGATTGCATTTTTTGTTGCCACTGGCCTCCAAGTTAATCTATAAATAACACTGTTGAACCAGATGTTTGTCTATTTTCTAGGGCCCGGTGAGCGCTAGCCGCATCAGCTAAGGCAAATCGTTGGTTGATAGCAATTTTTACATAGCCGGCAGAGACGACATCAAAAAGCGCTGAGGCCGAATCACGAATCTCTTCAGGCGTACTGTTGTAGAGCATTATCGAAGGTCGGGTTAAATAAATGCAACCTCGTGATTTCAAATCGTCGAGGGTGATAGAATCAATCGGCCCGGACGATTGACCATAACTGACCATCATGCCACGTGGTTTGAGGCAATCGAGACTCTTCACGAAAGTATCTTTCCCCACAGCGTCGTAGACAACGGTAACACCTACTCCATCAGTTAACTCCTTTACCCGTTCGACAACGTTTTCGCGTGTATAGACGATCGGGTGATGACAACCATTAGCCTTGACCAATTCTGCTTTTTCATCGTTGCCTACAGTGCCAATGACCTTCGCACCAAGATGACTAGCCCACTGGCAGGCAATCAATCCGACACCACCCGCAGCAGCATGAATAAGAACCGTATCACCCGCTTGTACTGGATAGGTTCGTCGTAATAGATACTCCGCAGTCATACCCTTAAGCATCATGGCGGCTGCGGTTTCATCATCAATGCCGTTGGGAAGTTTGACGACAGAACTTGCAGGAAAAAGCCGTGCCTCTGCATAGGCACCCATCGGCAGATCCGCATAAGCTACGCGGTCGCCGATCACTAACCCTTCGACGCCTGTTCCCACAGCCTCGACCGTCCCTGCAGCCTCCAGACCCGGAGTGAAAGGTGAAGTCGGTGCCGGATATTCACCGGAACGAAAATACACATCAATATAGTTAAGGCCCACCGCATTATGCTTTATACGGATTTCACCTTCTCCCGGTTCCCCAACGTCAATGTCTTCCCATTTCATTGCGTCTGCCGCGCCCGGCTGATACACCAGAATTGCTTTTGTCATTTTTTTCTTCCAAGTTTATTCGTCGCTGTGTTTCGAACCTGAAGTCTCAAATTCGTATTCGAACACCGGCATTCGTGCTCCTTATGAGCAACTACATCAACTACGACAGTCAGTTGTATCGAAGTAAATATTAATAACAATGTACTAGCAGGAATTGAAAACCAGCTTAGTAAAGTAAAATTGTAGAAGAACAGAGTAGCTGTCTAAAACTTATACCCCATGTCTCTCCCAAATATGACTTCATCCTATGGTTTATAGAGCACTAATTGCCCGAGTATGATGCCGAGGGTCAAGTTATCCAGTATGTGATTGAAGTAATGGTGGCCAGGGGTGGAATTGAACCACCGACACAGGGATTTTCAGTCCCCTGCTCTACCAACTGAGCTACCTGGCCTTTGGATGTCATATCTTGCAGCGCCGTATTAAAGCGATCTCGCGAGCTAAGGTCAAGCGATGCTTTTATTCCGGTTGGACGAATTCTTTCGGGACTTCGGAACCGCCTTCGAAAAAGAATTTTTCCATCTCTTCTTCGAGGAATGACCTGGCCTTGGGTTCTACCGGGCTGAGACGGTACTCATTGATGAGCATGGTCTGGTGGGCAAGCCACATATTCCAGGCTTCCTGTGAGACATTTTCATAGATACGTTTGCCTAGATCGCCCGGGTAGGGCAAGGCCCTTAAGCCTTCGGCCTCTTTAGCTAATTTTGCGCAATTGACCATGTGGGCCATTAAATCTCTCCTGCTTGTGCTGAAAATAAC
>CAUZRD010000161.1:0-4902 GCA_963582255.1 Alphaproteobacteria bacterium | reverse complement strand
TCATGTAAACCCAAAACCTTGATTGGTCGGGGTAGCACCACTTGGTTGCGGTTGGTTGAAAACCCGCCGTCATTCAAAAGCTTGGCGATATCGCTGGTGCTAACCGAGCCATAAAGTTGACCGGAATCGCCAGCCTGACGAATGGCAACAAAAGTCTGGCCTTCTAGTTTTTCAGCAACGGCCTCGGCTTCCTTGCGTGCGTCAAGATTGCGAGCTTCCAATTGCGTACGTTGGGTGTCGTAGTTTTTAAGGTTGGTTTCATTGGCACGTAAGGCGCGGCCGGTCGGCAGTAGAAAATTTCGGGCATATCCCGACTTGACCGTTACCACATCACCCATTTGACCGAGTCTTTCAATACGTTGGAGTAAGATGATTTTCATGCTCTGATCCTCGTTGGAAACTGGTGTCTAGTTATAAAAACTTAAGTCGGTCTGGACGAATCTTTATGCCGTCGCATACGAAAATTTAAGAAATGATCTCCGACGCCAATCAGTACGATGAATAGCGCGGTGAACATGAAAGATGACACTAAAAAATATAGAATAAACAGCAACATGCGACGTGAAGCCATGCCGATCGTTAGCTTATGGATAATGGCAAGTCCAACAAGAAAATAGGCTACGGAGCAGGCAGCAAGGCATGCCTGACCAACCAGTCCAGGAGAATCCGGCAATAGACTCGCTAGCATGCAAAGTCCGGTAAATACTACAAAGCGTTGCGGAAGCTGTAGGGCGTGAAGCGTGGGCCATGGACGGGTGAGGCGGTCTGATGCTCTGATTGTCCGCCCTGCAATCCATAGATTGGCAAGGAAGGTTACTAGCCACGCTACAACTGTCGCTGGTAGGAGAAACCTGGTTAGCAACGCGATTATGACCTCCGCCTGCTCTACCCTCACGACGTCACTGGTCTGCACCTGTAGTAATTCTCCCGCAACGACCGTGATGTTGGCTGTAAAGCTCTCCATATCCGGTCCGATTGCAATCATTGCAATCACTGCGATCGCGCATGAATAACTTACGATCCATGAGATCAACCGCCCAGTCTGATACCATTCAATGACGTTCTCTTTGCTGCGAGAAAGCATGGCTAGATAGACGGAAAAAACCGAAGGGAGCGCGCAGGTGATAATGAAGAACGCGCCGAGCTCTAGACTAAAAAATGCGACTTCTGCGATAAATCCGGCTGTTGCCGCAATCGCTGCCGTTCGCCATCCCCAGCCTAAGCCCACTAGCATTAATGGTAGCGCGCTGAGATAAAACAATACGACAGCAAACATCGATCCGGTGAAGACCGATCCGTATAGAAGGGCTGAGGTGAGGCCGGTGCCAAGGCCAAGTAGTAAAGAGCCAGTCATCGTTAAGCTGTCCCGCGTCATATCGCGGTTAGAGGTGCTTGAGCGCCCCAACCGATTGTAAAATAGCTGTCTAGTTCAAAACATAAGGAAGCAGGCCGAGAAAACGCGCACGTTTGATTGCCTTTGCGAGCTCGCGCTGTTTTTTCGCGGACACTGCGGTAATCCGACTCGGAACAATCTTGCCGCGCTCAGACAGGTAGCGCAGTAGTAGTTTTGTATCCTTGTAGTCGATTTTTGGTGCATTTATACCGGTAAATGGGCAGGTCTTTCGCCGGCGAAAGAACGGCCTACGGGCAGATGATTCTGACATACTCATGAGTTGACTCCGCTTTCATCAGTTGTGTCCGCCTCTTTTGTTGGCTTACTGGCAAGCTCACTGGAAGGAGCAGGGGTAGCTTTGGCCAAGTTGGACGCATCATCGGTATGGGGGGTGGTTGGTGCGGATTTAGCACTCTGATCAGGACTTCCGTTCTCGCGGGGGCGGCGATCATCCTTATCACGATTTCCTCGCGAGCGCATCATCACCGATGGGCCCTCCTCCAACTCATCTACCCGCAGGGTCAAGTGGCGAATTATATCGTCGCTAATACCCATCTGCCGCTCCATCTCCTGAACGGCTGCTGACGGTGCATCGATATTTAGTAGTGTGAAATGCGCTTTGCGATTTTTCTTAACTCGGTAAGTGAGCGATTTTAGCCCCCAATACTCGGATTTAGAAATTGTGCCGCCATTTTCCGTGATCACTTTGCTATAGGTCTCGGTCAACTCTTCGACTTGCTGCGGGGAAATATCCTGGCGCGCTAGAAATATGTGTTCGTACAATGCCATAAGGTAGCCTTTCCTTTTTGTATCTTCACCGGTGCGAAGCCCCTCTTGAGCCCGACTTGCGGAAAGGCTCAAAGTATTGGCCAAAAGAGCGGAGACAAGAGATGAGTACAAAACATGCTAAGATCGCACGTCTTGCGGCATCTTTTCAGCCTCCAACCGGAGATGAGTAGTGTGGTTATACGCGTTTTATCCGCGTGTGCAAGGCGTATGACTGGGAGCACACAACAGAGAGCTATCGGCCTAGGAGCTGTCTTTCTGGTGATTGTTGCAGCTCTTTACACTAGCCTGTTGGCGATTGCTTGATTTCGCCGGTGAATCATGATCTCCAACTTTATTTATATTAGGGGTTTTTAGACAATATGTCATTTGCATTCACCTTTCCTGGTCAGGGAAGCCAAAAAGTCGGCATGGGACGTGAATTGGCGGATGCCTTTCCGGGCGCTAAAGATGTCTTCGCCGAAGTTGACGAAGCGCTTTCCCAGCATCTGTCAAAAATAATATGGGAAGGTCCAGAAAGCGACCTTAAGCTTACCGAGAATGCACAACCGGCCTTGATGTGTGTTTCGATGGCGGTAATGAATGTTATCTTGAGCGAAGTCGGTATTGACCTTTCAAGTGCTAAATTTGTTGCAGGTCATTCACTTGGCGAATACACGGCACTTGCGGCGGCTGGATCTTTTTCTTTAGTTCAGTGTGCAAAAATATTGCGTATTCGGGGACGTGCGATGCAAGAAGCCGTGCCGGTTGGCGAGGGTACTATGGCGGCTCTGATTGGTATTAATATTGACGTGGCTGCGGACGTTGCAAAACTTGCCTCGGAAGATTGTGGCAACGAGGTATGTTCTCTGGCCAATGACAATGCTCCCGGTCAGGTTGTTTTATCTGGCTCCAAGGCTGCCATAGAGCGCTCGATTGAATTAGCCAAAGGTGCTGGTGCACGTCGAGCGATGCTGCTGCCGGTAAGCGCGCCGTTTCATTGTTCAATGATGGCGCCGGCAGCCGATGTAATGCGTGCCACCTTAGATGAGCATACGCTGCGCGCACCGATCGTACCGTTGATGGCGAATGTGACGGCGACGCCGGTGAATGAGCAGTCTGAAATTGCCGATCTTCTAGTCGAGCAGGTGACTGCTATGGTGCGTTGGCGTGAATGCGTTATGGGGATGGCCGATGCGGGCGTGGAGGTTGTGTATGAAATCGGGGCGGGAAAAGTCTTGAGTGGGTTGGCTCGTCGTATCAGGCCAGAACTCTCATCTGTATCGATTAGTACACCCAAAGATATTGAAACACTTGCAGTAGCACTTGGCTGATATGTTGGCATGAGGAGATGGGTCGGGCATGTTTTCACTAGAAGGTAGAACGGCGCTGGTTACCGGCGCATCCGGCGGTATTGGCAGTGCGACCGCTAAGGCGCTGGCGTATGCTGGAGCTCGTGTTGTTATTTCAGGAACAAGGCGCGAGCGGCTGCAGGAAGTCGCGGATGTAATTGGTAGCAATGCCACCATCATCCCATGTGATTTGTCCGATAGCGATGCGGTTGAGAGACTCGTTCCAGAAACTGAAGCTGCTGCCGGTGGGATTGATATTCTCGTTAACAATGCCGGCATCACTCGCGACAATCTAGTTATGCGTATGCGCGATGATGAGTGGATGGACGTATTGAACGTAAATTTGAATGCCTCATTTCGATTGGCCCGGGCGGTCTCCAAGGGTATGATGCAGCGTCGCTATGGGCGCGTTATTTCGGTAACATCGGTTGTTGGCGTTACCGGAAATGCTGGTCAGGCAAATTACGCTGCTTCCAAGGCTGCGTTGATCGGCATGACAAAGTCTCTTGCTCTTGAATTGGCAAGCCGCGGTGTCACCGCCAATTGTATTGCCCCAGGTCTGGTTGAAACGGATATGATAACCAAGCTGAACGAAAACCAGCGCGAGGCACTATCTCTGAAGATTCCTGCGCGGCGGTTGGCCGATCCCTCGGAGATTGCAGCTGGGGTGGTTTATCTCGCGAGTGACGAGGCTGCGTATATCACTGGACAAACACTGCATTTGAATGGAGGATTGATTATGCCGTAGCGCTTTAGTGCGGACTTGCGGGTAGCTCAAGCTCCGTGGGCAAGAGCAGTTGGCCTCCCGAATTAAAATGTGATAGGAACCGGCGCATTCGGATCTGATCGGTCACAACTGTGGATCACCGTGCTGGCAAATTCATACTACTAAACCGCTGCAATACAGCCAGATCTTCTGACTATATGACGAACATAAAAAATGACTGGGGTATGAAACATGAGTGAAATTTCCGAACGTGTGACAAAAATAGTTATAGAGCATCTTGGGGTCGAGGCTGGTAAGGTAAACGAGAAGGCTAGTTTTATTGATGATCTTGGTGCTGACAGCCTAGACACCGTTGAGCTGGTGATGGCATTTGAAGAGGAATTTGGTTGCGAAATTCCTGACGATGCTGCCGAGACAATCCTAACTGTTGGCGACGCCGTAAAGTTTATTGAAAAACAGTCGTAATGGCTGCCTTTGATGCTGGCACATCACTGCCCCGGCATCTGATCTATTTGACGCTCTGTGGACTGAAGTTATGAGACGAGTCGTAATTACAGGTATGGGCCTCGTGACGCCACTTGGTGTCGGAGTTGAGTGCGTTTGGGATAGGCTCATCAATGCCCAATCTGGAATTAATAGTATCAGCAGTTTTGATGTTGATGAGC